>DATDGT010000326.1:0-25937 GCA_036521975.1 Bryobacteraceae bacterium
CGCGGATCCAGTCAGTTTCGTTTACGGGCTAACGCCATTACCCAAGCCGACCGCTCCCCTCACACGCCTGCATTATCTCGCGTATTTTCATCGTCGGGGGTGCACGGCCCCGGTCATAGATGTTTCGTTTTTTCGAGGGCCACGGTCCAGCGTCAGATCGGCCTGAACCTCAAAGATTCACGGAGAAAAGCGCGGGGCCTCCCCCTGAACTAGCCACCCAACCCAGACGGCAAGAACCGCCCCAAAGAACAACCCGGACACCGGGCGCCAAACAGCGGGCGGTTGCCCCATGGGAACCCAAGCCGGGGGAGTGGGTCCGAAATGGGTAGCCCGTTACGCGTCGTTGAGGATGCTCCCGGAATCTATGCGCTCCTCCCCGTGCCATCGTTTCGACAGGCGTGGACTCCTGACTCCTGGCTCCTGATTCCCCGAGCGCACAGCGAACGCGTTGTGCGCGATCAGCGAACGTCGTGCGCCATCCCCCATTGCGGTGGTCGCGGCGCGCCCGCCAGACCGGGCTTGAACGCCCGTCTAACCCGTCCAACTCGGTCAGCAATCCCGATGTGGTCACCAATCCCGCTTGACGGCCACAGCTCTCGGGAGTAGACTCGCTTGGAGTCTCTAACGTGAGGTGGTCAGCTTATGCGTACAACCCTAGCTTGCGTGTTAGCGTGTGTTTCGACTGCGTTTGCCCAATCCGATCGTGGCACGATTACCGGCGCGATTGCCGATCCGGCCGGCGCGGTGGTCGCCAGCGCTCCCGTTCAAGTGCGGAACCTGGAGACGGGTGCCCTGTATCAGGTGGGCAGTTCGGCCACGGGAAATTACGTGGTCCAGGTCCCCACCGGCTCCTATGAGCTATCGGTAACCGTGCAGGGCTTCAAAAAATACGTGCGGCAAAGCATCGCCGTTCCCGTCGAACAGACGCTGCGTATCGATGTCGTGCTCGAAGTCGGCTCCAACGCCGAATCGGTGACTGTCACCGAAGCGGCGCCTCTGCTCAAGACCGAGAGCGGCGAACTGGCTCATAACGTCACCTCGGATTCGTTAAACACTCTTCCCGTGTTGGGAATCGGAACCGGCGCCGTCGGCGCCACGGGCATACGCAGCCCTTACTCGGTGCTGAACTTGATTCCCGGGGCGGCTTGGCTGGGTGACACCACGATCCGCTTGAACGGCCAGGAGGGAAACTCCTCCGCGTTGCGCGTGGAGGGACAAGACGCCACGGCTACGATCACCAATGGACAAACCTCGCAGACCGAGCCCAGCGTAGAGGCGGTCCAGGAGGTCGCCATCCAGGCCAGCAACTACGCAGCGGAGTTCGGACAAGCTGGCGGCGGCCTTTTCAACTTCACCATGAAGTCCGGCACCAACCAGTACCACGGTAGCGGCTACGACTACTTCGTCAACGAATTTCTCAATGCCGGCACCCCATTTACCAACGACGGGAATGGACACTTGCTGCGTCCCCGCCAGCGGCGCAACGATTACGGCGTCAGCTTGGGCGGGCCGCTTTGGATACCGAAGGTCTACAACGGCCACGATAAGACCTTCTTCTTCTTCAACTGGGAGCAGTTCCGCGAGACCGACGTCATCAATAACTTTCCCACGATCGTTCCCACGCTCGCCTATCGCCAGGGCAATTTCCAGCAGGCGCTCACCGGCCGCAATCTGGGAACGGACGGTTTAGGCCGGGCATTGTTTGAAAACACGATTTACGATCCTAAGACCTATCGGCTGGTGAACGGGGTTCCCTACACCGATCCATATCCCAACAACACCATTCCCCTCACATCCCAGGATCCGGTGGCGCTAAAGGTTCAGTCGTACATTCCGCTGCCCACCAACTCCGCATTGGTGAATAACTTCCTTCCGGTGTATTCGAACTTCCGCGCAACCGAGATTCCCTCAATCAAAATAGACCACTCCATCAGCGCCCGCATGAAGCTGTCCGGCTATTGGTCGCGCACCCAGACGGATTCCCCAAACTACTCCGGCCTGCCCTCTCCGATTGGTGTTACGGTCGGCAGTCACATCACCGCGGATACATACCGCGTGAACCTCGATTACACGATCACGCCCACGTTGCTTTTGCACTTTGGTGGGGGCTACATTTACAACCGGCAAAATCCCGAGGTGCCCCGCTTCGACAACAGCCTGATCGGCTTCAATGGAACGAACACCAACCTGTTCCCGTATTTTTCGGTGTTAAGCAATGCCGAAGGGGGCATGACCAATTTTGGTCCGCCGTCGGACTTCATTATTAAGAACCTGAAGCCGACCTCCACGACTTCGCTGACCTGGGTACGCAACAATCACACCTATAGATTCGGAGGAGAGGTGATCGTGAACGGGTACCCGTCCTTCAGCGAGACGTATTCCTCGGGCAACATGCTTTACAGCCCCACCGAGACCGGGCTTCCCTCGCTCAATGGCGTGTCGCTTCCCGCCTCGGTTGGATTCAATTACGCCAGTTTCCTCATCGGCGCGCCCAATACCGGCTATGACAGCGTCCCGGCCGCCATGCGCACGGGGGACCATTCGCTGGCATGGTATGTCCAGGACACTTGGAAAGTGACTCGCAAATTCACCCTCGACTACGGCCTGCGCTATGATTTTCAAACTTACTTGAAGGAACATGACGGCTACATGTTTAACGTGTCGGTATCGACGCCCAACCCCGGCGCGGGCGGCCGTCTGGGCGCCATCATTTTCGAGGGGTACGGCCCTGGACGGTGCAACTGCCAGTTCGCGAGCAATTATCCCTGGGCGTTTCAGCCCCGGCTCGGCGGCGCCTACCAGATCACTCAGAAGACCGTGCTCCGCATCGGAGCGGGAATATCATACGCCAAGACTAACAACGATGCCTCTAAGGCCAGCAATTTCGGGTCGACCAAGCCCTTTGCGGGACCTGCGTATGGGATCCCGCCCTTCACGCTGGTCGGCGGCATGCCCTACCAGATCACCTTCCCAGACTTCGATCCCGGCCAGCAGCCTTTGCCCGGGACTGTCGGCAATCCCACCAACATGGTGGATCGACACGCCGGTTGGCCCGCGAGGATCTGGCAGTGGAGCGCGGGGCTTCAGCGGGCAATCACCCCGAATCTGCTGGTGGAGGCCGCCTACGTCGGCAATCGCGGCGTTTGGTGGGCGGCCCAAACACTAAGTCCGTGGGCCTCCGACGCGGTTCCCTTTTCGACTCTCGCGGCGTCGGGACTGAACCTGAACAGTGCCGCCGACCGCGCCATCCTGGCGTCTCCTGTCAATTCAGCCCTGGCCATCCAGAGCGGCTTCGGCGGTTTGCCCTATTCGGGCTTTCCCACCGGGCTCACCGTGGCCCAGGCGCTGCGCCCTCTGCCGCAATTCACAGGCGTGGTGCAGACCTGGACTCCCCTGGGCAACACCTGGTACGACTCACTTCAGGCCAAAATGACCAAGCGATTCTCCCACGGCCTGGACGCAGTGGTCACCTACACCTGGTCCAAGAGTCTCGCGCTGGGCGCGGAAGACAATAACAATTATGCGTCTATCACCACGCCCGTGATCAACGATGTATTCAACCGCGACAATAGTAAGACCTTCTCCGGCTTCGATCAGCCCCAGTCGTTGATTATCTCTGGGAGTTACACCACGCCCAAAGTATTGGCGGGGTCCTCCAGCTTTTTGAGCCGGGTTGCATCCTGGGGCGCGCGGGATTGGACGCTTGGCACGGTACTACATTATGCCAGCGGGTTCCCCCTCAAGGTGCCGACGGCCACCACGAGTCTTGCTTCGTACATCTTCCAAGGCACCAACGTCGATCGAGTTCCGGGCCAACCGCTGTTTACGGAGAATCTGAACTGCCACTGCTTCGATCCCAACACCACGTTCGTGCTAAATCCGAATGCCTGGGCAAATCCTCCGTTGGGCCAGTTCGGCACCGCCAACGCCTATTACAACGACTACCGGCAGCAGCGCCATCCGCAGGAAGCCGCCAGCCTGGGGCGTACCTTCCGCATCAAGGAACGCGCCAGCTTACAGGTCCGCGCGGAGTTCACAAATATCTTCAACCGCACCGGCCTCAATGCGCCCACCAGCGGGAACGCTTTCGCTACCCAAACGCGGAACGCGCAAGGCCAAACCACGGGAGGATTCGGGTGGATCAACCCGGCGGCCGTGGGCGCGGCAGCCACGAATCCCGCCGCTGCATCCGCCGCCACTTTCGCCACGCCTCCGCCGCGGCAAGGCATGCTGGTCGCGCGGTTTCAGTTCTGAGGCGCGCCTATTCGACGTCGTTGACCCCCACGGCCCGATGTGATAGTTGTTATTAGGGTTTGCAGCAGCCCGGTCCGGGGCAGAAGGGCGGGTACTCGATGTTAAATCGCCTTTACGCGGGATGTTCCATACTGCTGGTGCTCGCGGCAACGGGTTCGGCGGCCGCTAACGATACGCGCTTGGTCGACGCTGTTTCGACCGGCGATAAGCCGGCGGTTCGTGCCTTGCTCGAGCAAAAGGCGGATGTCAATGCGAAGACGCCGGACGGCACAAGCGCGCTGCATTGGGCGGTCCGGAAGAACGACCTCGATACCACGGAACTCCTCCTTCAAGCGGGCGCCGATGTCACAGCCCAGACCCGCTACGGCGTGACGCCGCTCTCTTTGTCTGCGACGAATGGCAATGGCGCAATTGTTGAAAAGCTGCTGAAAGCCGGGGCCAGTGCAAACTCCGCGAACCCGTCGGGCGAAACCGCACTAATGACGGCCGCGCGCACCGGGAAAGTAGATGCGGTAAGAGTTCTGCTCGACTACGGCGCGGACGTGAACGCGAGAGAGTCTGTCCGCGAGCAGTCGGCTCTGATGTGGGCGGTGCTTGAGAATCACCCCGATGTGGTTAAAGCTGCTGTTGGCCTGCGGTGCAGACATCAATGCGGCTACGAGCATATACGTGCCGGAGGGAGATGCCCCACCGCCCCGGCCGGCACAAGCCTCCGGCGCGGGCGTAGCCCGGCAGCGCGCCGTCCCAACCGCTAATGGCGCCATGACTGCGTTGTTGTTCGCCGCGCGCGAAGGGCATCGGGACATGGTGCAGATATTGCTGGACGCTGGCGCCGACATCGGTTGGAGCTCCGCCAACCGCACCAGCCCGCTGCTGATCGCCATTTTGAACGGCCATATTCGACTCGCCATGTACTTGCTGGAGCGCGGCGCGGATCCCAATGCGGTGGACGCTTATGGCCGTGGGCCGCTTTTCGCAGCAACGGAAATACGCAATTTCAATCGCGAGCGCTACCCGGATCTGGTAATGGATGGCGGCGATCCGATGGAATTGATCATGTCTCTGGTGTCCAAGCGCGCGGACGTGAACGCTCAAAGCAATACCGTACCGGTGAGGGGATTCATGCAGGGCGATGCCTCCTGGGTGAACTTCGACGGCCAGACGCCGTTCCTCCGCGCGGCTTTATCGGGCGATGTTGCCTTGATGCGCTATTTGCTGGAGCACGGGGCGGACCCCAATATCGCCACCTTGCGCGGCACCACCCCGCTGATGGCGGCGGCTGGAATCAACTACGTGGTCGGCCAGACCTATATGCACGCGGAGGACGAATATGCGGAGGCGATTAAGTTGTGCCTGGAAAAAGGCGCGGACATAAACGCTACCAACGCCGAGGGGTTCACAGCCATGCACGGGGCGGCTAACCGCGGATGGGAATCCGTGATCAAGCTGCTGGCGGAAAATGGTGCCAAGTTGGACGTGAAGGATAAAGAAGGCCGAACGCCCATGACGTTCGCTCAAGGCGTGTTCCTCGCTGTACGTCCACCGGAGGCAAAGCCGAAGGCCATCGCGTTACTGAAACAGCTCCAAGGCGCCCATGAATAGGAAATGCAGGAGGATCGTCTTCTGGCTGCTGCCTGGCGCGGCGTTCGCGCAATCCGTCACTGTCGACCGCGCGCTTATCAATCAATATTGCGTCACCTGCCACAACGACAGGGCAAAAACGGGCGGCCTGACTCTTCAAGCGCCGTCAATCGACGCCGAAACAGGAGAAAAGATCGTCCGCAAGGTTCGCACTGGCATGATGCCGCCCGCCGGCGCCCGCCGTCCCGACCGCGCAGTGCTCGAACAATTCGCAAGCGGCCTTGAAGCTTCTCTGGACCGCGTCGCAGCCGAACACCCCAATCCAGGCGTAACCGCCTTGCACCGCCTGAACCGCACCGAGTACGCCAATGCCGTCCGAGACCTGATCGCAGTGGATATAGATCCGGCGCTCTACTTGCCCGCCGACGATTCGGATAACGGCTTTGACAATATCGCGGAGGCTTTGGGCGTATCGCCCGCATTGATGGAGCGCTATGTTTCCGCGGCGGCCAAGATCAGCCGCCTGGCGGTGGGGGATCCCGGCATAAGTCCTCTGGCCACTACTTACAAGGCACGCGGGGACCTGACACAAGACGACACCATCGAGGGATTGCCGCCCGGCACGCGCGGCGGCATTCTAATTCACCACACCTTCCCGCTGGATGGGGAATACGATTTTAAAATTTCGCTTCTTAAGGTCGGATTCGGCCCCGTTTTCGCCGGCCAAGCCGGCGGCGAACAATTGGAAGTAAGCATCAACAGCGAAAGAGTGAAGCTTTTCAAACTGGACGCGGTCCCGTTCTATTACATGCGCGCTGCGGGATCGGGCCAGGGCGGACGCAGGGGAGCCGCAAGTCAGGGCGGACGCGGACCGGCAGGTCCGAGTGGACGGGCTGGACCCGCAGGTTCGGGCGGCCGGGGCGGACCCGCAATTAATGCGGCTCCACAACCTCCAGTCCTGATTGAGCCTGGAAGCGAACCGGTTGTGCAAGAGGTGGCCATGACCCAGAACGCTCGCCTCGATCTTCGCGTTCGCATGAAGGCTGGACCCCAGACGGTGATGGTGACGTTCCTTAAGCGCGACTCGGCCGCCGTGGACGACGTGGTGGACCGGCCACCGGCCAGCACACGCGACCTCAATGTTGGCGTGCAATACGGCTACACCTCCCTGCCCCATCTGGGTACCGTGGATATCATCGGTCCCTACAAAGCGAGCGGGCCGGGCGATACACCAAGCCGGCGCAAAATCTTCGCCTGCCAACCGGCCGCATCAGGCGATGAAAATCCGTGCGCCAAACAAATTATCGCGACGCTGGCACGCCGCGCCTTCCGCCGCCCTCTGACGGACGCGGATACCGAACAACTTCTGGGCTTCTATCAAGCTGCGCGCGCTAAGGGTAGCTTCGATCAGGGAATCGAAATGGCGCTGCGCCGCATTCTGGCCGACCCCGAGTTCGTGTTTCGCTTCGAGCGCGACCCGGCGAAGGTTCCTCCCAATGGGATTTATCGCATTAGTGATGTGGAGCTGGCATCGCGCTTATCTTTCTTCCTATGGAGCAGCATCCCGGACGACGAGTTGCTCACGCTCGCGAGCCAAGGGAAACTGCAAAATCGAGCTGTATTGGACCAGCAAACACGGCGCATGCTGAAAGACCCGCGTGCCGATTCTTTGGTGACGAATTTCGCCGGTCAATGGCTGTATCTGCGCGAGCTGAAAAATTCCGTGCCCGATGCCGCGTCCTATCCCGATTTCGATGATAATCTGCGCTCGGCGTTCCAACGTGAGACGGAGCTTCTGTTTGAAAGCGTGATGAAGGAGGATCGCAACGTCTTCGATCTTTTGAGCGCCGACTACACATTCGTAAACGAACGCTTGGCGAGACACTACGGTATCCCGAACATCTACGGGCCGGATTTCCGGCGTGTGCCCGCGCCGGAGGAGCGGCGGGGATTGCTGGGCCAGGGCAGCATGCTGCTGGTCACCTCGAACGCCAACCGGACCTCGCCAGTACAGCGCGGCAAATGGATTCTCGAAAATATTCTGGGCAGCCCTCCGCCGCTGCCGCCGCCCAATGTCCCGCCGCTCAAGGAAAATGCCGCGGGCACAGGCGGTCAATCGGTTCGCGAGCGCATGGAGGAGCACCGCAGCAATCCGGTCTGCGCCGCATGCCACAAAATCATGGATCCCATTGGGCTGGCGCTTGAAAACTTCGACGGCATTGGCCAATGGCGCATTACGGACGACGGCCATAAAATCGACCCCTCCGGAGAGTTGAGCGATGGAACAAAGATCGACGGCCCGTCCACCCTGCGAAAGGCGATTCTGGGCTACGGGGACGTGTTTGCGCGGACGCTCTCCGAGAAGCTCCTTACCTACGGCGTGGGACGCGAACTGCATTATTACGATATGCCAGTGGTCCGATCGATCACACGGGAAGCCGCCCGCAACGATTATCGTTTTTCATCGCTGATTCTGGGAATCGTGACCAGCGAAGCGTTTCAATCCCGATCCGCGACCGCCAGAGAGCGGTCTGCCATGCGTAGCCCAGAGGAAGGTGACACCCCATGACCTTTATTACCAAGAAACATCTGTCTCGCCGCGCTGTTCTTCGGGGCGTGGGGGCCACGATTGCGCTGCCTTTGCTCGATTCAATGGTCCCGGCACAGACGCCGCTCGCCAAAACCGCGGGCGCTCCCAAGAGCCGGGTGGGAGCCATCTACGTTCCGCACGGTGCAAGCATGTACAAGTGGACTCCGGAGAAAGAAGGCTTGGGCTTCGAGTTCTCCGAAATCCTCAACCCCTTGGAGAAATACCGCGACTACGTGACCGTAGTGAGTAATCTCGCGCACCCGATGGCGGGCGGCGAAGGATCGGATGCCGGTGGGGATCACGCGCGCTCAGCCGCCGTATTTCTGAGCGGGTCGCATCCGGAAAAAGGCCGGACGCACGTGGGCGTGACTATGGATCAGATCGCCGCGCAGCACATCGGCCAGGACACACCTCTTCCGTCCATTGAACTGGCCATTGAGGAAGTAGGATTGAACTGTGGCGGCGGGTATGGGTGCGCGTATTACAACACTATTTCGTGGAAAAATCCGACGCTGCCCATGCCCATGGAGAACAGCCCACAGGTGATCTTCGAGCGTCTGTTTGGCGACGGTAGCACCTCGGCGCAGCGCCTTTCCCGCAAGCAGGAAGATAGCAGCATCCTGGATTCTGTCACTGCGAAGGTAGCCCATTTGCAAGGCGGTCTTCCCGCCGGCGACCGCGCCCGCGTGGCGGAATACCTGGACGGTATCCGCGAGATTGAGCGAAGAATTCAGCAGGCCGCGAAGCAGGCCGGCACCGACGTACCCGAAGCGCCGGTGGGCATCCCGGAGTCGTTCGACGAGCACGTCAAACTGATGTTCGATCTATGGGCGCTGGCGTATCAGGCTAACATCACGCGCGTCGGCACGATGATGTTCGCGCGCGACGCCAGCGGCGCCAGTTATCCGCTAAGCGGGAACCGCGGCGGCTTCCACGGCGCGTCGCATCATTCCAACGTCCGCGCGCGCATGGACGACTTCGCGCTGATCAACAAATATCACGTGCAGATGCTTGCCTATTTCGTCGACAAACTGCAAAAAATCCCCGACGGGGACGGCACGCTGCTGGATCACTCGATGATTCTGTACGGCAGCAGCATGAGCAACGGCAATCAGCACGATCACGATCCTCTGCCGGTAGTTTTAGTGGGAGGCGGGGTCAATCGGCTCAAGGGCAACCGTCACATCGTAGCCGCTCCGCACACACCCATGTCGAATCTGCTGCTGGCGGTGCTGGATAAGCTCGGCGTGCAGCAAGACAACTTTGGCGATAGCACCGGGAAGTTAGAGATTTAATCGCTCCGAGGTTGCCCGCGCGATCTGGTTAAATGCTGCCTTGACCGGCAGAGGTCACAGATTCGAGTTCTGCTCGGGTCCGCCATAAACCCCCCTGTGACGGCGTTGAGATTCGAGTGACCGGACTTTCTTGATAGAATGGAACCAATACGCGAGGTTCCGCTCTCCAGTGAAAACCACCGATGTCCGCGATCCGGCGTACTTCCATAAAGTCGTCGATTGCCAGTGGGCCTGCCCGGCCCACACCAACGTTCCGGAATACATTCGCCTCATTGCGCAGGGCAAATACACCGAAGCCTACATTCTGAATCGCGAATCCAATGTGTTCCCCGCGATCCTGGGCCGCACTTGTGATCGTCCTTGCGAGCCGGCTTGCCGCCGCGGCCGAGTCGACGGTAAGCCCGTGGCCATCTGCCGGCTAAAGCGCGTGGCCGCGGATCTGCGCGGCGAAATCTCGCATCTGCTGCCCCGTGTTCCCGAAGAGTCGAACGGAAAGCGCATAGCTCTTATCGGCGCGGGCCCCGCTTCGCTCACGGTCGCCAACGATCTCCGTCCGCTGGGCTACGAAATCACGCTTTTCGAAAAAATGGACAAGCCGGGCGGGTTGATGCGTTCCAATATCCCATCCTTCCGCCTTCCGGAAAAAGTCTTGGATGAGGAAGTGGCCATCATCCTGGATATGGGCGTCGAGGTGCGATACAGTTCGCCCATCACCAGCCTTCGCTCGCTACTCGCGGAAAACTACGACGCGATTTTCGTTGGCAGCGGAGCTCCGCGCGGCAAGGACCTCGACATCCCCGGCCGCCACGAAGCTGCGGCCCACATCCACATCGGCATCGACTGGCTGGAATCCGTCGCCTTCGGCCACATCGATTCCATCGGCCGCCGCGTGCTGATCATTGGTGTCGGCAACACCGCCATGGATTGCTGCCGCACATCGCGCCGCTTGGGCGGCACGGATATTAAAGTGATGGCTCGCCGCCCGCGCCCCTATTTCAAGGCCTCGCCATGGGAACTGGAAGACTCCGAGGAAGAGGGCGTTGAAATCGTCATCAATCACGCGCCCAAGCGCTTCGTTCTGGAGAACGGCCGCCTGACCGGCATGGAATTCGAGCGCCTCGAGTGGGATGAGCAAGCCAAGAAATCGCGCGTCCTCGATACCATTTTTCTCCCGGCCGACGACGTCATTCTGGCCATCGGTCAAGACAACGCCTTCCCTTGGGTCGAGCGCGACCTGGGCATCCAATTCAACAAATGGGACATGCCGGTGGTGGATGAGACCACCTTCCAATCCACGCTCCCCGGAGTGTACTTCGGAGGCGACGCTGCGTTCGGACCCAAGAACATCATCTGGGCCGTCGCCCATGGCCACGCCGCGGCGATCTCCATTCACAACCAATGTCATGGCCTTCCTGTGGCCGAGCGGCCCAGGGACAGCATGAGCCTGATCACCCAGAAGATGGGGATCAGCGAATGGAGTTATCACAACGATTACAACCCGGCTTCGCGCCAGAAAATGAAGCACGTGGATCTGGTGCGCCGCTTTCAGCAGTTGAACATCGAAGTGGAACTGGGCTTTGATCCGCAGCAGACCGCGCGCGAAGTGCAGCGTTGCCTCAACTGCGACGTGCAAACGGTGTTCACCGAAAAGCGGTGCATCGAATGCGACGCCTGCATCGACGTTTGTCCGGTGCAGTGCTTGACAATCGAGCGCGACGGTGAAGAATCCGAGATCCGCCGGCATCTTTCCGCGCCCGCCGTCAATGCCGATCAAGCCTTGTACGCATCCGGCCCGCTCCCGCAAACCGGCCGTCTGATGCTGAAGGACGAAGATGTTTGCGTCCACTGCGGCTTATGCGCGGAGCGTTGCCCCACCGCCGCTTGGGACATGCAGAAATTCGATCTCCACATTCCTTACGCGGGGACTCCAAACACGACAACTTTCGCCGCAGTTCGCCAGTAACGCCGCTCGCTAACGCACGCGGCTCGGAACTAGTTTAGTCCCAAGTTCCACAATCCTTCCGGTGCAAGTCATAGACACTTCGGGTACTTAGGTGAAAAGGAGCGGAGTGTTGCTGACTACGTTGCCCGGAGCGCGAGCCGGATCCCGAGAAGCGAGAGGGCACGCTGCTGAAGGGGCGTGGGTGTTGTCAGCTTTTCAAACGCAGGTGCGGTTTTGCTAGCCGGCTGGACCCGATTGATGGCGAGCGTGGCCAAGTCGGCGAGAAGACTTCGGAAGCTGTGCACAGGCGCGCATTCGGCCGTCTGTTTGATGAGAGCCTTGCGTTCGGCCACCTCGGACCGTTTGGCCGGTTTCACAATAGACTCGCGCCGGGCCTGCGCCGCGGCCTTGTCGTGATCGTCGAACAGTAACGGCGCCAGCTTGCCTCGCATGTGCCACTCGACGTAATACGCCAACATGCACAGAAGCACGTGCGCCCGCACTCGTTTCGCCAGCCGGTGGTGAATCGGGCGCACGTGCAGATCCACGGTCTTCAGACTGCGGAACGCTCGTTCCACGCCGCTGAGCTGTTTGTAGCCGCGCACCACCTCGGCCGCGGCCAGGGATGCGGCCGGCACGTTGGTGCGGATCACATAAATGCCATCCAGCTTCTTCTCCCGTTCAATACTGTCTTTCTTGCGCTCGTATTGAAAGCCATCCTCCTCGATGCGGATCTGATAGTGCTTGCCCATCTTGAAGCGCCCCAGCACGCGACCCACGCGCAGGCCGATGGCGTGCTTGCCGCGTAAAGGCCGCTTGGCGCGCTGGGTGGCTGCCGCGATCTTCTCCAGTTGTTTCTCGGTGGCCTTTAACAGATCCTCGCGTTTGCGCGCGCGTTCACCTGACAGCAGCGGATTGAAGCACACCACCAGCCGCTCGCCGGGAAAATCGGGATGCGCGATCTCGGCCAGGTCCACCGTGTCGAACAGCGACAACTGCAAGGCGCCGCTGGCCGCCAGCTTCTGAATGGAGGTGGCGCGCAAGGCCGTAATCCAACTGATGCCGCTGTCCTCGGGAAAGTCTTCGCGATGCGCGCGCTGGTAATCATGCCGCGATCGCCCACCAGCACCAACCGCTTCAGGCCGAAACGCTCGCGAAGTTTCTGGACTTGATCGGGAATGGTTTTCGGATCGGCCGTATTGCCCTCCCACACTTCCACCGCCACCGGGCATCCCACGGCGTTGGTGAGCAGCCCAAACACGATCTGCGGCTTGCCACTCTGGCCATCGCGCGAATGCCCTAGCTTAGCCAATTCGCAGTGACGCCCCTCGAAGTAGGTCGAGGTCAGATCGTACAACACCAGGCCGCCCTCGATCAGATGTTTCTTGGCCAAAGAGGTTTCGATGGCGGGTTGACGTCGCAGCAACCAATCCAGGGCGCGATACAGTTCGTCTTCGCTCACCTCCCCCAGACCTAGGTGTTCGCCCAGGCTGCTGCTCAACGTATCGGGATGGAGCGCACGCGCGGTCGCCAGCTTGGAGCGAGGGTCGATCACACGGGCGGCGATCATGGCGATCACCAACTCGCGCGCGCGACTGGATGCGCGATCCAGGATCGCGTCCAGCTTGAGCTGGCGCAACGAGCCGATCACGGCCGCGACGTGGCCATGGGGCAGAGAACGCAGGATCCGAAAATCACCGGGCGAACTGACCGCCGTGGCGCCCTTGAGAACCCCGCGTAGAGCGTCGATCTGAGCGGCGGGCCAGTGGGAGATGTTGGCCAGAGTGCGGTTGTGGACCTTGCCATTTTCGCGGTAGGACTCGCGCAACAGAACGGCGGGTGGGGAGGAGCGATTGGGGACCAGGGCGACGTACATGTATACATCATTCCACGATTACTCCGCGATTGCAAGCACAATATCATATATTACATGACTACATAATCAGGACTGGATTCCGGCAACTCGTGCCATACAAAGGGGTTCACATAACTACGCTGTGGAACTTCGGTTTAGTGCGCGCTTCGGCACGCACCGGACCAGCCTTCGCGGCAAGCGAGCGCATACAACGCCGCGGGGTCGCGTTCGCGGATCTCGCCCTTCGCGCCTTGCAAGACGACGGGAAGATCATCCAGGCCCGGAGGCGCGCTGGCGAAAGGGCCGCCCCTCGCGAGAGCGGTAAGATTCCCGCAGGCTGTAGCGAAACCCAGATCGCAGCCGCGGCGGAACGTCCTGGCGGCGCCTGAAGGATCAAGCCGGCGAAGATCCTCGCCCGATCGAGAAAGAACGATGTGGAGCAGGCCGGCTTCGTTGCATGCCCAGCCCGAGCCTCGCTCGCAGAAGCCTGTCTCGACATCCGCGAGATAAGGGCACGCGTAGGAACGTCCCTGCTGGCAAGCGTGACGCCAGAATGGCAGCCATTGACCCGGATGACTGTCGCCCATGCCTTGAGTGGCACTGAGAGCGGTGAACACACACGCCCAGACGGATAGGTAGGCGAGATTCCGCGCGCGCGGCGCAAGCGTTCGCCCCAGCCTGGCGGGATCGAACCGGCGCAACACCGGCGAGCGCGCTGCCGAGTCGATCGCTTTCGCCGCGAGGTTCAGCAGCGGCACCTGAAGAAGCTTATCGTAAAACGTTGGCAATCCCGCGCGGCCGAGCACCTGGTACAAGGCGACCGCGCTCAGTCCATAGGCCGCGCCGTACACGATGCGCCCCGATTCCGTGCGAGGCGAAGTGGATGGATCGGTGAATAGCAAATTCATCCCCAGGAACACGGAGATCGGAATGTAGGAATCGTAGAAAAAATAGATGCCGGTCCACGCGAAATAGAAGCGCCCGAAGAGATAGGCCGCCAGCACCGCCGACATGGTCATGGAAGCCACGCCGAAGAAGAATTGTCCCGGCAGAGAGACCAGGAACAGCATCAGATACATGTGCGGCGGATAGAACTGCGTAGTCGCGATGTCCTGGCCCCACGTGAGGCCGCTTCCGCCGGTGGCCAGGAGCGCGAGCGAAAACACCGCCAGCGGAAACGAGGACGGATTGAAGATGTGGACCCTCCGGCCGTCCCGATTCCAGCGAATCAGCTCCTTGGCCGCGAGCCCCAGCGCCACCATCGCGAATTGTAGAAAAAACCAGTCCGGCTTGAACCACAGGAAGAGATTGATGCTGAGAATGACGGGGAGCGGCGCGAAGCCAAGATTGACCGTATCGCGGCGCGACCACCCGAGCAGCATGTCGAAGGCATAGGCGAAGAGCAGTTGAGCGAGAATGAGAGGCGCGCTCGCGTACACCTCGCGCCAATACCACCCCCAATACACGAGCACCGCGGCTTGCGCGCAGGCTTGGATGTAATGCTGCTTCTTAAGCGTTATCTCCAGCGCGAAAATCCGGTTCTTGCGAAGGCTTCCCAGGACCGCGTTCCAGGCGCCCAGAACTAACGCGGAACCCAGGATCGCCCATTGCAGCTTGAGATTTTGCCGTACGCTAGGAAGGAACCCGAGACTGGCGAGCGCCGCGGCGAACGCGAGCGGCAAAAGCAGCGCGCGCGGAAAGGCCGGGCGCGACGCCGGCTCGATCAGCCTCGCGACGAGCGCCTCAGTTGGCGCCTCACTTGATGTGACCTTCGGTGAAATCGCGGTTGTTTTCTTCGCAAGAATACTCAATCAACTCCTGGCCCGGCGGCAGACGCCAGAACGTGCGCGTATTCGTCCATGGCTTCGTGTAGTATTTGGGATCATCGACGGTCACTTCGTAAGTAAGGTGGTCGGGGTCCGTGTAGGTGAATCGCTGAATGACGTGCATCTTGTCGCTGTGGGGATGGCCGATAGTGTCGAGCCGCGTGCGACCGTTGAAGCCTACAGTGTCGACTACCAGAGTATCGCCGTCCCACCGGCCGATCGAATGGCCGAACCAGGTGGGGTCCAGATCCTTGGGATGGTCCCGCCCATCCATGTAGACGACGTTAAACCACGTGTTCTGCTCAAACAGGAACGCGAGGTATTTCGAATTCTGCATGATCTGGACGGGGTAACCGCCCACGTTCATCGACCGCAATAACCCGAAAGGCAGACAATGGCCCGTGTAATCAAATTTCGAGACATCGTAGTTCTTGAAATTGTCGGCGCCCGCGGCCGTGAACGGCAGCGGTCCCGCCCCCTTTTGATTCTCCCGATTCTGGCTCATATCGGGCACGTAGGGATGCTGCCAGACACCCTGTAAATCGGGCTTGCCGTCCGGCGTGCGGGGGATGGATTGGGCGGAAGTGGCGGGCTTAGCCGCGCCTGCGGTTTGCGCTTGAACCACGGCAGCCAGCGTTCCGGCGCAGAAAACGATGGCGGCGAATTTTCCCGTCAAGATCGGTTGTCTCATGGTGGAAACCTCTCGCTCACGATTGTACATGCCCAGCCGAAGCAAATGTCAAGCCTTCACAGCGAGCATGCGCTCGATCGGCAGCGCCGCCCGGCGCATCAGATCGTCCGGAAGTTCCATGCGCGGAGCCAGATTCGCCAACGCGTCCCGTAGCTTTTCGAGCGTATTCCGCCGCATATAAGGACATTCGCTGCAATTACAGTTTTCGTTCGGCACGAAATGGAAGCGCTTGTGCGGGGCCAGGCGCTTCAGCGAATGGGTTACTCCGCTTTCGGTCATCACGATGAATTCTTCGGCGGGAGCGGAAACGCACCAATCGATAATGGCGCTGGTGGAACCAATAAAATCCGCCATGGCGAGCACGTCGGATGGGCACTCCGGATGAGCGGCCACCAGAGCCTCGGGATGCTGGTTGCGCGCTGCCGTGAGCTTGCGCGCGGCGAAGGTTGCGTGCACGATGCACGCGCCCGGCCAAATCTTCATGTTCTCCCGCCCGGTTTGCTGCTTCACATAATTTCCCAAATTGATATCGGGCAAAAACAGAATTGGCTTGTCCGGGGGAATAGAATTGACGATCCTGACAGCGTTGCGCGAAGTGCAGAGAATGTCGCTCTCGGCCTTGACCGCCACGGATGTATTGATGTAGCTGACGATGACATGATCGGGATGCCGCTCGCGAAACGCGCGGACTTGTGCCGCCGAGCAGCTCTCTACCAGACTGCAACCGGCGTCCAAATCGGGAACCACGACTGTCCGGGTGGGGTTGAGGACTTTGGCCGTTTCCGCCATAAAGACCACACCGCAAAACGCGATTGTGTCGCCCTCAAATGTTTGCGCCGCTCGCGCTAGCTCCAGACTGTCGCCGACGGCATCGGCCAGTTCCTGGATTTCCGAATCCTGATAATGGTGCGCCAGGATGACGGCGCGGCGCTCTCGTTTCAAATCAAGGATTTCTTCGGCTATGGACTGAGTGGCGAGCATCTCGGGGGGTGCCTTCAGTTTACACCCGGCCCGGCTCTTTCACGGCAGCAGATCGAGAGCGCGTGCCAAGTGCGGACCTACACGGATTGCGGCGAAATCCCGGCGGTCGCTGGTTAGCACCCGGTAGACCCGCCGGCGCTCCGCCACAGACGCAACAGTTCCATCGACAAGCCCCAGAGCGAGACCTTCGAACTTAGCATCAAGCTCCATTGCCCTGCCAATATCGCTTGGGAGCGGCACCTCGTATTCATAACGCGTCGCCGGATCGAAAATCTCAGCCACCAGTTTGCGCATCGCTTTTCGCTCGTCTCGAAGGAAGTAATCCACCTCCGCCAGAACGAGTCCGGGAACAATCACGGCGGCCGCCGATGTGAGAATTTGCTCGTACTCTGGAAAACTTGGGTGGCCAGTGGGCGTCCGGGCCAGCGCCCGAAGGAGTCCGCCTGTATCGGCGATGATGGGCGGGATCAATCTTCGAGGTCTCGGAACAACTCGGATTCGTCGCCAAGCTTGCTGTTCGTGGACTCAAACAGAAGTGTAGACGGAGGACGCCGCCCCGAGTAATACCGCGATGCAACGACGCGCAACCCCCTCCGCAGCAGTTCGGACGCAGACAACCCCGCCGCGCGCGCCCGCTTGAGCGCCCGAACATCCTCTTCATCGAGCCGGACTGTTGTCGAAATGAATCGTGCCATACATTCACCATACACCATGATCGCGCAAACGACGAGGAGGCCCTAGTCCGGAATCCGGTAACGAAACCGGCTCCTTTGCGCTCACGCCTGGGAATGCTCGTTGAGCCGCGCGCGTAAACAAGCGGTCCGCATCCGCGGTTCCGTTCGGTCTATCAGATCCGAGGGCCGAATTCCCTGAACCCCGGGCGCGCCCTTGGCGTCCAAAAAAGTAGTGAGGATGAATAGGTTGGGGCCGAACACCCGCGCGTTGGTTGAATTTGTCGGTCGTGGAGTGCCGTTCCTGTGGAGGCGGATGGCGGAGGATCGGCGGCGCTCCGTTGCGCCTCCGCCGCGGGTTCCTCGGCATGAAAACTGGCCGTTCGAAGGGCTGCACGCCGCCTGGATCGGCCACAGCACGGTGCTGATCCGCATAAACGGTTTTACGATTCTGACGGATCCGGTGTTGAGCACGTCTATTGGAATCAAGATCGGGCCGTACGTGCTCGGCATGAAGAGACTGGTAGCGCCGGCCATCGATCTATCGGAGTTGCCGGTTCCGGATCTCATTCTCCTGTCCCATGCACATATGGATCATCTCGACCGGCCGAGCCTGCGAAAGCTCGAGAATCGCCGCACCACCGTGATCACCGCCGCGAGCACCAGCGATCTCTTCCGCGTGAGCCGGTACGGCGCGGCCCACGAGTTGAGATGGGACGAGTCGCGCCAGGTGGGTCCCGCGAACGTCCGGGCGTTCGAAGTCAAGCACTGGGGCGCGCGCACCCGCACCGACATTCACCGTGGATATAACGGATATCTGATCGAAGCCGGGCGCTTCCGTGTCGTATTTGGAGGAGACACGGCGTATACGGATCTGTTCTGGAGGATCCGTTCCTCGCGGCCGGTGGACCTGGCGATTATGCCCATAGGCGCTTACAACCCTTGGATTTACTCGCACTGCACTCCCGAGCAAGCGCTTGCCATGGCGAATCAGGCGAACGCCGAGTTTGTGCTTCCCGTGCACCATCGCACCTTCAAATTGAGCAGTGAGCCATTGGGCGAGCCGATGGAACGGCTGCTGGCCGCATCGTCTCTGAACGAGCATCGGATTCCGGTTCGCGAGATCGGCGGCGAATTCCATCTCGGCTCTGAACTGGTGGCCGCATGAGCGGCGCGAGCGCTCGCCCGGACAAGTTAATGGCATTGGCAGCCGCAAATCGAATCGGAAACGGTCGGCTATGGAGCACGCTCCCCAAAACGGGAAATGCCATGCCGGTTGAGCTGCACTGGCCCGGAATTGTAATCCGCCTCCTTAGTGCCTCGTCGCGAGCGCGCTGATCGGCCTGAACCGTAGCGAACGTGGTCACGCCGCGGGTCTGAGGACTAAGGCGCGCTGACATCGCCCAACCCGTAGTCATATTGCTTTCCCATACGGGCCCTGTTATATTGGTATCCAATATGGCAGAGAAGATCGACGTCTGGCAGGGCACGCTGGCTCTGATGGTTTTGAAGACGCTCGAAACCATGGGCCCTCTGCATGGCTATGGAATCGCGCGCCGGATTGAGCAGACTAGCGGCGACCTTCTCCAATTGAATTACGGAACCATTTACCCCGCGCTGTTGAAGCTGGAACAGGAAGGATACGTTTCGTCTGACTGGCGAATGTCGGAAAACAACCGCCGGGCCAAATATTACGGGTTAACGCGCGCGGGCCGAAAACAAATTCAAAAGGAAGCGCGGCAATGGGCGCAGACTTCGGCGATCATGGCGCGCTTTCTTGAGCCCGCAGAGGAGCGCTTATGAGACGAGCCCTTATGAGACGAGCCGCTATGAGGCGGTTGAAAGGGTTTCTGGCGAGGCTCTCCGGTTCTCTGAACAGGAAGCGCTCCGAACGCGAAATGGCCGCCGAGATCGAAAGTCACCTGGAATTGCACATCGACGACAATGTCCGGGCCGGCATGACGCCCGAGCAGGCCCGACGGGAAGCGCTGCTCAAGTTGGGCGGCGTGGAAGCCACCAAAGAGCGATACCGCGATCGCAAGGGCCTTCCCTGGCTGGCTCATCTCGGGCAAGACGTTCGATACGGCGCGCGCCAATTGCACCGCAACCCCGGGTTCACGATCGTCGCGGCGCTTTCGCTAGCGCTTGGCATCGGCGCCAACACCGCCATCTTCACGCTTTTCGATCAAGTGCTCCTGCGCTTGCTGCCGCTCAAGAATCCACAAGAGCTCGTCCAGATTCAGTGGCGCGGCGAGCGCAATGCTGCGAGCATCGGCGGCGGCACGGTTTCGTATCCTTTTTACGGCGATATCCGGGACCGGAACCAGGTCTTCAGCGGTGTCATGTGCCGCTTCTCCTTGGATCTCAGCGTTGCGCAGCAGGGGCACACCGACCTTGTGACAGGCGAACTGGTATCGGGAAATTACTTTGAAGTGCTCGGCGTTTCCGCTGCGTTGGGGCGCGTTTTTACTCCCGAAGACAATCGAATCCCCGATGGCCATCCTCGAGCCGTGCTTAGCTACGACTATTGGACCGAGCGGTTCGGAGCCGATCCCAACATCCTCGGACAAAAAATCCTGGTCAACAACTTCCCGATGACCGTGATCGGAGTGAGCGCGAAGGGTTTTGAGGGGCTGGGGCTGGGCGTTCGGCCAGCGGTGCGCGTTCCCGTGGCCATGGCCAAGGAACTCATGGGATTCTTCGGAAACGCCTGGAACCTGACGAACCGCCGCGCCGCGTGGCTGGAATTGTTCGCTCGTCTAGCGCCTG
This sequence comes from Bryobacteraceae bacterium, assembly GCA_036521975.1. Lineage (GTDB taxonomy): Bacteria > Acidobacteriota > Terriglobia > Bryobacterales > Bryobacteraceae > Palsa-187. The sequence continues at coordinate 20,456 of DATDGT010000326.1, forward strand.
GAATTGCGCGCGAACAAGCTCAGGCTTCACTAGCGCCGCTGTTCCAGTCGATTCTCGAAAGCGAGGCTGACGAGCCGGACTTCGCCGCATCCGTATTCCCGAAGAGCACGGAGCAACAGCGAGCCTATACGCGCCAGCAATTTCTGAAATCGGGGTTGGACGTGGTGCCCGCCGCTAAAGGTACTTCCTGGGTCCGCGAGCGCTATCGCACTCCGCTGCGCGTCCTGATGGCGCTGGTTGGGGTGATGCTGCTGATGGCCGCGGTGAACGTCGCGAATCTGTTGCTTGCTCGTGCGGCCGCGCGGCAGCGCGAAACGGCCGTCCGGCTCGCGATCGGCGCCTCTCGCTCGCGCCTGGTCCGGCAGTCGCTTACTGAAGCGGCGATGTTAGCTCTGCTGGGCGGCGCCGCGGGCCTTCTCTTGGCCGTCGGGTTGGATCGGGTGATCCTGGCGTTGATTCCCGCAGGCGACTCTCCGCTCCGGTTGAATACTTCGCCCGACGCGCGCGTTCTTGGTTTCACGCTGATCGTCAGTGTGGCGGCGAGCCTGATCTTCGGCTTGCTGCCGGCGCTGCGATCCTCGCGCCTCGAAGTCTCCTCCGCGATCAAGGAGCAAGCGGGTTCTGCCGCGACAAGCCCGCGCTTGCGCAAAACTCTGATGGCCGCGCAGGTCTTCCTCTCGACGATTCTGCTGCTCGCCGCCGGAATGTTCCTGCGAACGCTCGCGAATCTGAAGACGATCGATCCCGGTTTTCGCGTCGCACATATGGACACGTTCTCGGTGTCTCCGGATTTAAACGGCTACCGGAAACAGCGCGCCATTCAGTATTACCGCCAAGTGCTGGAGCGGCTTCGTGCTGTTCCCGGCGTCGAGTCGGCCGCGCTTGCGTCGATTCGAATCGTGAACGGCGATTGGTGGGGCGGCAATGTCGCGATCGATGGATATACCGCCTCGCCCGGCGAGAACATGAATGCCGCGTTCAACATGGTAACGACGGATTATTTCCAAACGCTCGGCATTCCGTTGCTGGAAGGACGCTATTTTCAAAGCTCGGATACGCAGAGCGGACACGGAGTCGTCATCGTCAGCGAATCGTTCGCGCGCCATTACTTTGGCGAAAAGGGCGCGCTCGGGCGACGGTTGCAGATCTACGAATCTGGACCGACGGCCCGACCGGAAATTGTGGGGGTCGTCCGCGACGTGAGGTATGAAAAGTTGCGCGACGCTCCTCCGCGCGAGGTGTACCTGGATTTCGATCAGCACGACGACCCGATTGCGGAGAACGTCTACGTGAAGACGCGTTCCGATCCGGCGGGGCTCTTCTCCGCGCTGCGGGCAGCCGTCCGCTCCGTCGATCCCAACGTTCCGATTTCCGACATGCTGACGCTCAACGATCAGGTCGCCCGCAATCTCGCCACGGAGCGCTTGGTGGCGCGCCTGACGGCCGCCTTTGGTTTCGCCGCCGCGATTCTGGTCGCTGCCGGTTTGTATGGCTTGATGGCGTTTACGGTAGCGCGCCGCACGCGGGAAATCGGGATTCGCGTAGCGCTGGGCGCGCGCCGTCGGGCGGTCATATGGCTCGTCTTGCGGGAAGTAGTGGCGCTGGTAGGAACGGGAGCGCTATTGGCGTTGCCCGTTGCTTGGGGTCTTTCGCGTTATGTCCAATCGGAGTTATACGGCGTCGCGCCGGGCGATCCAACCATCGCGGGAGGGCTCCTGCTCGCGCTGATCGCCATTGCGGCGATAGCCGCCTTTATTCCCGCCCGCCGCGCCGGCACGCTCGACCCCACGCTTGCCCTGCGCTGCGAATAACCGCCCCGAACAGATGGTAGACTCAGGCGACCGAATGCGATAAATTTATCTTCATGCATCACCACACCCATGGACATTCCCGGCGGGATTTGTTCAGAAAACTCTTCGGCGGAGCGCTAGCCGGAGCGTCGATCGTCGAAGAAGCGTTCTTGCGCGCGAGCTGGGCGCGGGCACAGGCCCCCAGCGCGAGCGCCGATCTGTTCACCATCGAAAAAGTAGCCGATGGGGTGTACGCCGCGATAGCTCGCCCGCAGATCCTGACCAACTGCAACGCAGCCATTTTCGTGAACTCGGGCGATGTCCTGGTCGTCGATGCGCATTCGAAACCTTCCGCGGCCGCCGCGCTCATCGCCCAAATCAAGCGGGACATTACGCCGAAACCGGTCCGTTATCTCGTCAACAGCCATTTCCATTGGGATCACACGCAGGGCGACGCCGCATACAAGGCGAGCGGCACGAAAGTGGACATCATCGCCAGCAATGCGACCAAGCAGTTGATGACCCAGCTTTCTCGCAATCGGCTCCAGGAGTCGCTCGACGGCGTTCCTAAGCAGATCGATGAAGTTCAGGCCCGCATGGCGAAAGCGGCCTCGGCCGCGGAAAAGGAGCGATACGCGGACTTGCTTCGCCAATTGAAGGCCTATCAAACCGAGATGAAGAGTTACCCGTTGGAACTGCCGACCATCGCCTTTGACAAATCGTACATGATAAAGGACGCCGCGGGCGATCTCCACATCGATTTTCACGGGCGCGCTCATACCGCGGGCGACATCGCCGTGTTCTCCCCGGCGAAGCGTGTTGTGGCTTCAGGCGACGTGGTCATCGGATTCCTACCGAACATCAACGACGGGTATCCGAGACCGTGGCCAGCCACGATCGATTCAATAGGGAAGCTCGCCTTCGATCACATCATCCCCGGACACGGTCCGGTCCATGATGGCCGCGCACGAATGACGCAAATGCGGAACTATATCGAGGAACTTACTGCGCGAGTCGAAGAGGGAAAGAAGGCGGGGAAGTCGCTTGCGGAATTGCAGAAGACGCTCATCATGGCCTCGATCAAAACCCTGCAAGCCGGCGGCTATAGCAGTTACGTCGCCGATAATTTGAACAAATACACCGTATACATCGGGCAGAGAACGGCGGTGGAGGACCGGCTATTGGCCAATATCGAAGCGGCGTACAAGAATCTGGACCGCGCCTAAAGCCTGTCGCGGCGTTAGTTCGGAAATTACTCAACCTTGGTGAAGGTTTCCGGACCGCCGCCGCCCTTGCCCTTACCGCCGCCTTTACCCTTGCCTCCTCCGAAGCCGCCGCCATTGCCCGCCGAGACCATCTGCCGCAGTGCCGAGTAGCTCTTGCCGTCGTCAGCCAAGGTCCACTCATCGTGCCACTTCATGCCGGTCGGCATGGTCGTATCGACGACCAGCTTGTTGCCCTCCATCTTGCCGGTGGCGTTGGAGTCCTTCCAGACGCCTTCGGTCATGGTGATTTCTTGTCCCTGGGTGGGATATTGCCGCAGGATCATCGTGCCATTGGTTTGCGTCTCTTCCATGTAGACGACCCCGTCCTTATAAGTGAGCTTGCGCACCTGGCCGTTGTCACTACCCTTCCAGGTTCCATTGAACTTCGAGGCGTCTTGCGCCACCAACATGAACGCCGCCGCGCCCAGCGCAACCGCTGTTGTGAATATCGCTTTCTTCAAAAAAACACCCTCCTTTCGATGGGAGCATTCGAAGGGACACTCCCGCTGCCGATAGTGAGCCACAGCCAGCATCGCTAAAGTTACCACATTCTGCGCTTCGGGAACGTTGTAGCAAAATTCTTTCAACCGGCTTTTCGCAATCCCGCGCGAATAGCCTGTTTGAGAACTGTCTGATAGCCGACGCCGGTCTTCTCCGCGATCTGCTTTGCCCGCTCGAGATCCGCGATCGGAACGCGGATTGAAATCGCACGGGTAGCACTCTCCTTCGCTCGTTCCATGAGCTGTCGAAGAAGTGTTGGATCGGTTCTCGCGACTCTAAGTCCGGCGGACCGGCCCAACGTCCCAGCTCGCAGCGCCCGAGCGAACTCACGCTGTGTCTGCCTGCGGCCCTCCGGAGTTGTGTACCAGTCGGCCTCGTCTGCCTCGGAGTTAAACTTCGAAACCTTAGTCGATTTGCGCGGCATACTTTCTTCTCTCAGTAGCGTTCATCTGGTAGACAGTGACCGCACGGAACCGCTTCCGCCGAATCGTGAATACCACAACCAGATAGCGGCCGGATTCCGTCTTGCCGAAAAGCTTCCATCGCTCCTCGCCATTCACGGTCCTTGCGGCAATCGCGATGTGCGGGCGGTTCACCACTTCTTCGACCTCGAAGGGCGTCACTGCGTGACGCAAGATATGGGCGACGTTTGCGGGGTCCCAATCGAACCCTTCGATCTCTTCCGTCAACTACGAGTATATACGGAGACCGTGTATACGTCAGCAGCGCCAGGTCGCGTCCGTTTTTGTTGTCGAAAACCCGGCCTTGACTTATTTCTTGGCGCCCTTCAGGTCGAGCCCAAAGGAGGGAGACTTGGCCGTTCCGCCGATCTTGATAGGGATCACAGCGTGACTGGAGCCCTTATTGAAAAACGGATCGGCTGCTCTCAGGAGGAACGATTTGAACCCGGTTGTGGTTTGTGAGAGCTTGGCTTCCAGGCGAGCCGTGCCCTGAAAATCGAGCTTCGAGGTCTCCAGTCCGTACGTGCCATCCAACTGCACAATGACCCCAGGCACGCGAAAGCCGAGTCTTTGAAAATGGATAATGCCCTCATCCAGGTGAAACTGGCCGTTGAAGTCGGAAGCGACTGTCTCGTCCGGGTCCTTGGGGTGTCCTTGGCCGCGCTTGCTGAGGCCATCGACCTTCTCCTGTGCTTGCGCATTGGAAAATAACGCTGAGCCGGCGTTGAATGTGCCATCCATCCGCAGCTTTTCCGCAATATCCTTCTTTGCCGGAGGGATTACCATATTGCTATGAAAGCTCACGGTTCCGCTCATGGCCGGCTCCCCTGAGACCGCTAGACGCAACATATCCTCCAATCGGCCGTTGTTCACTGTAGCGTCCAGCGCGACCGTCTTGCCGCTGCCCGGCAATCCTTCCACTTTGCCTTGAGCCTCCACGGAGGAATGCCCGAATTGGCCCGTTACCGGGTGTAGATACGTGTTTCCATCGGTTCCGTCCACCGTGGCCTGAAATTGAGCTTTCAGATCGAAGCGGTTACCGCTGATCTTGAGCCCAAAATTCGGAGTGTCGGTTTCCCCGCTGACATCGATGTGTTCCAGCTTGCCTTGGAACGACCCTTTCGACGATAAGGTTCCTTCGATCCCTTTAAAGACCGAGAGATCCGCTCGGTTGAAGTCATACTTGCCGGAAACCGGCGTGGAGCGAGGGTCTTCCGCTTGCCACGGCCCGAATCTTCCCGTGGTGCGGATCTCGCCGGGAGGTTTCGCGTTGGTGAGCTCAGCTTGGAAAGTCATCGCGCCGTCGCCTCCCGCGCCCCGAAGAACTAAGTCCGGCCGCAAAAATAACTGTTATAGAGTTGTCGTTACTATTTCATAATCCGCCTTCACTGCCCCGCTGAGCAGCAAAGGCCAAATTGCTAGCGGCACCTTGTGGGCGTGCTTCATTGTCGTTGGACTTGGTGGT
>DATDGT010000327.1:0-4403 GCA_036521975.1 Bryobacteraceae bacterium
TGGCGTAGGCGGCTTGCACGGCCGCGGCCGCTTTTGAAGCTCCTGGAGCCGCTGCCGGTGGAACAAAGATTGGCGTGTACTTCCGGTCGATTCCGTTCACTGCGTCAAAGACAGCCGCGTGCACGATCGCCGCAACTCGCATGGTAAGCGGAGCAGCCGTAGCGGGGGCTGTGAGCGTCGCTGCGATCATCGTCTGATTCCAGACGGCGATTTCATCCGCCGCGCTTGCAACGCCGCCCGTCATCACCGCCAAAAGCGATAAGTAAGTTCTGCTTTTCATCATCTTTTTTCTCCTTACCGTAATCCGTCCGTAGGCTCGACCCCGCCCTTACGGGGCCAGCCCCGGCCGTAAGGCCGGGGATCTGAGCCGCATGGTGCGTCAGTGCCCGATACGTTGATTCGTTGACTTGCCTGAGCCTGTGTTCTCATTGCAATGCGATCGTGACTTCGTTGCTCGGTCGCGTCAGGTAATTTATCCTCACGGGGACTGCAGGTCCGGACGAAAGGCCATTCGGCACGAGAACGTTGATCTGATTCAGGCCAGGATATTCGGGAGCATCTCCGAAGAACAGAACCTGGGCCAGCCGCCCGCTGATGGCTACCTGAGGCGGGATGATACTTCCTTCGACGAGCCCCGCGCCGTAAACCTCGATTGCCTCGCCTGCCCGCGCTGGATTCGCCGCCGACACTACCTGTCGCGTGTCAGCGTGCAGAATCGCGCCTTGCGTCCCGCCGGGAAGAGAGTACAGGACCGGTGAAGGCATCAGCATCGCAGGCAGATAAATCTCGGCGTTGGCAACCGAGAACCCGCAGCAGATCCAGCCACCGGCCAAGAGCACCGTGCCATCGGCGAGCAGGGTTGCCGTATGCCCCTCCTCGCTCTCTAAAAACATGCAACAGGTGGCTGTGAAGGTCCCGGTCGCAGGATCGTAGATCTCGGAACTGCCGCCGAAATCAAACTCGTCTCTGCCGTCAATCAGGACTTTTCCTTCCGGGAGCAGTGTGGCTGTAGTGTAACCACGATTCGCTGTCATGTTGCCCGTGGGATTGAACGTTCCCGCCGAAGGATCATAGGTTTCAGCCTGGTCGTCGAAGTCACATGAGTAAGCGAGCGTTTCCAGAACGTCACCGTTGGGCAGTATGCTTGCGGACGCTGGGTACGTGTCTTTAAACGCGGGGTTCCCCGCGGGACTGAACGTGCCTGTCGCCGGATCGTACAGCTCCGGGGCAGGAGGAGAATCAGCATTCCCGTAGCCGCCGTCGATCAGAACTCGGCCGTTGGCGAGCAGGGTTGCTTTATGTAGGAACCTGGCGATGCCCAGGTTCCCGGTAGCAGCGAAGGTCCCGGTTAAAGGGTCATACAGTTCCGCGCTGGCTAGAACGATGGGATACCCATCATTGTAATCATCATTTCCGCCGACGATGAGGACTTGGCCGGTATTCAGCAGGGTCGCCGTGTGCCAGGCACGGGCTGTGCTCATGCTGCCCGTCGCCGAGAAGGCCCCCGTGGATGGATCGTAGAGCTCAGCGCTTGCTTGGGCGGAGTTCACACCGGTATCGCCGCCCACCGACAGCCCTCCGGCAATCAGCACCCTGCCGTCCGGGAGCAGCGTGGCGGTGTGGCCCTGGCGAGGTGTCGTCATACTGCCGGTAAGACTGAAGGTTTTGGCGGCAGGATCGTACAGCTCCGCGCTGGACCAGACCGGCCATCCACTAAGAATCGCCGAACCGCCGGCCACCAGGACCGTGCCGTCCGGAAGCAACGTGGCTGTGTGGCTCATCCTCTCGGTGGTCATGGGACCTGCCGGGCCGAAAGAGCCCGTCGTGGGTTGAGCGAGAGCGCACCCGATAGTACTAACGAGAAAAAACAAAGTGATCCGCATATCAGCCAGCCTCAGTGCACGGTGATGGTGACAGGTGTGGCCGGAATCCAGGCAGCGGTCAACTGGAGTGCGGCTGTGCCTTTTGCAGCATTGGACGGCACTTGAAAATCGACCTGGTAGGCGCCCACGGAGCCTGGATAACCCACCGCATTCAGGACTTGGGCAGCCTCACCGTTCACAGTCACGGTAACCGGAGAATTGACGTTGGCTGCGGGGCTGGAAGGGAATGGAAGTCCGAGATCCACTTCAGGAACCGTTGGACCCAGGCCTGTCGCTAACAGCGATAGAGTCTCCCCCGGAGCGGCAGGCTTGTGGGAGCTAACCGGTGTGTGGTCGGCGTGCATGACCGCAGGTCCGGAGGAGATGGTCGCGATTTGCGGCTGAAACATGGGGATCACGTAAATGTTGAACGAAAACGATGTTCCACCATTAATGCGCCGCCGGCTGGGATCTTCCGCCATCGAAGCGGCCCTGCCGGCTGCGCCGGTTCCGCAGATCTGTCCGATTGCGCCGAGAAACGCGCCCGTCCCGCCTACAATCGCCCAATTCCCGTGCCCTCCGGAAGGCGCGCCAGGAGGCGGAGACCCGCCGCTAAGTCCCAAACCGAAAATGGTCCCGACGGGAGTGCCGCTGCTCGTCAAAATCTCGAAATACAGTTCGCGCATCGCCGTTCTTGTCACATCCGCGATTGCATTTCCGGGTTGGAGGGTCAGGCTCGTGCGGATTCCTCGGGCTCGGCTCGCGTACAAGCCTTTAGCCGGCTGGCCGTTCACCGTCACGATGTCACCGAGGGGTGTAGCCACGCCGAAGTCAATGACCCCGCCCGCTGGTGTCGGGTTGGAGTTCTTCGCGAACTGTAGTGGATCGGCGATATCGTCCATATAGTCGACGACATTCTGCAAACCGATGACAAGGGTCGTCTGCGAGAGTGATTGCGTACGTACGGGAATGCTGTTGCCGGCAACCAACAGAGTGGCCATATCAGTCACGCTTGTTTTTGGGTTCATTTTGTTCCCCCCCGTATACACCAACTTTGCGCTGATCCGCCTACACGCGACAAGCTTGCAGGGGTAAGAACGGGGTTTAATACACTTGCATCGCATTGAAAACACGAAGTACACTAACAACGTGACCCCTGCCGGAATCGACATGGACCTTGCGCGCCAGGAGCTCGAACGGGTCCTCGCGAGTTCTGGATTTGCCAAAAACAGCCGGCTGGGGCGCTTCCTCCGGTTCGTGGTCGAGCGGCACATCGAGGGCCGGGACGACGAGATAAAGGAATCCGTCCTCGCAGTCGAAGTCTTTGGGCGGAGCACGGACCACGATCCCAAGCGGGATCCCATCGTACGCACGGAAGCCATCCGTCTCCGCGCGCGCTTGGGCGAATATTACGCGAACGGTGGCTCAAAAGACCCCGTCGTTATCGAACTCCCCAAGGGCGGATACGTTCCAGTTCTTCGACATGTCGTCGCCGCGCCAGAAACCAGCGTTCCCTCCGCCGTCGTCCAGCCTCCGCGACTCGCCCGGCGCTGGCTCGTGGCTGGGGTTTCATTAGCCGCCGTTATTTTGACGGCAGCAGGATGGTGGTACCTTCATTCGCGAAGCGTGCCCGTCCCCATAGCTGTGCTGCCGTTGATCAATCTGAGCCAGGAACCGAACAGCGACTATTTCACCGACGCGCTCACGGGCGAGATCATTGGCGATCTTTCAATCATTGATGGGCTCGTGGTCCGCTCCCAAACGTCGTCGTTCGTCTTCAAGGGCAGACCCCGAAACGTCCGCGAAGCAGGAAGAGAACTCGGCGCGGATTACATCCTGGAGGGTTCGGTTCTCCGGGATGGCAAGCGGTTGCGAATCGATGCCCGGTTGGTTCGCGTGCGCGACGACGTACCCATCTGGTCGGGCCGCTACGACCGTGAAATGACGGACGTGTTCGCGATTCAGGACGAGATCTCCCGAGGCATCGTCAACAGTTTGCGCGTGAAACTGGGGCGCGGCAGGCGGCGCTACGAGACTAGCACGGAGGCCTACGATCTCTACCTTCGCGCGCGCTCTCTTGAAATTGCTTCTGACGTTGCTAGGGGCAGGAATCAGAGCGTCGGCTTCTACGAACAGGCGATTGCCAAGGATCCTTCGTTCGCCCCCGCCTATGCAGCCCTCGCGGCGGCTTACGCATTTCGTACCGGCGAAGACCGGCTGAACCCTTGGGCCGTTCTGAGCCGCGACGAAGAGATGCAGAGGATGCACTCGGATGTGGCGAAGGCGATAGAGTTGGACCCTTTGTTGGCCGAAGCGCACGCTGCTCAAGGCATGGTTCAGGCCCGCGACGGGCAATGGGAACAGTCGGAAAAGAGCTTTCGACGTGCTCTTGAACTGGAACCTAAGTCCGGCCGCAAAAATAACTGTTATAGAGTTGTCGTTACTATTTCATAATCCGCCTTCACTGCCCCGCTGAGCAGCAAAGGCCAAATTGCTAGCGGCACCTTGTGGGCGTGCTTCATTGTCGTTGGACTTGGTGGT
>DATDGT010000328.1:0-66271 GCA_036521975.1 Bryobacteraceae bacterium
GGCTCGCACGTTTGCTCCACGCTTCTTTCAGACCCTCTGTCGCCAGAACGCCCTTGCGTTTCGCTAACCCTTCACCTCCATCAGGTTGGGTAGAAGACTTTCACTTCCAAACTGCCGAACATGCTCGGCACACAACTCCAGGGACAAGCTTTAGCTTGTCCTTGTCCTTCCGCTCTGGACAAGCTGAAGCTCGTCCTACCTTGCCCGCCACGGCCCTTCGGGCCGCAACGAGGGACGATGATGCGATTTTCGGGACAGCCGTCTGGGGATACAGGAGACGCCGCAGTGCACTTGACTTGCCGAAAGGCGATGGAGTATAAGTGGGGAAGCGGTTTCCACTTCCCCGTCGCAAGAAATCGCCCCGTCCTCACCAAGCACAGGCCCCTGATCGTGCCTTAAGTCGCTGCCCCTCTCGTCTCGGGGACTATCAAAATCTCTCTTCTGACTCAGCTCACAATGTAGCCCGGCGCGGCGGGAGTCAGTGGCTTTTGGCTGTCCGGCGCCGGGCGCTTTTGCGCTGAGGTGAAGGGTCCAGATGCGAGCACATTTTCTTTTTTTGGGCGTTAGCGCGGGAGTTTTGTTCGCTCAATCCCCTGACGCCGCCTCTCCGGATTTCTTTGAGACCAAGATCCGGCCGATCCTGGCCGACAACTGTTACTCCTGCCATACGGATTCCCAGCTTGGCGGTCTCCGGCTGGACAGCGCGGAAGCGATGCTCAAGGGAGGGTCGCGAGGTCCGGCCATCACGCCAGGCGACCCGGATAAGAGCTTGCTGATTACGGCCGTCCGACAGACCGATCCGGGCTTGCAGATGCCCTTTGGCGGCAAGCTAAAGGACACACAAATAGCGGATTTAACGGCTTGGGTTAAGGCCGGAGCGGTGTGGCCGAAGACCGTGGCGGTTATAGTGCCAAACTCGGCTTCCGGGAAATACACAATCTCGCCGGAGCGCAAGAAGTTTTGGTCGATGCTCCCGGTCTCGACTCCTCCGGTCCCACAGGTGAAGGATGCGAAATGGGCGAAGACAAATATCGATAAGTTCGTCCTCGCGAATCTGGAAAAGCAGGGTCTGAAGCCCGTTGCGCCGGTGAGTAAGCACGACCTGATCCGCCGCGCGACCCTGGATCTGACGGGCCTGCCGCCAACGCCCGAAGAAGTGGCGGCGTTCGAGAAAGACAATTCACCGGAAGCTTTTGCCAAAGTTGTCGATCGGTTGCTCGCTTCGCCGCACTATGGCGAGCGCTGGGGCCGCGTCTGGCTGGACGTAGCACGCTACGGAGAAGACGACTACCGAAGCCTGAATCCGAATCCCAAGGGTTATCGCCCGTATCCTAATGCCTATGCGTATCGAGATTGGGTGATTCAAGCTTTTAACGACGATCTGCCCTACGACCAATTCGTGAAGGCGCAGCTTGCGGGTGACCTGATGCCCGAAAACGCGCGCTATAAGATGCTGCCGGCCACCGGATTTCTGGGTCTGGGGCCGTGGTATTACGACAACGGCTCGAATGAAGTCACGCGCGCCGACGAGCGCCACGATCGAGTGGACGCGGTCACGCGAGGCTTTCTGGGATTAACCGTGGCTTGCGCGCGCTGCCACGACCATAAGTACGATCCTATTCCGCAAACCGACTACTATGCGCTGGCCGGCGTATTCTTCAATACGATTTACGAAGAGTATCCGCTCGCGCCGAAGAAAGTGGTGGAAGAGTACACGAAGCTCGAAGACGAGCTCGATATGAAGCAGAAGATTCTGCAAGAAGAGCAGCAGGATCTCACAAATGAGCTTTCGCGCTCGCTGGCTTATCAGATTTCGAATTACCTGCAAGGCGTTTATGACGTAACCGGCGCGAGGCAGAAGCGTGAGATGGCGCAAGTCGTAGAGCAGCGCAAGCTCGACTACGAGCTGCTGGACCGCTGGGTCAAGTACATGGCCAAGCCGACGGACAAGTACAAGAACAAAGAAGCTTGGCAGGCCATGATCAAGAAGGGCGGGACTCCCGAACAAGCGAAGAAGCTGGCGGATCAACTCCAGCAGGAAGCCGTGGAGGCGATGCTGGCGAAGGCGGATATCGACGCGCAGAACAAGGTCATCGCCGATAAGGACATCGACGGTACCAAGCCCAAGAAGCGCACGGACAAACCGAGCAATTTCGTTTCGAACAAGGATTTCAATCCGGGCTCGTGGCTGCGCTTGCTCAGCCTTCCTGAACAGCAAAACAATTTCTACACCGAGATCTTCCAGCGCGAGCTGAAGGATTCCGACGACCCCAACGCGATGATGGCGGCCGGAGGAAGACAAGGAAATCCGGGAGTCTTGATGTTCCGTGGGTGGGGTTTGCAGACCCGGTTGGGACCCGCAGACCAGACGCGGCTGAAGACGATGCAGGACGACGTGGACGCGGCGCGCAAGAAGCTCGATCCGCATTATCCCTTTCTTCACGGCGTGAAGGATTCCGAGACGCCGGTGAATATCCAGCTCGCGCTCCGCGGCAATCCGGAGAATCTGGGGGCAGACGTGCCGCGGCACTTCCTGAGCGTGTTCGCGGAGGCCGATCCGAAGCCGTTCGCGCAGGGAAGCGGCCGGATGGAGCTTGCCGACGATATCCTGCAGCAACCGATCGCGATGCGCGTGATCGTCAATCGGATCTGGAAGGGCCATTTCGACACTGGAATCGTGGATACGCCGAGCAACTTCGGGCAGATGGGAGAACGGCCGACGAATCCCGAATTGCTGGAGTATCTGGCGAGCACTTTCGTCAAGAACGGAATGTCCATTAAGAAATTGACTCGGGAGATCATGCTGAGCTCGGTGTATCAACTTTCCACGCAGAATGACGAAGCGGATTTTGCCAAGGACTCAGGCGACCGCCTCTACTGGCGTTTCAATCGGAGGCGCATGGATGCCGAAGAGTTGCGCGATGCGGTGTTGAGCGTATCCGGAGATCTCGATGACGCCGTGGGCGGGCCGTCCGAAGATCTCAATCCCGCGAACAAGCGGCGGACGGTCTATGGGAAGGTAAGCCGCTATAAGCTGGACACGTATCTTCAAACCTTCGATTTCCCGCCGCCGAATATCAGCGCGGAAAAGCGGTTCACGACGACGGTCCCGTTGCAGCGCTTGTTCCTCATGAACAGCGACTTCATGCAGATTGAATCCGAGGATCTCGTCAAGCGGGTGGCCGCGGAGCCCGATAACCGCGCGCGGATCCGGAAGATCTATCAACTGGTTTATGCGCGGGAGCCGAGCGACCAAGAAATCAAGCTCGGTTTAGACTATCTGCACGCGGAACCGCTGAAGGAGTACGAAGAGAACAAGAACAAACCGCCCGAGCCAGCCGCGGGAGCAGGCCGAGGACGGCGTGGCGGCGGAGGCGGTAATTCAGGCGGTGGGAAGGGCGCGCCTCCGAATTCGGAAGGCGGGGCGAAGCCCGACGCAACCGGGGCCAAGCCCGACGCGACCCCGGCGAAGCCCGATCCAACAAACGCCAAGCCCGACGCAACAGTGATTAGCAAGGTTGAGGCTGCTCCCGCGCCTGCCACCGAACCGGCAGCCGAGGGTGGAACGGGCGCGGCTCCCGAGACGTTTGTAGCGCCGGATGCCGCCGGCGGCGGCGCAACAGGAGGCGCAGCGGCCGCTCAAGAGAACGCCGCTCAGGAAAACGCCACCCAAGAGAATGCCGAGGCGGACAATCCTGGAGCGGGGGCCGGCATGGGCATGGGAATGTTTGGAGGAGTGCCCGGCATGGGCGGCCGAAGGGGCAATGGCCCCGCGGCTGCGCCGGAGATCAAATACGAACCGACGGCTTGGGGACGCTACGCCAAGATCCTGTTGAGTTCCACGGAGTTCTTCTTTGTCAATTAAGGGACATATGTACGAACATAAATCCGCAAATCCTTTGAGTCGCCGGGAGGCCTTGTGCCGGGTCGGAAACGGCTTCGGAATGATGGCGTTCATGGGGATGCTAGGTCAGTCGCTGGCGCGCGCGGGAGTCTCTACCGCCGATGGCGGCATTCTCACCAGCAAGCTCGATTATCCTCAGCGAGTGAAACGCGTCATTTTCCTGTTCATGAACGGAGGCTGCTCCACGATTGACTGCTTCGACCCCAAGCCGGCGCTCGAAAAGTACGATGGCCAGCCGCTTCCCGGCGGTGACATCAAAACCGAGCGCCGCACCGGCGAATTGATGAAGTCGCCTTTCAAGTTCAAGAAGTATGGGCAGTGCGGCATGGACGTCAGCGAGCTCTGGCCGCACTTGGGCGAAGTGGCCGATGACATTTGCTGGATTCGCTCGGTTTACACCGAGATTCCGAATCATGAGCCCTCTTGTCTGATGCTCAACACAGGCGCGAACCAGGCCGGCCGACCTTCCATGGGCGCATGGATCACCTACGGGCTGGGAACCGAGAATCAGAATCTTCCCGGGTTCGTCGTGTTGTGCCCCGATATTCCCACTACCGTCGGCCCTCCCCTATGGAGCAACGGATTCCTGCCGGCGGTGCATCAGGGCACCTACATCTCGAACCGGGTGCAGAACGCGCAAGCGGATGGCGACGACGCGACCGATGAAATGCCCGCGAACGCCGGGACGATGGAGAAAGACAAAGACGGCAAGGAGAAGCCGAAGAAAATTGTCGTCGAGAAGGGGTTTGATCCGAAGAAGTTGGTAAGTTACGTCAATAATCCCAAATTCAGCCTGACGGAGCAGCGCCGCGAGCTGGATCTGCTTCAAAGACTCGAGAATATCCGGACAGAGGAAAGCGGCTCGGACGCGCAAGTGGAGGCGGTCATCAAGTCGATGGAAACCGCGTACCGCATGCAGACGGAGGCGCCGGAAGTATTCGACGTTCGCAAGGAGTCCCAAGCCACGCTCGACCTCTATGGCGAAGGCCCGGTGGCTCGTGGCGCGCTTACGGCCGTGCGGTTGGTCGAAAAGGGCGTGCGAATCGTGCAGGTGTATTACTCCAAGGGCGACCCTTGGGACGCGCACGCGGATATTTTTGCGCATAAAACCAATGCGAAGAATTCCGATCAGGCCTTCGCGGCGGTGATCAAGGATTTGAAAACCCGCGGGTTGTGGAAAGACACGTTGGTAGTTTGCGGCTCGGAATTTGGCAGGACGCCCGTGCGCGAAGTTGGCGGCGGCGGAAACGGTGGCGTGAAGCGCGGGCGCGACCATAATCCGTTCGGATTCACCATGTGGCTGGCGGGCGGCGCCGTCAAGGGCGGGACCATCTACGGCGCCACCGACGAGTTCGGCTTCAAGGCCGTCGAAAAACCGGTGCACGTTCACGATATTCACGCCACAGTTTTATACCTATTAGGGATCGATCACAAGAAACTGACCTATCGCTATAGCGGCCGCGATTTCCGGCTGACCGACGTCGCGGGAAACGTTTTGCACGACCTCGTGGCTTAGTCAGTGTCCAAAACCGCTTGCTGACGCGCGCGGCTCAGTAAGTCCCGCAACGTCCGCCTGGGGGGCGGGCTTCAGCCCGCGCGAGGCTTTAGCCTCGCTCCGGCCAGCGGGACTGAAGTCCAGCGCGGACTAAAGTCCACCCTCCAAAGCGTCTTCAACTGAGCGGTCACTGGAGCTTTCCCTAATTTTTGAGACATAGTGGCGTTATCGCTTCAATAGGATATTTCGATTTGATTCGGCTCGCCGCTTGCTCTAAACTGAGTCATACCACGTCTGCGGGGTCCCAAGTGGGACCCGTTTGTCTCTCCTTGAATTGAGAGGCGGCGATCTCGTTTTCGCCCAACATACTTTCCAACAAGAATAAGAATCAGGAGATTTGTGGGATGACCCGGCTAGTCGTCGTATTTTCATTTTTTGGAGGCGTCGCCCTCGCCCAGACGCAGACCAGTTCGCTGCAAGGCGTGGTAACCGACCCTCAAGGCGCTGCGATACCTGCGGCGATCGTGACGATCACCAACACCGACACATCCGCCTCGCGTAGAGAGGTTACGGATGACACAGGCACCTACAGAATTCTCCAGGTTCTGCCCGGTCCCTATAAAGTGGAGGCGCAAAAGCCGGGGTTCAAGACTAAGGCTACGACTCAGGTGCTGCAAGTGGATGTGCCCGCGACGCTCGATCTTCAATTGGACGTCGGCCAGACCTCCGAGACGGTGAACGTGACGGCGGAGGCGACCCAACTCAACACGGAAAACGCGACCGTCGGAAATCCTTTCAACGAGACCCAGATTGAGCAACTCCCGTTGCAGACTCGCAATGTGGTCGCGTTGCTGAGCGTGGAGCCTGGGGTCAGCGCGACGGGACAGGTGCTGGGCGCGCGGCCGGACCAGAACAACGTGACTCTCGACGGGGTCGACGTAAACGATAACCGCGGCACCACGGCGAACAACGGCTTCAACGCGGTGCTCCCGATTCCGCTCGATTCGGTCCAGGAATTCCGCACGACGATCGCGGGCGAGGGGGCGGATATGGGACACACAGCCGGCGGACAAGTGGGCATCGTGACCAAGAGCGGCTCCAATCAGTTTCACGGATCGGTGTACGAATACAACCGCAACACGGATTTCGAAGCCAACGACTGGTTCAGCAACCGGGCCGGCGTGCCGCGCCCCGCGCTGATCCGCAATCAGTACGGCGCTTCGCTGGGCGGTCCCATCGTCAAGAACAAGCTGTTTTTCTTCTTCAACTGGGAGGCTCGCAAGGATCGCAGCCAGGCCGCTAAAACTGACACCGTTCCCAGCAACACCTTCCAACAAGGCATTGTCGAGGTTCTTCTGAAGAGCGGGCAGACGGTTCAGCTAAGCCCTCAGGCGGTGCAGGCCATCGATCCGCTGGGGATCGGCGAGAATTCGTACATATTGAACCTGATGAAGCAGTATCCATCAGGAAACGACCCTTTGGCGGCTTCCGACAAAGGCCTGAATTTCAACGATCTGCTGTTTAACGCTTCGCAACCTCTGAACAATCACGCCGAGGTCGGCAAGATGGACTACAACATCGATAACGCCGGCAAGCACACGATCTCGGTGCGTGGAACTCTGAATGGCGCTTCTCAGGTTCCCACCACTGGGCTCGCTGAATTCCCCGGCCAGGCGCCGACGCAAGTGCTACTCGATAACTCTCGCGGAATTGCCGTGCGTTACACCTATGTCATTAAACCCACAATGGTGAATACCTTCAACTACGGCTATACACGCCTCGGTAACTCGATGACAGGCACTGAGGCCATCGTGCCGAGCTTTGGGTTCACAACGCTTTCTCCCACGGTTCGTCCCAGCACGCGCATTGCGCCCACACCCAACTATACCGACGATTTCACGTGGATCAAAGGCCGGCACACCGTCCAGGCCGGCATGAATTTCCGGCAGGCGACGAATCTTACGACCTCGGGCGCGAACGTCCCTAGCTATAGCTTCAGCAAAAATACGCTGCTAGGCTTGGGCAACGATATTACCACGCCCGCCCTGGCCTACATTCAGCAATCGATTCCAGGCGCGGCGCTATCTTCCACCACTAACGTGTCCAACGCATTCGGCGCGATTTTCGGCATGCTGAACCAAGCCAGCGCGACGTATAACTACGGCATTAACGGCCAAGCCATCCCGTTCGGCCAACCGATTACGCGCAAATACATTTCGAATTCGCCGGAGGAATACATTCAGGACACGTGGAAGGTCAAACCCAACTTCACCATCACGGCCGGTCTGCGCTATTCGATTTACGGCGTGCCTTATGAAGCGAATGGAGTGGAAGTCATTCCGCAGACTTCCATCAACGAATATTTCGCTCAGCGCGCGGGCGCGGCGATGTACGGCATTCCCAACGACGAGCTGCCGACTTCCTATATTACTTATCAAGTCGGAGGCCCGCTGAATCACGGTCCGGGATTCTATCCCACCGACTACAAGGATTGGGCGCCGCGCTTAGGGATGGCGTACTCGCCCAAGGGAGATTCCTGGATCGAGAAGATCATGGGCAAGGGCAGCGTGTTCCGCGCGGGCGCGGGCATCGTTTACGACAATTACGGCAACGGCATGGCCGCAGCTTTCGCCAACGGCGGCTCGCCTGGGTTGGCGACTTCGGTGGCGCAACCGGTGAACACCAACTACACCACTAGCCTGCGGTACAACGCCAGCGCCTATCCGGCGCTATCTCCCGCCAGCGGCGGCATGTTTCCCTATACCCCTCCGCTCATCACCGGCGGGTTTACCACTTTTACGGCCGTCTCCGGCGATTTGAAAGCGCCTTACGAAGAGGTCCTTAACGCCCATTATGCGCGCCCGATTGGCAAAGGCATGACGATCGAAGTCGGCTACGCGGGACGATTGGCGCATCGAGCGCTGGTGGAGCAGGACTTCGGCCAGCCGCTGGAAAACTTCGTGGATCCAAAGTCGGGTCAATCCTGGGCGCAAGCCAGCGCGGTAATGTCGAACCTCTATAATTCCGGCCTCACGCCGGCGCAGGTAAAAGCCAACCCAAACCTGGTTCCGCTCCAGCCGTTCTATCAAAACATGCTCCCGGGCGCCGCCAACCTTGATATACCTGGCAGCGCTTCCGCCAACCTGTTCTATGACTGGTCCGATGAGTACGCGGGAAGCTGGACAGACACATTGAACGATATGGATCGCATCCGCCGAAACAACACCTGCATCGTGATTACTGGCTGCAATACCTTTTTCCCGACGCAGAATTCGGGCGTACAAACCTACACTAATGCCGGTGCGTCCGCCTATAACGCCCTCACGGTTTCCCTGCGACGGAGGGTGACCAACGGTTGGGGCTACGATTTCAACTACACCCTGTCGCACGCCATCGATAATGGCTCCGGCGCCGAAGGTCTTAGCACCACCGGCAGCACCAGCAATATCTCAGGCTTCAGCAGCGGAATCACGGAGCTGCAGAATGCGTTCTGCCCCAACTGCGGCCTTGGCCCGGCCGACTACGACGCGCGCCATCAGGTTACGGCGGATTTCGTAGTAGAGCTTCCGGTGGGCAGGGGCAAACCGTTCGCCGGAAAAGCGCCCGGCTGGCTTGACGAGATCATCGGCGGATGGCAGGTGACGGGCCTCTATACGTTCCACACTGGGAACCCGTTAAGCTGCTCGGCGTCCGGCATGTACAACACCAACTACGATATTTCGTCTCTCTGCGTTCTCGCCCCCGGCGTCGGGTCGGTCCCATCCAACGGCTTGACCTTCGATCAGCTCGGGATTCCGAGCCTCTTTAGCAACACCAACGCCGGAAACGATTTCGTACCCGCGCCTTCGGGCGCGGTGGGCGGGCGCGGCATTCTTCGTGGTCCGGACTTCTGGAATCTCGACGCGTCAGTTGGCAAGTATTTCAGGCTTCCCAAAGAGAGCATGCGCCTTCAATTTCGCACGGAATTCTACAACATTTTCAACCGCGAAAATTTCGCGAACCCTACGAGCTCGAACCTGAGCATCACTCAGCAACCGGGCCTGACCACGGCGGGAGCCTATGCCGCTTACGGATCGGCGACGTTCGGCGAGATCACTTCGACGAACACGGCAAGCGCGCCTCGCGTATTGCAGATGGCGCTGCGGTTGACCTTCTGATGTGGGGCAAGCTTTCCCCTGACTCAGCGCACAACGCAGCCCGGCGCGGCGGGGAGTCAGGGATTCGGGTGAGCGCACGGTCCCGCGCCGGGCGCTGTGCGCTTAAGCTTGTCCTACTCGGCATGGCCGTGGCTTGGGCGGCAGACCCATCCGGCGGCCTAGAACCCGGCACGCTTCCCGCGGCTTGGATCAGCGGAGGACCCAACTGCGTGAGCGTGCCGGATTGGCAGGTGCACGAATACAACGACGATTTCTATATTCTTCGCGAATCCGGCTGCATCCACTTCGAAAAGCCTTTCCTGTATCTGATTTTCGGAGAGCGGGAGGCGCTGCTCGAAGACACGGGAGCGGGAGAAGTACAAACCGCGCCGTTCGTGATGGGCCTCCTCGGGAAATGGGCGAAGAAGAAGAATCATGCGGCGGTTTCTCTGATCGTGATTCACTCACACGGGCATGGCGACCACACCGCCGGCGACAAGCAGTTCCAGGCTCTCACGTACGTGCAATTCGTCGCGGCCACGCCCGAGGAGGTGCAGAAAGCCGCGGGCATCCCCAACTGGCCAGATGGCCTCGGCCAGATCGACCTTGGCGGACGCATTATAGATGTCATCCCGATTCCGGGACACCAGGCCGCCAGCATCGCGCTGTACGACCGGCGTACCGGGAATCTCTTGACCGGAGACAGCCTTTATCCAGGGCGCCTTTACACCAGTGAAGCGGACGTACCCACCTATGCGGCCAGCGCTCAGCGGCTGGTCGATTTCATCCGCCAGCGTCCCGTGGCGCACGTTCTGGGGACGCACGTCGAACAATCGCGTACTCCCTATGTGGATTACGCCAGAGGCACAACGTATCAACCCGAGGAACACGCCCTGGAGCTCACGCGCGCGCACGTGATCGAGTTGAACGACGCGCTCCAAGCCATTCGAAACAGACCCGAGACTGTGGCTTTGCCCGATTTCACAATCTCCGTACGAACGGCAAACCCGGCCAGGTAGCAGTCGGGCACATGGCCGTGATGAAGACGATCGTGGACCAGGCTTTAGCCTGCAACGGAGGCCTTAGCCTGCAACGGAGGCTTCAGCCTCCGTCCGGACTCGGGCTCAAGCCCAGGTGCAGGCTAAAAGCCTGCTCCACCAAACGCGTCCTCAACGCGGGCCACCAAGGGGATGAAGACGCGTGGAGGGCAAGCTTCAGCCCGCGCGAGGCTTTAGCCTCGCTCCCCCACAGCGGGACTAAAGTCCCGCGCGGACTAAAGTCCGCCCTCCAACCGAGCGGTCACAGACGAACTTTCGTAGCGGATCGCCATCGGCTGGCTCATACAAACGCCATTCTCGCTTCGTCCGGCAAACTCCCTCCCGCAGCCTCTTCCTCCCATCCCAGTTCCTCGCGTACCACATCGAAAAAGGCGCTTCTGGCGACATCCTGTCCTTGCAGCCTTGCAGCCAGAATGTCCGCCGCTACCAACCCGCGGCTAGCCGTGATATAACCCGCGTCGCGAATCAAGTCGTAGTTTCCCCACCGGCTCCGGTAAAGTCCTCGCCGGTTCCAGCGCACCGCGGAATAAAGACCCTCCACCACGCCGCACAATTCGAAATGCGTTCCGTACGTCTTCGCGACGCCGCAGCAAGCGCGCGCGAACCACGTGATGTTCGGACCGTGCCAGGCGCTGCGCAACGGAAGCGGAATCAAACCGAACATATTCGAAATTCCCAGTCGCGTCGGGCCTTTGAACTTTGCGAAACTGATCATCGGACAGCCGCGAAAATCAAGCAGTTTCGAAGGGACGAACCGCGCAGGGTCTCCGGCCGCGTCTTCGTTCCAGAATTCCTCGGTCACATTGACATATTCCGCTTTCCGCCGCGCCAAAACGTCATGAATGCCTGTGCGCCGGAAGTATTCGGCTTCCTGCTGCCGGATCCAAGCGCGATTCTCCTTGGCTTCGGATTCCCAATCGAATTCGGCGCCGCCCAAATTCCGGCTACTGGTGTGCCCTTCAATCACCACCGCCGGCGCCGGCAGCGCGCTCAGCAGCAAATCCAACGCGGCCGCATCCGTGTATGTCCCGGTCGCATAGCCGTGCCATGTGACTTTCACGAGAACTCGCTCAAACTTTCTTGAGGGCAAAATTTTAACCAGCGCCTCCGCGAGTGATTCCCGATCCGTCGATCGCGCGATTAATCCCGCGCCGAAGGTGCGAATCCATCGCTTCGCCTCCAGCGCGGCCCTTGCCGACGGCTCCCGTGCCGCTGAGCGGGCGCGCTTTTCTTGCCATAACCGCGCGATTCTCTGCGCGACCCATGCCGTCATTAGCGGATGCGCGCCGGGGGGCTCGGCAAAACAGAAGCGTCCGCGAACGTTCTGGACCATCACCCGCGCATATTCGGCGTGCTCCGCCTCCCACTGGCTCTGAAACACCACTGCCCAGGGCATGGCCTCTGTGGCGCATCGCTCCAGCACGTGCGCCAGAAACGGCTGCACATGCCGCACGAATCCTACCTCGGCCCGCGCAAAACCCAGATGTTCCCACAGCAGGCGCATGAGCCGATAGCTCTGCGCGCGGCTGGCAGGATCGCCTTGCCCGCTCGCCGCCAGAATCAATCCGCACTTTTGCGGCGCGAGATCTCCCAAGGCGCGCGCTACCTGATGCGCGAGCGCCTCCACCACCAGCGGATGCCCCACATCCACATCGTCGTGAAAGACGAGTTTTCCCGCGCGCCGCGCCTCGGCGATCCGCTGCCCCATCGCTTCTCTTTCCCACAGGCTCATCTCGAGCGCCGTGGGAATGACAAGCGTTTCGGCTCCGCAATCCACCCAAACCTCGCTCTGCGAGGTCCATCTCAGCTCCGGCTCAAATCCCAACGCTTTCGCGCACGCCGCGCGCAGCCCGCCGTCAAAGTTTTCCGCCAATGCGGCCATGTTTGACCATTGTGGCAAGCACATCCACCATCGCCCGCACCGCCATCAGAGCCGTAATGTCGGAAATATCGTAGGCAGGCGAAACTTCCACCGCTTCCATCGCCACGATGCCTTCTTTTGCCACGCCCTTCAGAATCGCGAGCGCTTCACGCGGGAGAAAGCCTCCCGGTTCCGGCCAGCCCGTACCGGGGACAAATCCCGCGTCCACCGAATCCACGTCGAACGAAAGATACACTGCGGAGGCGCCCTTCCATGCCACTTCCAGCGCGATTTCTACAGTCTTCTCGATTCCGATGCTTTCAATGTCCTGAATGGTCAGCACGGTGGATCCGCGCTCGCGTCCTTTCTTCACGCCCGGCCGCGGAACTTGCCATCCACCGATACCCACCTGCACCAGATTCGTAGGCGGACAATTCGGAATATTGGTCGCATGAAACCACGGACAAGTGTGCATGATCTCGTCCATGTCCTTTTCCTGAGTGTCGATGTGCCGGTCCAGGTGCACGATCCCGACTTTTCCCTCCACGCATTGCGCGACGCCGCGCACGCAGGGATAGCCGATGGAATGGTCGCCGCCCATAATCATGGGCAACGTTCCTTGGGAAAGAACGTGCGCCACGCCTTTTGTGATTTGATCGTGGCTCTTGGTGATATTGGCCGGGCAGAACACGTCGCCGATGTCGCACATCTTGAGCGTCTCGCGTAGATCTACGCCCAGCTCGAAGTTATACGTCGTATAGAGCGAAGAGATTCGCCGGATTCCTTGCGGTCCGAAACGTGTCCCGGCGCGATAAGTCGTGCCGATATCGAAAGGCACGCCCATGAAGGCGACATCATACTGCCCCACTTGGCGCACGTCTTCCAGATAATGAGCCTTCAAAAAGGTATTGATGCCGGACCAATGCGGCAGTTCGCCGCGTTGGAAACAACTCATCTCGCTTTTGTCTTGGATGGAATCGACGCATTCGAGACCGAATTCCTTTCCCCGGCGCACCTCCTCCTGCCATTGTTTGAGCGGAATTTCGTTTTCTTCCCGCAACGCCCGCATGCCTTCCAGATGGGCAAAATCGGGCAGAGGACGATTATGCTCGCGATGATTCGGAGCGTGAGTTTTATAAAAGGACATGAGCTCGTTGGGAATGGACCGTAGCCGATTCTACACCATGGATGACCGTACGCAGTTCTTCTTCCGCGGAATCGAAATCCAGATGCGGCGCCGGGATGTCCAGCGCCACCGACGAGCCGCGCTCGCCCGAGTGGTCCTTTGCCAGCGCGATCACGCGCAATCCCAGGCACACCGCCTCGCGTGTATTGTGCGTGACGAAAACGATCGTCGTACCGCTTTCGCGCCACAATTCTTTGATAAGACGCTGCATACCCGCCCGGGTTCCTGGATCGAGCGCGCTGAACGCTTCATCCATCAGCAGGACCGGAGGATTCAGGATCAGCGCCTGGGCAATAGCCACGCGCTGCTGCATTCCTCCCGATAACTGATGAGGATATTTGGTTGCGTCCGAATCCTGCAATCCTGTTCGGCGCAGAAACGCCAGGGCCTTTTCGCGTCCCTCACCGGACTTCAGACCGAACATCACATTTCCCAGCACGGTCCTATCGGGAAACAATGAATACTTCTGCGGCACGTAGCCGCACGTCGGATCGGGCTGGCTGCGTTCTTTTCCGTTGACCAAAACTCTTCCCCGCGCCGGCCGCTCTTCCCCGAGGATCAACCGGAGCAGCGTCGATTTGCCGCAGCCCGTCTGGCCGACGACGGAAACAAATTCGCCCTCTTCGATCTCCAAATCGATGTTATCGAGGATCGGCCGCTGATACTCGACCGAGACGTTCTGAATCCGAATGTTCACTTGTCACTGTTCACTTGTCACTGTTCACTTGTCCTGGAACCAGGGATGCAGCTTGCGGTTTAGCACGTTCATGCCTAAATCGACGAGAAACAGCAGCAGAGCGACCCACAGGACATAGGGAATTATGGTATCCATTCCCATGTGCCGCCGCAGTAAGGCGATCCGGTACGCCAATCCGTCAGTGGAAGCGATCATTTCTCCCGCGAATAGAAACAACATGACGGCTTTCAAATTCAAACGGATGCTGTTGAGGACGCGCGGAAAGATTTGTTTGAAAACCACACGATAAGCGATGCCGAAATCGCCCGCTCCCAACGTGAAAGCCTTTACAATGATCTCACGCGGAACGCTCTTACTAAGATTGAATGTGTCTAAGATGATCGTCGGCGCTACGCCGATGACGATCAGCATGATTTTCGACAATTCATCGATTCCAAAGGCGATGAAAATAATCGGCAGCAGCGACAGGGCGACGATTTTATCGAAGAATTGACAGAACCGCAAAAGCAGGGCGCCGATATAAGGGAACATGGCCATGTGCAGGCCGATCATGACGGCGGGAAAAAGAAGCGCGACGCTGATAAGGAAGCGCCGGCCGGTGGCGGTCGAGTCTTTCCACAGCATGCTGGAGCGAATGCGCGCCCAAAGGGTTTGCGGAGCTTCGGCGGGCGCTTCGTCCTCCTCCGCCGGTTTCAACGCGGCATCATGAAATCCCTGGAGGATTTGGGCAATGGTCGGCATCACACGGTCGTCCGGATTGTCGCGGTGCCTCTCGATAGCGACATAGAAATAGGCCGTAATTCCGGAGGCAAACAGAAGCCAGGAAAGGATCCAGGAGACCCTCCGGCCGGGCTGAGCATGAATGCGCAGGAAGCTCATGGCTCTGCTCTCATAGCTGGCCTTTACAACCGGCCGGCGGCCGCCATTTGCATGTAGTCGAGACTGAAACGGAACCGGATGCGGTCTGGCTTACCCAATGCGCTCTTGTCGGGGAACTGAATGGCAACTTCGTCCGGCGATTTGGTTTTGTCACCCAGCAATCCATGCGAGAAACAGAACTGGCGGACCAGATCCATGGTTTTCTTCAAGTCCGCCGACGCCGCCATTTCGACGCCGGATTTCGGCGTATAAAACATATGGGTGGTGGAAAGCTGTTCTTTGTATGAAATTAAGGAATCCTGGGACGCTTGGGCGACTTGAGTGAGGACTTTGTCCGCCTCTGCTCCCGTCATCTGATTCATCACCTCATACCACGCTCCCGCGAGCGCTTTGGCGAATTTTTGCCCCGATCCATCGGTACGATTCAGCACGTCGGTTCGCACCACCATCAGATCCAAGATCTCGCCGGGGATTTGCGAGGAATTGAAAACAGTCCTTACGTCTTTCGATTTCATGATCTGCGAAACCATGGGTTTCCAGGTCACCACTACCGGCTTGCTTGAATCGGTCAAAAAGGCGGGGGCGATATCGGAATCGGAAGTATTGATATATTTCACGCGCTTGATCTGGTCTCCCAATCCGTTAATGGCCATAGCGCGCTCGAACAGATATTGCGAAACGGTTTTTTCCACCAGCAACACCTGCTTGCCCGGAATCTGGGCCAAGCCCAGGCCTTGCCGCGTGATCACGGCGTCGTTGCCGTTGGAGTAATCACCCACGATGATGGCTGTGGTATCGACACCCGCCGCGGCGGGCATATCCAGCGCTTCCATGTTCGTCATGGCGCAGGCATCGATGTTCTTGGCCACAAACGCGTCCAGGGAGGGAGCGTAATCGAAGCGCTGAACGCGGATGTTGATTCCGTATTTATCCGCCCACTTGCGCAGGATTCCCGACTTGTTCATGTAGTAGTAGGGATCCCATCCGACGTATACGGACCAGCCGACGGTGAAGGAAGGTTTCTGCTGGGCGGCAAGGGTGCAGCAAACCAGCAATAGCAGCCGCAGAGATTTCTTGAACATGGGCACGTCCCCGGTGAAGCGCGGCGACGTGGCCGAAGAGGGTCACTACAAATTTTAGCCCACTTCAGGCGCGCCCTGGGATTGATTTGTTCTCTTCAGCCAATAGAAAGTTTCTATCGTCAAGATAGTTGACACATTAGGCTTCCGACTCGATAATTCTTGCATCGGCCATTCCATGGCCACTCGCTTCGGGTCCATGTGGGTCCGCGCGTGGCGAGCCTGTCTCTCGCTCAAGAAAAGTCCTCAGTTTTCAGTCATCAGTTTTTAGTCTTAAGGAGCCTGTATGAGGGTGTCGCTTTTGGTGTCGCTGGCAGGTTTTTGTGCGCTGGGTTGGGGGCAAAGCACCACTTCGTTGAGGGGGACCATCACCGATCCGCAGAGCGCCGCGATTGCGGACGCGATAGTGAAACTGACCAACACGCAAACCGGCCTGTTACGACAGACGGTTAGCGATGCGAACGGCGAATACCGGTTCCTGCAGATCACGCCGGGAGCGTACGCGCTGACAGCCGAAAAGCCCGGTTTCGCGACACTCTCCCGTTCCGATATCAATCTGCTGGTCAACACGCCCACGACTCTCGATCTGCGGATGGACCTTGGAAGGACGGCGGAAAGCGTCAGCGTTTCCGCGGATGCATCGACCATCAACACAGTGGACGCCTCCGTGGGGAACGCCTTTTCGGAGCGGCAAGTATCGGCGCTCCCGCTTCAGACCAGAAACGTGGTCGAGTTGCTCAGTCTACAGCCGGGGGTCACCACGAATGGGGAAGTTTTGGGCGCGCGCCGCGACCAGAACAATATCACTCTGGATGGCGTGGACGTAAACGATAACCAGAACGCCGGTCTGGTAGCTCAGAACACGACGACCGGGAATACCTATCAGGGAGTGAATGGAAATAACTATAACGCCAATTCGGGATTCAACGGGGTACTGGCGGTTCCTTTGGATTCGGTGCAGGAATTCCGCGTGACGGTAGGCGGAGAAGGTCCGGAAGAGGGCCGTTCCTCGGGTGGGCAAGTGGTGCTGGTCACCAAGAGCGGGACTAATTCCCTTCACGGTTCGCTGTACGAATACAATCGCAATACCGCGACATCCGCGAATACCTGGTTCAACAATCAAGCCGGCGTGCCGGTGCAACAGTTGGTAAGGAATCAATTTGGAGCGTCGATCGGAGGTCCGATCAAAAAGGATCGCCTGTTTTATTTCATTAATTGGGAGCAACGGAAAGATGCGAGCAGCGTGGCGCAAGTGCAGGCGGTGCCGGCGGAGTCTCTCAAACAGGGTTACCTGAACGTACAGCTAGCCGACGGCACGGTGAATACCATCGCACCATCGCAGTTGCCTCTGATCGACCCGTTGGGAATTGGACTGAACGCCGGGTATCAAAAAATATTGAATCAATATCCGGTGGGCAACGATCCCGCATTCGGCCAGGACGGCGGATTAAACTTCAGCGGCTACAGGTTTAACGCGCCGGACCACCTGAATAACATGGCGTGGGTGACGAAGCTGGATTACAAGCTCGATTCCGCGGGCCGGCATACGCTGAGCATTCGCGGCACGCTTCAGGACAATACGCAAGATCAAATCCTCGCCGAGTTTCCGGGGCAGTCGCCCGCGTCCACTCTACGGGACAATAGCAAGGGCATTTCGGCGCGCTACACGGCCATTCTCACGCCCAAGCTTATCAACACGTTCACCTACGGCCTCACGCGATTGGGGCAGGAGCTTTCGGGCGTCACAGGGACGGGATTTCAGTTCGAGCCTACGGCGCTTGCGCCGCTTGAGAATTGGGGCGCGCGCCCCAAAGGCCGCACCAATCCACTCAATAATTTTCTGGACGATGTCACCTGGACCAAAGGCAAACACACGATCACGGCCGGGTTGAATTTCCGATTCAATGAAAACAATCTCTCCGCCTTTACCAGCTCTTTTCCCTTGTACGCCTACGGCGCGACGGAACTGATCGGACTGGGGGAGGACATCGACAATTCCGTCTCGGCCTATCTGGGCAACGCAGTTCTGGCGAACCCGACCTCCGTAACCAATGCGGCGGCAATGTTGTTAGGGATCCTGAACGATGTCTTTGTGACCTATCAATACAACAAGAATGGTCAGGTATTGCCGCTCGGAACGCCGCAACAACGCTCATTCATCGAGCATACCTACGCCGGATATATCGGAGATTCGTGGCGCGTGGGCCATTCGCTTACGCTGAACGTGGGACTGAGGTATGAGAATTTCCGTCCGCCCTATGAATCGCACGGGTTGCAAGTGGACACAACGGTTCCGCTTAACCAATATTTTGCAGAGCGCAACGGGCTACAGTCGCAGGGCGTACCGGCGAATCAGATGCCCGATTTCACGCTCCATTATGCCCTGAATGGGCCCGTGAACGGGAAGCCGAGCTGGTGGGGACCGGACAACGCGAACTTCGCTCCGCGAGTGGGAATCGCCTATTCACCGGCCGACAAATCCGGATTCCTTGGGAAGGTTTTCAGCAAGAGCGGCGCATTCCGAGCCGGCGGGGCCATTCAGTACGATCAGTTCGGGAACGACCTGATCACGAATTTCGATCAGTTCGGATCTTTGGGATTGACCGACCCCACAAATTTTCCGGATTCGTACAGCTTTAGCACCTCGCCGCGGTTCAGCGGAACGTTTCCCGCGCTGCCGCCTCCCGCAGCCGGAGGGTTTCCGTTTACCCCGCCTCCTATCGCCGCCATCACGGGCACCTTCCTGGGCATCTCACCCGATCTAAAAACGCCGTACTCCATGGTGATCAACGCGAGTTTCGCCCGCGAACTGCCCGGCAAGCTCACTATGGAAATCGGATACATGGGGCGGCTC
Organism: Bryobacteraceae bacterium; assembly: GCA_036521975.1. Classification (GTDB taxonomy): domain Bacteria; phylum Acidobacteriota; class Terriglobia; order Bryobacterales; family Bryobacteraceae; genus Palsa-187. Next base: position 19,150 of record DATDGT010000328.1, read on the forward strand.
TCACGGCGATTGTTGATGGAAGGAGATGTCTACACGCCGGATGAGAACTACAAAGATCCTGCATCGGGAGTCACGTGGCAGCAAAATGCGCGGATCGTTTACAATCTCGCCAATTCCTTGGCCGCGAAAGCCGGGGTGCCATATAATAACGCCGCCGGGCTGGTGGCGCAGGAAGTGATGAATAATCCGAGCCTGGTTCCGAACCTGCCGTTTGTAAACAACGTTTGGCCGGGGTACAGAGATTTCTATTTTCCGGGCAGCGCGTCGGCTAATTATTTTTACAGCGTCTACGGGGTGTTCGGAAGCAGCTTCTTGGATAGCCTTCACGCGGCGGATCGGATTTCAGGCGAATATCTTCCCGGCCGCTGCTTGAGCGCGACCGGCTGCTATACATTTTTTGCCCAGCAAGGCAGCACATTGCCGATGTGGATGAACGCCGGGGAAGCGGATTACCACGGCCTGACAGTCAGCATCCGGCGCAGGTTTTCCAACGGCTTCCAGTTCGACTTCAATTACACGCTGTCGCATTCGATCGACAATGGCTCCGCAACTGAATCGGGAGCGGGCGAAGAAGGCGCGGCGATTCAGAATATTTATAACTTGGGTGCATTTCGAGGGTCGTCGGATTTCGACATTCGTAATAACTTTAACGCCAATTTCATGTACGCGCTGCCGTTCGGCAAGAATAAGCTACTTTTGAGGAACGCGTCGAAGTGGGTAGATCAAATTGTGGGCGGATGGCAGCTTTCCAGTATCTGGCGGTATAGCACGCCGCTGCCCAGCGCCGTGCAAGGCGACTTGGCCTACAACACGAACTACTGGCTTAGCTCCCTGGCCGTGGTGAATACGCCGACGCCCTCGGGCGGCATCCACATCGACAATAACGGCATTCCCAGCATCTTCACCAATACGGACGTGTCGAACAATTTTCAGGATCAGCCGCCGGAAGGCGCCGGCACTCGGGCGGCGGTGCGGCTGGCGCCGATTTTCAATGTCGATATGTCGCTTTCGAAGACGTTCCGCATGCCCAAGGAGGGGCAGCGGCTAGTCTTCCGGGCGGAAGCATTCAACGCGTTTAATCACCCGATCTTCACCAACCCCAGCTTAAGCCTGGAGTCGCCCCTGACGTTCGGGGAGTTCCAGGGGACGATGCCGCCGCGATCGATGCAGTTTGCGTTGCGGTATGAGTTTTAATGTTGCTGCTAACGGCCCGCCTCTTCCAAGACCTCGCCGCCACCGGTCGAGTCCTCGTCCGGCGCCGCGGTCTCTAGCTTTGTGAGCGCCGTGGCTTCGAATGTGAATCGATCGGCAAGTATGTCACGGACGCTGAAGGAGGATTTCGCCACTCCGCCATCGTCGTGATCGGCGGACATCGTCAGAATATGGAACAACTCGTGCGCAACTAACCTTCCCATCGCGCGGCCGTACAAATAGTCTTGCGGGACACCGTATTTAGACAGCGCGGGAGCCAGCATTCGGGAAAGCGTCTCGCACTCCACCCAACTGAAGGGCAGCACCTCGCCATCGACGATCGCCGTGGACGCGAGAGACGCGGGTTGAAGCAACGGATCGAGGGGTTCTCCGAGGCGCGGCGCCCGGCAGATTCCACGCAACTCCACGACCACAACCATGGCATCCACAGCGCCTCCGGGATTCGGGAGGTTGCGCCACGAAAGGCTATAGCCCGCGCTCTCCATGATTGCGCCGGCCTCGCGCTTCATTTCTTCCAGCGGCGGGGCGGGCTGATCGGCGGAGGTTTTCAGATACACCAGCACCTCGCGCTTCGGCGGACCGACGGGTTCCGACCGATCGAAACAGAGGGCGGTATTCAGGAGGCAGCACGCGGCCACCAATAAACGCGCGAACATGGCGCAGGCCCGATACACATTATACAGAGTTTTGGTCTCGCGCGGGAGCAGCAGCCGAACTCGGCAGCCCGCCCGCTTAGCGGAAAGTCTCAGGGCTTGCCGATCATTGTTTTTCCAGCGCCGCGCTCAGCCGCACAATGCTCGCGCCGTTCACCACAAACCTTCTTTTCCCACACGCCGTATCCTGGCTTCTTGACTAAGACGACGTGCTCGCCAGGTTTCACTTCGATATCGGAAGGAGTATTTCCAACGAAACCTCCGTCGATTTCGATGTCGGCTTCGTCCGGTGTCGAGGCGATCGACAGTTTAGCGGTGGCGGATTTGACGGGGTCGGATAGCGCTAAAGCCGTTGCGGGCGGGGATGAACGCGTTGGCAGACCAGCCTCGGCCTTCGCCGCCCGCATCTCCTGCCCGTGTGCCGTCCAATGGCGGTCGATAGATTCGCATGCTTCCTGCACCGAGCCTCCCAGGGACAGCGTGGATTTGCTGACGATGGAATCCCCGCTGACCCGGACGAACACGGCCACCTTGTTCTTGTGGCGCAGCATGCCTTTTCCCCCCTCATGATCCAGCAGCACGATGTAATCGGCTTTGGTCTGGATATTATTGATCGCCACGTTCGGGCAGCGCTCGTGGAACGTTTTGATGATTTCCGCGGTTTGCGGGCGCGCGCCGCCGCTCGTTCTCGATCCGAACGCGCCGCCGAAGCCTCCGCTTTGTCCGCTGATCTCCCATGAGCTGCTGTCGGTAATAAAAACTCGCGCAGCCGTTGGATCGTCGTATGCCTCGGATTTCTGTTCCGTAGATTGCGCAAGGGCTGCGCCCCCGATCAACGCGGCAACCGCGATTACCCGGCAATGGAATTGACCTTCGACCTTCATAGGGCCGCTCAAGGATAACGCCATTGCGGAAACGACTGGCCTTATAGCTCGCTTCAGAGCGCGTTCGTAAAGGTTATGTCGACTCCGGACTATGGACCGCTCCGGGTTAGCTGTGGTCGGGCACGTTCATATCGAAGAGCGCAGCGTCGGGAACGCCCATTACGGCTACCACTAGATGAGAGAACGAAGCGGGGCCTACTCTTCCTTCTCCTCGCCCTCGTTCTTGCCCTGCTGTATCGCTTTCATGCGCTCTTCGCGGCGCTTGGCGCGCTCGGCGGCGCGCTTGACCAGCTCGCTGCCGACCAACTCCACCATGGCCTGCTCGGCGCCGTCGCCCCGGCGCCAGCCCAGCCGCACCAGGCGCGTGTAGCCGCCCTCGCGCTGCCCGAACCGCGTGCCGAGCTTATCGAACAACTTTTTCACCGCTTCGGGCGTGTTCAGAAACGCCGCCGCCTGACGGCGTGAGTGCAGGGTATCGCGCTTGGCCAGAGTGATCATTTTTTCCACCAGCGGTCTGACGGCCTTGGCCTTGGGCACGGTAGTGACCACGCGTTCATGCTCGATCACGCTGGTCGTCAAGCCCTTGAGCAGAGAGCGCCGCGCGCCGATATCGCGCTTCAGCTTAAAACCGTCTTTGCGGTGTCTCATGCCGGCACCCCGCCCGTGTCTTCCTCGCCCTCGTCTTCTTCTTCTTCCTCGAGGTCCTGGCCCCCTCCATAGTCGGGTTCTGAGACCGCGGCCGGCGCTCCGGCCGGCGACACCAACCGGCCCTGCGCGTCGAACTTCATCCCGAAGGAGAGGCCCAATCCACCCAAAATCTCCTTAATCTCGTTCAACGATTTGCGGCCGAAGTTCTTAGTGCGGAGCATCTCCGCCTCGGTCTTCTGCACCAGATCGCCGATACTCTGAATATTGGCGTTCTTCAGGCAATTGTAGGAGCGCACGCTCAGCTCCAGCTCTTCGACGGAACGGTTCAGCACCTCGTTCATTTGCGACAGAGCGCGCTCGGCCGGCTCCTCGGCAGCTTCCGGCAATTCTTCGAAATTGATGAAGATCGCCATGTGGTCCTTCAGGAGCTTGGCGGCCTGACCGATGGCGTCGGCGGGGGAAATCGCGCCGTTGGTCCACACCTCGATGGTCAGCTTGTCGTAGTCGGTCATCTGGCCCAGCCGCGCGGCCTCCACCGAAAAGTTCACCTTGCGCACGGGGGAATGCACCGAATCGATGGGAATATAACCGACGGGCAAATCTTCGTCGTTGTTGCGGTCGGCCGCCACGTAGCCGCGGCCCGCTTTCAACCGCATTTCGATGCTGAGCTTGCCGCCCTCGCCCACCGTGGCGATGTGCATATTGCGATCGAGCACCTCGATGTCGGCGTCGGTTTCAATCTGCGCGCTCATCGCTTCCCCCGCGCCTTCGACGCGCAGGCGCGCCGTGCGCACACCCTCGCCCATCATTTTGAACGGAATCTGTTTCAGGTTCAGGATGATGTCGGTGGCGTCCTCCACCACGCCGGGAATCGGACTGAATTCGTGCGCCACGCCTTCGATCCGCACTGCGGTGATGGCCGCGCCTTCAATCGAGCTCAGCAGCACGCGGCGCAGACCCGTTCCAATGGTGGACCCGAATCCGCGCTCGAACGGCTGGGCCGTAAACATGCCATAACGGTCGTTGAGCGTTTCCGTGTTAGCGACCAAACGCTTGGGTTTCTGGAATCCTTTGAACATTTATGCCAACCTCATTTCCCCGCCCTCATGGGCATGGCTGAAAATTTCCCCGCCCTCACGGGCAGGGCTGAAACTACTTCGAATACAATTCGACAATCAATTGTTCGTTCAACTGAATCTGGACCAGCTCTTCGCGCTTCGGTTGTCCCGTCACGCGGGCCTTTAGATTCTCCCGGTCCACCTCCAGCCAGTTAGGACTAGGAGCGTGCGCCGTGGCGTCGCGCGCGTGCAGAATGGTGGGATTCTGTTTGCTCGCCTCCCGGACCTCGATCACGTCGTCCGGCTTGAGGGTAAAAGAAGGGATATCCACGCGGCGTCCGTTGACGTTGACGTGGCCGTGGCGCACCAGTTGGCGGCACTGCGCGCGGGAAGTTCCAAACCCCGTGCGGTAGAGCGCGTTGTCCAACCTCCGCTCCAGCATATTGAGAAGACTTTCGCCCGTGATGCCCTTCATGGCAGCGGCCTTCTCGAACAGGTTGCGGAACTGTCCTTCCAGCAACTGATAATAACGGCGGCCCCTCTGTTTTTCGCGAAGCTGCAAGCCGAAGCCCTGGATTTTCGGCTTGCGATCCTTGCCATGTTGGCCCGGCGGGAAATTGCGCTTTTCGATGGCGCACTTCTCGCTATAGCAGCGCTCGCCTTTCAAGAACAACTTCATGCCCTCGCGCCGGCACAGCCGGCAAACGGGGCCAATATATCGCGCCAAATCGAACCTCCTTAAAGGTGCGGTTTACAGGCTCAAGGGCCCTTCGTCCCGCTTTGGACAAGCTGAAGCTCGTCCCACTAAACTCGCCGCTTCTTGGGCGGCCGGCAGCCGTTATGCGGGATCGGCGTCCGGTCCTTGATCGATCGAACCTCTAAACCCGCCGTGGCCAGCGCCCGCACCGCCGACTCGCGCCCCGCTCCCGGTCCGCTGACGCTGACATCCACGCTCCGCAGCCCGGATTCCTTCGCCTTGTTGGCCGCCGTCAATGATGCCTGCTGCGCGGCGAACGGCGTTCCTTTTCGCGATCCGCGAAACCCCAGCGATCCGGAGCTGGACCATGCGATCACGTTCCCCAACGTATCCGTCACGGTGATGATGGTGTTATTGAACGACGCCTGCACGTGGACCACGCCCACGGGGATGGATTTCTTTTCCTTCTTTTTGAAGGCTTTCTTCTTTCCGGTCTTCGCTGGTGCTTTCGCCATGAGTTTCCGTCCTAGGTCTTCGCCGACGCCTTCTTCTTATTCGCGACCGTGCCGCGGCGCGGACCCTTGCGCGTGCGCGCATTGGTGTGGGTGCGCTGGCCGCGCACCGGCAGACCGCGCCGGTGGCGCAAGCCCCGATAGGCGCCCATCTCGATCAGCCGCTTGACGTTCATCGAGATTTCTTTGCGCAGGTCGCCTTCCACCGATCCTTCAGCTTCCAGAATTTGACGGATGCGGTTGACTTCATCCTCACTCAGCTCCGCGACCTTTTTCTCCGGATTCACGCCCGCGCGATGGCACAAAGACTTGCTGCGGGTGCGTCCGATGCCATAGATGTAGGTAAGACCGATCTCGGTCCGCTTCTTCGCCGGTAAGTCCACGCCTGCTAATCGAGCCATACTTTTCGTCCTTACCTTTCGTCCTTCGGGGGGGCTACCCCTGCCTCTGCTTGTGTTTCGGGTTCACGCAAATCACGCGGACTACTCCCCGCCGATGAACCAGTTTGCATTTATCGCACAATTTCTTAACCGATGCTCGCACTTTCATAAACCTTTCCTTCCGTGTCGTTCAGCCGTCCGCGCCCTCACGGGCGGGGCTGGTACGCCACACCCAGCGGTCCTTAAGCCCCACAGACGGCTTACGGCCTTGTCAATACCCACGGGCCATTCGCCGTCACCGCCACCGTATGCTCGAAATGCGCCGAATATTTTCCGTCTTCGGTGACGGCCGTCCACTTGTCCGGCTTCACCCGGCTGCCCGGGCCTCCCGCGTTCACCATCGGCTCGATCGCCAGGACCATGCCCGGCTTCAGCCGGGGATTCTCTCCCCGGCGATCGACGTAATTGGGAATTTGCGGCTCCTCATGCATATGCGTGCCGATTCCATGACCCACAAATTCGCGCACCACCGAAAAGCCGTTGGCGGTCACGTGCCGCTCGACGGTTCCGCAGATATCGAACAGGCGGTTCCCGGCCCGCGCTTTGTCGATCGCCAGCTCCAGCGATTCCCGGGTCACGTCCATCAAGCGCCGCGCTTCCCCGGAGATTTCGCCCACGCCGATGGTCACCGCCGAATCGCCATAATACCCGCTCAACTGCACCCCGGTATCGATGGAGACGATATCCCCGGATTTGAGCAACCGCTTCTGCGAGGGCATTCCATGCACGATTTCGTCGTTCACCGAAGTGCAGAGCACAAATGGAAATTTGGTTTCCGCCAATGCCGACTTGTATCCCTTAAACGCTGGACGCGCGCCCGCTTCCTCCATCATCTTCGCCGCAGCCACCTCCAAATCGTAGGTAGAGACTCCCTCGGCCACCATCTCCTTGAGTTTCTCCAAAATCTTCCACACGAGGAGTCCGGCGGCGCGCATCTTCTCCAGTTCGGCCACGCTCTTACGCACGATCATCTGCGATCTTTCGCACCTTCTTCTGAATTTCCGCCGCGATCGCTTGCGGCGGCGCGCCGGCTCCTTCCACCTCCACCACGGAATAGCGGAATTGTTTCAAACACTCCAGCACCGGCGCCGTTTGAACCTCATAAGCCCGCAACCGCTCGCGCACCACCTCGGGACGGTCGTCGTCGCGGATCGCTAGCTTCGAGCCGTCGTAATCGCACACTTCTGAAACCGTGGGAGCGTTGGACCTCACGCTATAGAGCGCGCCGCAGTTAGGGCATTGCCGCCGTCCGGCAATCCGACTAATAATAACATTATAATCCACCCTTAAGTGAACCACCACCGGCCAAATCCGCTCGGCCCCCAACAGTCCGTGCAGGAGCCTGGCCTGATTCACCGTTCGCGGAAATCCATCCAGGATGAACCCCTTTTCGCAATCCGGCCGTGCGATCCGGCTTTCCACCATCCGGTTGACCGTTTCGTCCGGAACCAAGCCGCCGGATTGCATCACCGCTTCGATTTCCTTACCCAGTTCGTCCCGCGCCTCCAGATGAGCCCGCAACATGTCACCGGTAGAGATATGCGCCAACCCCAGCGACTGGCTCAGAAACTTCGCTTGCGTTCCTTTCCCCGAACCCGGAGGCCCGAATAGAATCAGGCACAGCTTTTGGAAAGCCCCCTGCGGAGGCGCTGCGGCTTGAGCCATGCGCGAGTGGGCAAATCAGAAGGTGCTGCGGCGCCCCCGGATGCGGCCCGCTCTGGGCGTGAAGCCCTCGTAATGACGCATGATCAACTGCGCCTCGATTTGATTTACGGTGTCCATCGCCACGCCCACCACGATCAGCAGCGAGGTGCCGCCGAAATAGAAATTCACACCGAGCCCGTCCAGCAGCCAGCGCGGGAAGTGAGCGTCGATGAAGTTGCCCACCAGCGGCAGCCGCTGCAGCGCGATCCCGCCAATCATAATCTGGGGAATCAGCGAAAGGATCGAGAGATATAGCCCGCCGACGACCGTGATCTTGGTCAGGATCCGGTTCATATAATCGGCGGTGTTCTTGCCCGGCCGGATGCCGGGAATAAAACCGCCGTATTTCCGCATGTTGTCCGCGGCTTCGTTGGGATTAAAAATAATCGATACGTAAAAGAAGCAGAAGAAAATAATCAGCACCACGTACATCAGGTAGTATAGGGGCTGCCGCGAGCCGAGCGCGCCCAGCAGCGAAGAAAGAAAAGTCGAGTTCTTTACGACATCGAAAGTCAGGAAGGTTTGCGGGAAGGCCAGCAGCGAACTGGCGAAGATCACCGGAATTACGCCGCCCGCGTTCACTTTCAGCGGAAGATGCGTGGACTGACCGCCCATCATGCGACGGCCGATGACGCGCTTGGCGTATTGCACGGGAATCCTCCGCTCGCCGCGCTCCACCAGCACAATGAAGCCCACTACCGCGATCATCATCGAAAGAATGATGATGATGTGCGCCACGCCCCAGTCGCCAGTTTGCAGCTTTTGGATGATCTCCTCGATGGCTCGCGGCAGACCCACCACGATGCCGGTAAAGATGATCAACGACATGCCATTGCCGATTCCCCGCTCCGTGATCTGCTCGCCCAGCCACATGATGAACGCCGTGCCGGTAGTCAAGCTGACCATGGTGAGAAGCACAAATCCGAAGCCGGTGAAGCCGGCGGTGGTGAAACCCGCCTTCTGCACCGTGATGGCGATTCCGAAACTCTGCATTAAGGCGAGGATGACGGTGAGGTACCGGGTCCACTGCGTGATCTTGCGACGGCCCAGTTCGCCTTCCTTTTGCAATTTTTCGAGCGTCGGAACGACCACCGTCAGCAATTGCAAAATGATCGACGACGTAATGTAGGGCATGATGCCCAAGGCGAAGATCGTGAACCGTCGGAAAGTCCCGCCGCTGAACAAATCGATGAAGCCGAACAAGCTTCCCGCGTTCTGCTGAAAATACTGATTCAGCCGGTTGGTGTCCACTCCAGGGGTGGGAATAAACGCACCCAACCGGTATACCGCCAGCAATCCCAAGGCGAACATCAGCCGCTTGCGCAGATCCGGGACCCGAAATACATTGGCTACGGCTTCTAAAAACTTCATAATTCTTCCTCGCCCGCTCTGCTATGCTCCGATCAGCTCGGCCGTGCCTCCGGCCGCCTCGATCTTCTTCTTCGCCGACTCGGAAAACACGTGCGCCTTCACAACGATCTTCCGCGTCAGCTCACCCGTTCCCAAAATCTTCAATCCGTCCTTCAATTTTCGAATCGTGCCCATCTCCAGCAATCCGGAGGGCTCAAACTCGGAACCCTCGAGCTTCTCCAAGGTTCCAATATTGAGGATCGCGTATTGCTTGCGAAAAATGTTGGTGAAGCCGCGCTTGGGCAGACGGCGATGCAGCGGCATCTGGCCGCCCTCGAACCCGCGCATGCGCGAATAGCCCGATACCGATTTCGCGCCCTTGGCGCCGCGGCCCGAATATTTCCCGCGCCCCGAGCCCATGCCCTGGCCCACCCGCTGCTTTTTGTGCTTTTGCCCCGGAGGGGGTTTTAATTGACTCAGATTCATTTCACGGTACTCCGAGGAGTTCCCTTCACCCGCGCCTCGCTATGGTCGAGCTCGAGCAAATGGGGAACTTTTTTCACCATACCGCGGAACGCCGGCGAATCCGGCCGCTCCACCACCTGGTTGATCTTCTTCAATCCTAGCGCGCGCACGATCGCCTTGTGTTTTTCAGGAGTGCAGATCGGACTGCGCACCAGTTTGATTCGAATCGTTTCGGGCATGCCTTATCCCACCTTGTCGGCGGCCAAGCCGCGCAAATCGGCGATTTCGGCCCGGTCGCGCAACTTCTCCAGCGCGTCGATGGTCGCCTTCACCACGTTGTGCGGATTGTGCGAGCCGAGGGATTTGGTGAGCACGTTGGGAATGCCCACGGCCTGGATCACCGCGCGCACCGGTCCGCCCGCGATTACGCCCGTGCCTTCCGGGGCCGGCTTCAGCAAGACCCGCCCGCTGCCGAAGATCCCCAGCACGGGATGCTGAATCGTAGTGGCAAGCACGTGCACCTTGCGCAGATTCTTTTTCGCCGCTTCGATGCCCTTCTTGATCGCCGCCGGAACTTCCTTGGCTTTCCCGTTGCCGTAGCCGACGACCTTCGCATTCGGATCGCCGACCACCACCAGCGCCGAAAAGCTCAGATTCTTTCCGCCCTTGACCACCTTGGTCACGCGGTTAATGGAAACTACTGATTCCTTGAGACTGAGGCTGCCTGCCTCGATTCTTTTTGTTGATGCCATTAGCTCTCCATCAAAACTCCAGACCCGCCTCTCGCGCCGCCTCGGCCAAAGCTTTCACCCGCCCGTGATACAAGTAGCCGCCGCGATCGAACACCACGGCCTTGATTCCCTTGTCCCGCGCCCGTCCGGCGATCAACTTTCCGATCGATTTCGCTCCCGCCACGTTGCCGCCGCTCGAACCATTCTTCTCCGACGAGGACGCCGAGGCCAGCGTGTGGCCTTTGGAATCGTCGATCACCTGGGCGTAAATATGCTTCAGGCTGCGGAACACCGCCAGCCTGGGCCGCTCCGAACTCCCCTGCAAGCGGCGGCGGATGCGCGCGTGAACCCGCAGCCGCGTTTGATTTCTCGATTCCCGCGCCATCTACTTCGCGCCTCCCGAAGCGCCCGTCTTTCCGACCTTTTTCCGCAGAAGCTCTTTGGCGTAGCGGATCCCCTTCTGCTTATACGGATCGGGCGGCCGCAACGCGCGCATGTTCGCCGCCACCTGCCCCAGCACCTGCCGGTCGGGACCGGTCAAAATCAGCGGCGTCAAATTCTGCACCGGCTTTTCCACGCGCATCTCCACTCCATCGGGCAAATAAAACTCGATGGGATGGGAGTAGCCCAGCAAAAACGTAGCGATCCGTCCTTTGACTTCACAGCGGTAGCCGATGCCGAAAAGCTGCAGCTCGCGCGTGAATCCGGTGGAGACGCCTTGTACAGCGTTTGCGGCCAAGGCCCGCGTAAGGCCGTGCAGGCCGGCCTGATCGTCGCCCGAGCGCTGTACATGCAGCGTTCCATCCTGCTGCCGCAGCGAGATCCCCTCCGGGATCGGCACGGTCTGCTTTCCCTTGGGACCTTCCACCAGCGCTTGCTCGCCGATGGTCACCTTGACGCCTTTCGGCAGCGGAATGGGTTTAGCTCCTACTCGCGACATACTCTGCTCCGTTTACCAGATCTGGCACAAAACCTCGCCGCCCACACCCTCCTTGCGCGCGGTGCTACCGGTCATGACTCCGCGGGGGGTGGTTAGAATGTTGATCCCCAACCCGCCCAACACCCGCGGCACTTGCCTGGCTCCCGCGTAGACGCGGCAGCCCGGGCGCGAAACGCGCTCGATTCTCGAAATCACCGGGACGTTGCCTGGCGTGTATTTGAGATAAATTCGGATCGATTTTTTGGCGCCGTCCTCGGTCAACTTGAAATTGGCGATATACCCCTCGTCCTTGAGGATCTTGGCGATGTCGGTCTTCAGCCGCGACGCCGGAACGTCCACCTTGGGGTGGCGCGCGGCCAGCGCGTTGCGGATGCGCGTCAGCATGTCGGCAATGGGGTCGGATGTGGTCATGCGTTCAATCCTTCACCAACTCGCCTTAATCACCCCGGGAACTTCTCCCGCGAGCGCCAGTTGCCGGAAACAGATGCGGCACAATTTGAATTTGCGCAGAAATCCGCGCGGGCGTCCGCAGCGGAGACAACGGTTCCGATGCCGGCAGCGCAGTTTCGGCGTTTTCGCCGCTTTGGCTTTCGCGAGTCTCTCATCTCTGGCGATCTTGGCGGTGGTGGCCATTTGTGCTCCTACGATGCCCGGAACGGCATGCCGAGATGTTTCAGCAGCGCCAGACCCTCGGCGTCGGTCTTGGCGGTGGTGGTAATGCAAACGTTCATTCCTTTGACTTTTTCCACTTTGTTGTAATCGATTTCCGGAAAAATCAGTTGATCCCGGATGCCCAGGGTATAATTGCCGCGACCGTCGAAACTTTTACTCGAGACGCCGCGAAAATCGCGCACGCGCGGCAGGGTGACGTTCACCAGCCGGTCGAAAAACTCGTACATGCGGTCGCCTCGCAAGGTCACGGTGCAGCCGATGGACATTTTCTCGCGCAGCTTGAACGCGGCGATCGATTTCCGCGCCTTCGTCACCACCGGCTTCTGCCCGACGATCTGCGCCAGCTCGTTCACCGCGCCATCCATCAATTTCGGATTCTGCGTCGCCTCGCCCAGGCCGATGTTCACCGAAACCTTCTCGATTTTCGGCACGGCCATGACGTTCTTATAGGAGAACTCCTTGGTGAGCGTGGGGACCACTTTCTTCGTGTAGTGTTCTTTGAGTCTTGCGGCCATCTTAGCTGTCAGCTATCAGCTGTCAGCTATCAGCTTCGGCACCAACAACTGATAACTGATAACTTCATCCTTTCTTATCCAAAATCTCCCCGCTCTTTTTCGCAATCCGCACCCGCCGCGAAACCGTTCCGGCGGCCTCCATCCGGTACCCGATCCGCGTCGCCACGCCGCCAGAGGTCAGAATCATCACGTTGGAAATACTTATGGGGCTTTCCCGCTCCGCGATGCCGCCCTTGATCTGCCGTTGCGGATTCGGCCGGGTATGCCGTTTCACTAAGCTCACACCTTCCACCAGCACCCGTCCCTTTTCCCGATCCACGTGCAGAACGCGCCCCGACTTGCCCTTATCGCGTCCGGCGATGATCTTGACGTTGTCGTCCTTCTTGATCTTGACCTTCAGCCGCTCCTTGGGCTTATGCTGATGCCTTTGCGGAATTTTGTTCATCGGCCGCGCCATCGTTAGATCACCTCCGGCGCGAGCGAAACGATTTTCATGAATCGCTTATCGCGCAGCTCGCGAGCCACCGGACCGAACACGCGCGTGCCCACCGGCTCGCCGATTTCGCTGATCAGCACCGCCGCGTTGGAATCGAACCGGATATAGGTTCCGTCGCGGCGGCGCGTTTCTTTCCGCATTCGCACGATCACGCAGCGGACTACTTTCCCTTTCTTGATCGCCGAATCGGGCGCGGCCTCTTTCACGCTGGCCGTGATGACGTCCCCCAGACCGGCGCGCAGTCCCAGGTCGCCGCCGCGCGGAAGAATGCACGCCAGCTTGCGCGCGCCGCTGTTATCGGCCACCTCGAGTATTGTCCGCATCCCGATCATGTCTGTTTCTCCTCGACCGAAGTCCCGCGCGGGCTTCGCCCTCCATCACTTTTTCTTCTTCTTCACTCTTCTCTCCGGCGTCGCCTCGATCCCAAGGGCGCTCAAATCCGTGGTCACCTGCACCGCCTTGCGCAGAATCGCCTTCAATTGCCAGCGCTTCAGCTTACTCAGCGGGCGGCATTCGATAATGCGCACCACGTCGCCGACCTTGGCCTCTCCCTTCTCATCGTGCGCGTAAAATTTCTTGCGCTTGCTCACGATCCGCTTATACGCGCCGTGCGAAACGCGTCGCGTCACTTCCACCACAATCGTCTTCGCCATCTTGGCGGAGACCACCGAGCCGACTTTCTCGTTCTTGTGGCCTGAGGGCGCAGCGGATTCGCTGTGCGCGTCCGGATTTTCCGCGGTCATGCCTTCTTCTCCAGTTCGCGCTCGCGCAGCACCGTGAGCATTCGCGCCCGCTCCTTCTTGAGCGATCGCATCTTCTTCAATCCCTCCATCTGTCCCATGGACATCTGGAATTTCAGCCGGAAAACCTGTTCCTGTTGCTCGCGCAACTGCTTGTTCAGTTCCGCTGCGTCGAGTCCCCGCGCCCGGTCCGCGTTCTCTTTCATTGGTCTATTCCTTTAAGCACACAACGCTTTTGCTCTGCGCTATTCCACTCCCTGCCGCGTCACCAATTTCGTTGGCAGCGGAAGCTTCGCCGCCGCCAGCTTCATCGCCTCCTGGGCGATGTCGCGCCCTACTCCCTCCATTTCGAAAAGAATTTTGCCCGGGCGGATGACGGCCACCCATTGCTCCGGCGCGCCCTTCCCCTTGCCCATGCGGGTTTCCGCCGGTTTCTTGGTGATCGGCTTGTCGGGGAACAAACGGATCCACACCTTACCGCCGCGCTTGATCGACCGCGTCATCGCCACGCGAGCGGCCTCGATCTGGCGGTCCGTGATCCATCCGCACTCCATCGCCTTCAGTCCGTAATCGCCGAACGCGAGCGTAGATCCCCGCCACGCCTTTCCGGCCATGCGTCCGCGCTGCTGTTTGCGGTACTTGACTTTTTTTGGCATCAACATGGCGTCATTCCTTTACGCGCACAACGCATTCGCTGTGCGCCTCATTCCTTCTTCTCTCCTTCCGGAGCGGGCTCCACACTCTCCGGCTTCGGCTCCGGCTTCCAGGCCGGCTGTTGCGGCGGCGCCATCGGCGGCAGAATCGGGGCGGGCGCTCGCATTTCCGGGGGTGGGGCCTGCGTCAGGCCCGGCTCGGCTTGCGGGCGCGGCGCGCGTTCCCTTCGTTCCCGCGGAGGGCCGCGCCGCGGCTCCGGTTCTCTTCCGAGGCCTCGCCGCTGCCCGCCTGGCAATATTTCGCCCTTATAAACCCAGCATTTGACCCCGATCACGCCATAGGTGGTGTAGGCTTCACTGGTCCCGTAATCCACGTCGGCGCGCAACGTGTGCAGCGGAAGCTGGCCCTGCAGATACCACTCCGTGCGCGCGATTTCCGCTCCATTCAGCCGCCCCGAAACGCGCACCTTGATTCCCTTGCATCCGAATCGCAGCGCGCTGTCGACGGCCTTGCGCATCGCCCGGCGGAAAGCCACACGTTTTTCCAATTGCAGCGCGATCGATTCGCTGACCAGTTGCGCATCCAGCTCCGGCTTATGGACTTCTTGAATATCGATGAACACTTCGCGCTTGGTCTTCTTCGCCAGATCCTGCTTGAGCTTCTCGATTTCCGCGCCCTTGCGCCCGATGATGATGCCGGGGCGCGAGGTGAATATCGTGATGCGCAGCTTATTGCCGGGCCGGTCCACTTCCACCGCGCTCACTCCCGCGGCCTTCAACCGGCCGCGCAGCGATGCCTTCAACTCCAGATCCTCGTGCAGGAGCTTCGCGTAGTCCTGCTTGGCGAACCATCGCGACCGCCACGTTTTGGTAACCCCCAGCCGGAATCCGTAGGGATGAACTTTCTGGCCCATTTATGAATCCTTGTTTCCCACCTTGACCACAATGTGCGCCATCCGGCGTTGATAACGATAAGCCCGTCCCATCGGCGCGGGCCGCACCCGCTTCATCCGCGGACCTTCGTTGACGTACGCTTCGGTGACGAACAGCTTGTCCACGTCCACGTCGCTATGGCGGTTTTCCACGTTGGCGATGGCCGAGCGAAGCACTTTCTCCACGCTCGGCGCGATGCGCTTGTTGGTTCCGCGCAAAATATGGATCGCCTCGCCCGCCTTCTGGCCGCGAATCAAATCTACCACCAGCCGCGCCTTTTGCGGCGAGGTCCTTATGTATCGCGCTTCTGCCTTGGCTTGCATCTGGAATCCTTACGCCGGTTTGGCTGTCTTCTCCGCCGCCGCTTTCGCGGCGTGCCCTTTAAAAATTCGCGTGGGCGAAAATTCGCCCAGTTTGTGGCCCACCATGTTTTCCGTGATGTAGACGGGAATGAATTTTTTGCCGTTGTGCACCGCCAGCGTATGGCCAATGAATTCGGGCACGATGGTCGAGCGCCGCGACCATGTCCGCACCACCTTCTTCTCGTTCTTCTCGTTCATAACTGCGACCTTTTTCATCAAGTGGTCGTCCACGAACGGTCCTTTGTAGAGCGAGCGTCCCATTAGCGTGACATCCTTTATCTCTTCTTCGCCTTCCGCGTCACGATCCACTTATTCGTGCGCTTGTTGTTGCGGGTCTTGAACCCACGCGTCGGCTGCCCCCACGGCGTCACCGGATGCCTTCCGCCGCTGGTCTTGCCTTCGCCGCCTCCATGGGGATGGTCCACCGGGTTCATCGATACGCCGCGATTATGCGGACGCTTGCCCATCCAACGCTTGCGCCCCGCTTTTCCCAGGCTGACGTTTTCGTGCTCCACGTTCCCCACCTGCCCGACCGTGGCCGAGCACTCCACCGGCACGCGCCGCACTTCGCCGCTGGGCAGTTTCAACAGCGCGTAATCGCCTTCCTTGGAAACCAATTGCGCTTGCGCCCCCGCCGAGCGCGCCATCTGCCCGCCCTTCCCCGGCCGCAGCTCGATGTTGTGCACCACTGTGCCCGCCGGAATATTTTTAAGAGGCAGCGAATTACCCGCCAGAATATCGGCATCCGGACCGGACATCACCTTCCGTCCCGGCTGCAGACCCACGGGCGCGAGAATATAGCGCTTTTCGCCATCCACATAATGCAGCAGCGCGATGCGAGCGCTGCGGTTGGGATCGTATTCGATCGCCGCCACCACCGCCGCTATGCCGTGCTTGTCGCGCTTGAAATCGATTTCGCGATACGCTTTCTTGTGCCCGCCACCACGGAAGCGGGAAGAAATGCGCCCGGTACTCGAGCGTCCGCCGCTGCCCCTCTTTCCCACCACCAAACTCTTTTCCGGGTGCTGCTTGGTGATGTCCTCGCGCGAGACGACGGTTTGAAAACGTCGCGTGGGCGTGGTAGGCCGGTATGACTTTACAGGCATGCGCGGACTCCTGACTCCTGACTCCTGTCTCCTGACTCCTTCTTCATATCTCCGCGTACTCCGGCACTTTCTGCCCCTTCTGCAACCGGATGTACGCTTTCTTCCAATCCGGCCGGTAACCGGAGAATTTCCCCCGCCGCCGCAGCTTCCCCGCCGTAGTTGCGGTACGAACCTCCTCCACTTTCACTTTGAACAAGGTCTCGATCGCCGCGCGGATTTCGGTCTTATTCGCATTCGCGGCGACGTGGAAGCACAGGGTCCGCTCATTCTCTTTTTTCGCCACGCCCTTTTCCGTGACGATCGGTTTTCGGATGATCTCGTAAAGATGTGCCATTATGCCAATCCCTCCGAAAGCTTTCGCGCCGCGGCTTCGCTCAACAAAACTTGCTGGTGGCCCAGCAGATCGTAAACGTTCACGTCCCGGCTGGAAACCAGCTTCACGCCTTCCAGATTGCGGCTGGACAGCAGGAGATTCCGATTGTCGCCGTTATCTACCAGCAGCACCGTTTTCTTCGCTTCGATGCCATCCAGAGCCTTGCGCATCAGCTTGGTCTTCGGTTCCTCGATCGCGAATTCGTTCAAGACCAGCAGCTCGCCGTCGCGAAGCTTCGCCGAAAGCGCGCTGCGCAGCGCGCCCAACCGCATCTTGCGGGGAAGATGATAGGCGTAACTGCGTGGCTGAGGGCCATGCACCGTTCCGCCGTGCCGCCAGAGAGGACTGCGAATGGACCCCATGCGCGCCCGCCCCGTCCCCTTCTGCTTCCACAGTTTCTTCCCGGAACCGGAAACCTCATGGCGCGTTTTGGTCTTGGCGGTTCCGCGCCGGATCGACGCCAGATGATGGCGCACCGCTTCGTATAGCAGCGCCTCGTTCATAGGAGCGGAAAACACTTCGTCGGCCAGGTCCAAAGTCCCGACCTTTTGGTTATTCCAGTCGATTACGTCCACCGTAGCCATGGCTACTTCTTCGACCTCCGTACCACGACGTAACCGCCGTTGGGTCCGGGCACCGCGCCCTTCACTATCAGCACGTTCTCTTCGGCATCCACTTCCACCACTTCGAGATTCCGCACGGTCACGCGCGCCGATCCCATGTGTCCCGACATCCGCATCCCCGGAAAGACGCGCGACGGAAAACTCGAAGCGCCGATGGAACCGGGAGCGCGATGAAACATGGAGCCGTGCGAATCGTCGCCGCCGCGGAAATGATGGCGCTTCACCACTCCCGCAAAGCCCCGGCCCTTGCTGATGCCGATCACGTCCACTTTTTCGAAGGGCTTGAACTCGTCCACCAGGACGCGGTCGCCGGGCTTGAAATCGCCGCTCCCCGCGGACTCTTCGAGCCGGAATTCGCGCTGAAACTTTACGCCCTCGACGCCTGATTTACTCAAGTGTCCGGTTTGCGGCTTGTTCATGCTCGTCTTCTTGACGAACTCCATCAATCCCAACTGCACCGCGTCGTAGCCGTCCGTGGCGGGAGTCTTACGCTGCACCACCACGCAAGGCCCGGCTTTCAAAACCGTCACCGGAACTACCTGCCCGTCCGGCCGGAACACCTGCGTCATGCCGATCTTTTTGCCTAGAATTCCTGGACTCATTTCAAACCCCGCAAACACTCTCGCAAAGACAAGGCCGCAGAGAAAAAACTTGCGTTCTTGGCGAGCTCTGCGAGAAGTTCATGCTGCCCTACTTACTCCTCCCGAACGCCTTAATCTCCACATCCACGCCCGCCGGCAAATCCAGCTTCATCAGCGCGTCCACCGTATCCTGGGTGGGCTCGAGAATATCCAGCAAACGCTTATGCGTGCGAATCTCGAACTGCTCCCGGCTCTTTTTATCCACATGCGGCGAGCGCAGCACCGTGTACAAATTCCTCACCGTCGGCAGCGGAATGGGACCCGCCACCGTCGCGCCCGTGCGCTTGGCCGTATCCACGATCTCGGTCGTGGATTGATCCAGGATCCGGTGATCGTACGCCTTCAGGCGAATGCGAATGCGATCTCTCAGGGTGCTCGATGCCATCGCCTATTCCACGATTTCCGTCACGGTTCCCGCGCCCACCGTGCGGCCGCCCTCGCGGATGGCAAATCGCAGTCCCTTGTCCATGGCCACCGGCGTGATCAGCTCTACCTGCAAACTCACGTTGTCGCCCGGCATCACCATCTCCATGCCTTCGGGCAGCGTAGCCACGCCCGTCACATCCGTGGTGCGGAAGTAAAACTGCGGCCGATAGCCCTTGAAGAACGGCGTATGCCGTCCGCCTTCGTCCTTACTCAGTACGTAAACTTCGCCCTTGAACTTCTTGTGCGGCGTAATCGAGCCGGGCTTCGCGATCACCTGCCCGCGCTCCACTTCCTCTTTTTCCACGCCGCGCAACAGCAGACCCACATTGTCCCCAGCCTGGACCTGATCGAGCAGCTTCTTAAACATCTCGGTGCCCGTGACCACCGTCTTGCGCGTGTCGCGGAAGCCGACGATCTCCATCTCCTCGCCAACTTTGCAAACGCCCTTTTCGACGCGGCCCGTCACCACCGTGCCGCGCCCCTGGATCGAGAAGATATCTTCAATCGGCATCAGGAACGGCTTGTCTACTTCGCGCTGCGGCTGCGGAACGTACTTGTCCACCGCCTCCATGAGCTCTTCCACGGATTTTTCCCACTTCTCTTCGCCGTTCAAAGCGCCCAACGCGCTCACGCGGATCACCGGCAGATCGTCGCCCGGGAATTCATATTTGTTGAGCAATTCGCGGACTTCCAGCTCCACCAGCTCCAGCAATTCCGGATCGTCCACCGCATCCACTTTGTTCAGCGCAACGACGATATACGGTACGCCCACTTGCCGCGCCAACAGGATGTGCTCGCGCGTCTGCGGCATGGGACCATCCGTGGCTGCCACCACCAGAATCGCGCCGTCCATCTGGGCCGCTCCGGTGATCATGTTCTTAATGTAGTCGGCGTGGCCTGGGCAATCCACGTGGGCGTAATGCCGGTTGGCCGTTTCGTACTCCACGTGCGCCACGGCGATCGTGATGCCCCGCGCCTTCTCTTCCGGCGCGTTGTCGATGGAATCGAAACTGCGGAATTTCACCTTGGGGTTGTGCTTGGCCAGCACCTTGGTGATGGCCGCCGTCAAGGTGGTCTTCCCGTGATCGATATGCCCGATGGTGCCTACGTTGCAGTGAGGCTTGGTGCGATCGAATTTTTCTTTCGCCATAGTGATTCTGACTCCTGACCGTGTCTCCTTTAGATCCTTACTCTTCCTTGAGCTCTGCTAGTAATCTCCTCAGCGATACCTTTGGGTACTTGCTCGTATTGGCCGAAGTGCATGGTGAAGGCCCCGCGTCCCTGCGTGCGGCTGCGCAAATCCGTGGCATAGCCGAACATCTCGGCCAGCGGCACCATCGCCTTGATGATGTGCGTGGAACCGAGAATCTCGGTTCCTTCCAATCGCCCTCGCCGCGAGATCAGATCTCCGTTCACCGCGCCCATGTATTCGTCCGGCACGACCACTTCGATTCTCATCACCGGCTCCAGCAGCACGGGCTTGGCTTTCCGCGCCGCTTCCTTGAAGCAAATGGAGGCGCAGATTTTGAACGCCATCTCCGACGAGTCCACTTCGTGATACGCACCGTCGAAAACCGTCACCTTCACGTTGGAAATCGGATAGCCGGCCAACACGCCGTGCTCCATCGCTTCCGACACGCCTTTTTCTACCGCTGAAATGAACTCCCTGGGAATCGCTCCGCCCACGATGTCGTTGACGAACTCGAATTCCTGTTCTTTATCCGGTTCCACGCGCAGCTTGCATCGCGCATACTGCCCCGCCCCGCCGGTCTGTTTCCTGTGCGTGTAATCGTATTCCGCCGCCGACCGCAGCGTCTCGCGATACGCCACCTGTGGCTTGCCTACATTCGCACCGACGTTGAACTCCCGCTGCATCCGGTCCACGATAATCTCCAGATGCAGTTCCCCCATTCCAGCCAGAATGGTTTGCCCGGTATCGGGATCGGTGGAAACTTTCAGCGTCGGATCTTCCTGCACCAGTTTGGCGATCGCCAGCCCGAGCTTTTCCTGATCGGCTTTGGTCTTCGGCTCAATGGCCAATTGAATCACCGGGGCCGGAAAATCGATGGATTCCAAAATCACCGGCGCCTTTTCATCGCAGATCGTGTCGCCCGTGGACACGTTTTTCAACCCCACGGCAGCGCAAATATCGCCCGCCAGCACCTCGGTAATTTCTTCGCGCTTGTTGGCGTGCATCTTGACTAGACGCCCGATGCGCTCGCGCCGCCCCTTGGCGACGTTATAAATCGTATCCCCCGCGCCCAATCGCCCCGAATACACGCGCAAAAACGCGAGTTGGCCGACGAACGGATCGGTCATGATCTTGAACACCAGAGCCGAGAAAGGCTCGGCGTCGTCCGCCCGCCGCTCGACGATTTTCGAAGGATCGTCGGCATCCACCCCCTTCACGGGAGGAATTTCCACCGGCGAGGGCAAATAGTCCACTACCGAATCCAGCAGGTTTTGCACGCCTTTGTTTTTGAACGCGGCTCCGCAAACTACCGGAAAAATCTTCTGCGCGATGGTCGCTTTGCGGATACCCGCTTTCAGCTCTTCTTCCGTGATCTTTTTCCCTTCGACGAAGCTGGTGAACAGATGATCGTCGAATTCCGCCACGGCCTCGATCAATTTCTCGCGATATTCCTGGGCCTGTTGCTTCAGCTCCTCGGGAATTTCCACATCATCGTACATCGCGCCCAGGCTTTCATCCCGCCACACGCGAGCCGTCATGGCGACCAGATCCACCACGCCCTTGAACTGGTCCTCGGCGCCAATGGGGAGTTGTATGGCCACCGGCCGCGCTTGCAGGCGATCGACGATGGTTTCCACAGCATGGAAAAAATCGGCGCCCACGCGGTCCATCTTATTGATGAAACAGATCCGCGGCACGCGATACTTGTCGGCCTGCCGCCATACGGTTTCCGACTGCGGCTGCACTCCCGCCACAGCGTCGAACACCGCCACGGCCCCGTCCAACACGCGCAAGCTGCGCTCCACTTCCGCCGTGAAATCCACGTGGCCCGGCGTGTCAATAATGTTGATCGTGCAATCCTGCCATTGACAGGTGGTCGCGGCGGAGGTAATTGTGATGCCGCGCTCCTGCTCCTGCGCCATCCAGTCCATGACCGCAGTGCCTTCGTGGACCTCCCCGATCTTATAAGTCCGGCCCGTGTAATAAAGGACGCGCTCGGTGGTGGTAGTTTTGCCGGCATCGATGTGCGCCATGATGCCGATATTGCGCATCTTCTCTAAGGGAACTGTTCGGGGCATAAAACTTGCTACCTACCACCGGTAATGGGCGAAAGCCCGGTTGGCTTCCGCCATCCGATGAACGTCGTCCTTCTTCTTAATCGCTCCTCCCCGCATATTCGCGGCGTCATTCAATTCGTTCGCCAGTTTCTCCGGCATGCTCTTTTCCGGACGGCTACGCGTGTTCTGCAAAATCCAGCGGATGGCCAACGAGGTGCGGCGGTTCTGCGCCACCTCCACCGGAACCTGATAGTTCGCCCCGCCCACGCGCCGTGTTTTCACTTCCAAAAGCGGCTTGCAGTTCTCCACGGCTTTCTTAAATAATTTTAAGGGATCGTCCTGAGAACGCTCCCGGATTTTATCCATCGCCTGATAAAAAATCTTCTGCGAAACGGCTTTCTTGCCGTCCCACATCATCGAATTCACGAATTTTTCCGCCAGCGTCGAGTTATACACCGGATCGGGCAGGATTTCGCGGGTTTCGGGTCTACGTCTGCGCGGCATTATTTTACGGCTCCTTTGGGCCGTTTCGCGCCATATTTCGAACGACTCTGCTGCCGTCCGGTCACGCCGGCCGTATCCAGGGTTCCCCGCACTACGTGATAGCGCACGCCCGGCAAGTCCTTCACGCGCCCGCCCCGAATCAACACAATCGAATGCTCCTGGAGGTTGTGTCCCACGCCGGGAATATAGGTGGTCACTTCGATTCCGTTGGTGAGTCGCACTCGAGCCACCTTCCGCAGCGCTGAATTTGGCTTCTTCGGGGTGGTAGTGTAGACGCGCGTGCACACACCGCGCCGCTGCGGACAGGCTTGCAGCGCCGGGCTGGCCGTTTTGTACCGCGTGGGGCGGCGCCCCTTGCGCACCAATTGATTAAATGTCGGCAATTTCCAGCAACTCCACTCGCCCGATCGGCGGGCATTTTTTTCCCGCCACCTCGGAGCGCAACAAAATCGTTCTTTGGTTCGACCCTAGGAACGGCCGCGCAACAGCGTGTCGTCCCAACTATTCCACGCGCATAACGCACCCGCTATGCGCATTAGTTTACGCGCACGACGCATTCGCTGTGCGCTTTACTTTTACTTTACGCGCACAACGCATTCGCTGTGCGCTGAAAATTGCGAGGAAGAGACTTCGGACTAGCCCATGCCCAAGACGGCGTCGTATCCGTCAGAGCCTCGGGGCCGGCCCCCGGCCGGACTGCCCATCGGGGCAATGGTAGCACGGGAGCAGAAGGCGGCTCGCGAAACCTCTATGAGGATAGCATATGCCCGCCAAGGCTTGTCAAATGCTTATGCCTGCCATCGCTTGCTTATGCCTGCCATCGCTCGGGAGCGACCTAGCTCTGTGCCGCCTTGCGCGGGCAGCGCCTACTTCCTTAACGGGACGCCGGTTCCGCGCAGCATCCGAAGTGCAGCAGCTCTTAGGGCGAGTTCGTCAAGCGCTATACTGCGAGATTCAATTGGATTCGAACCGAGCAAAAATGCCGCTTACATTCCAAAGCCGGATAATCGATGAAAGGGTCGCGGTCATCCGCTGCAAGGGCCGCATCGCTTTTGGACCCGAGGCCGAAGCTCTGGAAGCCGAAGTGGAACGGCAGACTAAAGTTGCGGGTACGAATTTCTACCAAGTCAAGATCGTCGTTCTAAATCTCGGCGAGACGGAGTACATCGACAGTTCCGGCTTGGGTACGCTGATCCGGCTGTACGGCGTGCTTCGCGCAGTGGGCGGCGGACTGAAACTGTGTCAGCTCTCGCCGAATGTTCTCAGGGTCATCGAGGTCAGCAATCTGCGGAGTTTGTTTCCGCCCTACGACTCCGAAGCCGAGGCGATCCAGGCGTTGCGGGGAACCGATTGGAACCAGGACGACCAGCGTCAAACGGGGCGCATCACAATCGTCTGCATAGATCCCTCTAGGGATTTATTAGCGGGTCTCAGCGCTCTTCTGACCAACTCGGGCTACGAGGTCTTCACAACTCGCCACATCGGTGAAGCTGCGACTCTGGCGAAATCCGTTAAAGCCCCGATCGTAGTTTGCGGGCCCGGGCTGCTAAACGTTCCCACCGGCCCTGAAATCATTGAGAAGCTCAGCCGGGCAGAGATCAAGGTGTTGCAGCTCCCTTCCGATTTCCATACCGTGGAAGCTGGACAGGCGAGCCAGGATCTGCTGACTCAGGTGCGGGCGCTCGTTGCGTCTCAGGCTTCAGCGTGAAGCCCCAATGGTAAGCAACGTCAACAGACCGCAGGGTTACTTCTCCAGTGGCACGCGCTGCGCAGGTAGTCGAGGAAGTTGAAGAGGAACACTACATCGTGGTCCTGCTTGGGCGCTCCTGGTGTATCCACAGGCGTCACGAGGGCCACGCGCTTGCCGGCCCGCGCCCGCTTTTCATCCAATCTTCAGGTATTTGCGATATGATTTTACGCATGAAAAAGCTGTTTCTTCCGCTCGTAGCGGCGGCCGCGCTGGCCGCTCCG
This sequence comes from Bryobacteraceae bacterium, assembly GCA_036521975.1. Classification (GTDB taxonomy): domain Bacteria; phylum Acidobacteriota; class Terriglobia; order Bryobacterales; family Bryobacteraceae; genus Palsa-187. Next base: position 43,708 of record DATDGT010000328.1, read on the forward strand.
CCCGCCTATAAGGTCGTGGGTAAAATCCACATTGGAGGCCCTGCCACTTGGGACTATCCCCAGATGGACAGCGCCAATCACCGCCTCTACGTCTCTCATGGGACGCAGACCGAGGTGATCGATACCGCCACGGACAAGGTCGTGGGAACCATCATGGGCACCAATGGCGTGCACGGCATCGCCATCGCAAACGACCTGAACCGCGGCTTCATCAGCGACGGCCGCGATAACGACGTCACAGTGTTCGATCTGAAAACGCTGATGGTGATCACAAAGGTCAAAACCGGCCAAAACCCGGATTCCATCATTTATGAACCGGTGTCAAAACGCGTGTTTACGTTCAATGGGCGCAGCAGCGATTCCACCGCCATCGATGCGAAAACCGGCACCGTGATCACCTCCTCCATCCCGCTGGGCGGCAGGCCGGAGTTCTCCCAGGTGGACGGCAAGGGACATATTTACGCCAACATCAGTGACAAGAGCGAAATTATCGAAATGGACGCCAAGAACGCGCTGGTTTCGCGCCGCTATTCCATCGCACCCTGCGACGACGCCAGCGGCCTGGCGATCGATCCGAAAACCAGCCGTCTGTTTTCGGTGTGCGGCAACGGAATGATGATCGTGAGCGACCCGGCATCGGGTAGAGTATTGGCGACGCCCGCCATCGGCGCGGGCCCGGACGGAGTAGCTTTCGAGGACGGCTATGCCTTCAGCGCGAACGGCCGCGACGGGACGGTGACCATGGTGGGCGAAACGTCGCCCGGCAAGTTCGAGCCGGTGGCGACGATTCAGACACAACGCAGCGCGCGAACCATCGCCGCCGATCCCTCTGCCCACAAGTTGTATTTGCCGTATGCCGAATACGGGCCGCCGGCGGAGGGCAAAAAGGGCTTGGGACAGGCCCTCGCAGACAGCTTTGGGGTGCTCGTGCTCGGTCGGTAGTAATGGGGTGGTGGACGGCATGGGATTCGAACCCACGACCCCAGCGTTGCGAACGCTGTGCTCTCCCAGCTGAGCTAGCCGCCCACTTCTAAGTAAGGGCCCGCAAAACGGAGCGCGCCCTTTGCGGGCCATTCGCCCTCAGCATAGCACGCACCTCGCCCATGCACGCGGCCCCTACAATGAATCTGTGTTCCGATTCGAGCTTCAGGCGGTCTGCAAGGAGACGGGCGCGCGCGCCGGCGTTCTGCACACGGCGCACGGCGACGTCGAGACTCCAGTCTTCATGCCTGTCGGGACACAAGCGGCCGTCAAGGGGATTCTCCCGCGCGATCTCCTTGGCGATCTGGACGCCAAGATCGTCCTCGCCAATACCTATCACCTGTTTCTGCGGCCGGGTCACGAAACGGTTCACAAGCTCGGGGGGCTTCACCATTTCATGGCGTGGCCGCGCGCGATTCTTACGGATTCGGGCGGATTTCAGGTGTTCAGTCTCGACAGCCTGCGAAAAGTCACCGATCAGGGTGTCTGGTTCCGTTCGCATCTGAACGGAGATTCGCACTTCTTCACTCCTGAATCGGCCATCGACGTTCAATTGGCGCTGGGAAGCGAGATCATGATGGCGCTCGATGAATGCCTCCCCTATCCGGTGAGCCATGAAGCGGCGCGGGTTTCCATGGAGAGGACGGTGAACTGGGCGCGCTGCTCATACGCGCATTACCGCGCGCGCACCACCGATGGATCACGCGCCTGTTTCCCCATCGTGCAGGGTTCCATGTTCGCCGATCTTCGCCGCGGCTGCGCTGAGGAACTGCTGAATCTCGACGCCCCGGGTTACGCCATCGGAGGCCTGTCGGTGGGGGAGCCGCGGGCGTTGAGCCTGGAGATGACCGAAGCCGTAGCACCACTTCTGCCAAGAGACCGCCCGCGCTACGCGATGGGTGTGGGAATGCCGGAGGAACTTCCTCAATACGTCGCGCGCGGCATCGATATGATGGATTGCGTCTTGCCATCGCGCAACGCCCGCAACGGTTATTTGTTCACTTCCACCGGCCGCGTGATTGTAAAGCAGGCTCAGTATAAAGACGACCCCAAACCGGTTGACGAATCCTGCCGCTGTTATTGCTGCCGGAATTTCTCGCGCGCTTATCTCCGGCATTTGTTTTTGGCGGGCGAAATTTCGTTCGCGACTTTGGCGACGCTGCACAATTTGACTCGCTATTTCGACATCATGCGGGAGATGAGGCAAGCCATCCTCGCGGGAAAGTTCCCCGAATACCTGCGCGCCCAGCTACTTCTCCACCACCAGGATCTCGAATAGCTTGGGCCACCGTTTCCCCGTGACGAAGATGCGTTTGCGCCGCGCATCGTAGGCGATGCCATTGAGCACGTCGGTCTCGGGCGTCCGGTCGGATGGTTTCAGCAGTCCCGTCAGATCCACCCAGGAGTTCACTTGACCCGTGCGCGGATCGATGCGCGCGATCCGCTCGGTCAGCCATACGTTGGCCCAAATTTCGCCCTCGATGTACTCGAGCTCGTTCACGTTCGCGACCGGCTTCGCGCCGTCCCGTACTACGATGCGCCCGGTCTCGCGTTGAGTCGCGGGATCCAGAAAGCGGATCGCGGAGGTGCCGTCGCTCATGATGAGCTGCTTCGCGTCATGCGTCAGCGCCCATCCTTCGCCCGAATACCGGAAATTGCCAACCGGCTGCCAGCTTGTGGCGTCGTATATGAAGCCGATTCCGCTCTGATAGGTGAGCTGGAACAGGTGGCCGCCGAAGAAGGTGACGCCCTCGCCAAAATATACCGTCGAGAGCGGCAATTGTTTGATTGCGACGCCGGTGGCGAGATCCACTTTGCGGATGGAGCTTTGTCCGTTCAATCCCGTGGATTCGTACAAATATCCGTCGTGGAATTCCAGGCCTTCGGTGAACGCTTTGGGATCGTGAGGGTAAACCGCGACGATCTTGTAGGAGCGAACCGGCGCGGTTTGCCCCCAAGCCATGACTGCGCAAATCGCGGGCAGGAGAAACTTCATACGCTCCTCACCGCCGCGCTCACCGGTCGCGATCCCACCGGAATCACCGTCAGCAGGCCGGCGGACTTGTTGCGCCGGATGCGGCGCAGATCCAGCACGGCCACATCACCCGATTTGCGATTGAGCACCAACGCGTATTCTTCGGCGGGTGTGATCGCGACATAACCCGGGTCGGAACCGGTTTCGACCACGCTCATGAGCTTATAGTCCATGCTCAAAATGCTCACGCCGCCGGAGGGTGGGCTGGCGACGAACAAATATGCCGAGGATGCCGCCATGGCGGCGGGAGCGTGCCCGGCGAGGATGGTCGCCGCAACTTCGGTCTGGTACGGATAGACGATCACCACGGCGTCCATTCCCTCGCCGGTGACAAACAGTTGGCCTCCGTCGGCACTGAAGCAGAGATAGTCGGGGCGGACGGGCATCGGCAGATGCACCATCAGCCGGCCAGTCGCGGTGTCGAACAACGAAAGAAGACGCTCGCCGCGATTCGCCGCGATGAGCATCTTGCCATCCGAAAGGAATCGCAGCGAGCCGAAATCGCCGCGGGCCAGAGGTCCGGTCAAGCGGCGGCTCACCAAATCGGCCAGCCAAACCCCATTCGCCGAGCTGACGGCTCCTTTCGCGCCCCCGGGAGCGAGAGCGAAATCGACCGGATCTTCCGGCAAGGGCAACCACCAAGCGGGGCGGAAGCTGTCGACCGCCAGCGAAATCAAAGTTCGCGGCTCACGCGCCAGCACGTACAGCGAGCGCTCATCGGGCGCCAGCGCCATCGACACGGCCCGAGCCGCGACGACCGCTTTGCGCGCGAGGCTTAACCGGTAGACCTGGATTTCGTGGATCGCGCCGGTCTCGGGAGTCAGAGCGTAGACGACCGCGTTGCGAGAGGGCGCGAGCACCTGAGACGGCGCGCCTTCGATGGCGATATGCCGCGCTACCGCCATCACTTCCAAATCCAGCGCGGCGATGGCCTGCCCTTCCTGATTGGCGATGAAGGCGTAGCCGCGAAACGGATCTCCCGGGCCTCGGCCGCAAGCGGCGAAAACCGGCAACAGCAGGCATGAGCGGCGAGAGAGCACTGCTACCAGTTTAATGAGCCGCCAGTTTAATTAGCTGCCAGCAGTCGGATATCAGCCCGAACGCCGATAGCTAACTGCGGAACCCGATAGCGGAGAGCTAATTCACCGTCAACACTTCCACTGCTCCTTGACGGCGCAGGATGTCAATGCCCACTACTTCCGCATAGCGCTCGACTGAGAGATCCAGGGCGCCCGATCCTACCTGGAGATTGCGAATCGCAATGCGCCGCAGGGAGGGCGGAAGAAATGGGCGGCGGAACGTCACCCGCGACCGGGCGGCATCGATGGAGAGACCCAGGCAGGCCTCCAATATCATGAACACCGCTCCGGCGGACCAGGCTTGCGGCGAGCAGGCGACCGGATAGAGTGTGGGCGCTTTGCCCGGTCGCCGGTCGAACCCGCAAAACAGCTCCGGCAACCGGTGCAGATCCAGGAAGAGAGAGCAGTCCAGGAATCCGGTCAGAACCTTGCCCGCCTCCGCCTTCAAATCGTAGCGCGCCATGCCGCTCGAGATCAGCGCGTTGTCGTGCGGCCATACCGAGCCGTTGTGATAGGACATCGGATTGTAGCGAACTTCCGAGGCGCCCAGCGTGCGGATTCCCCATCCCGAAAAGAATTCGGCGGAAAGCAGAGTCCCGGCAACTTTCGCCGCGTGCTCCGGGCTGGCGATGCCGCTGAACAGGCAATGGCCGGCGTTGGAGGAGCGCACGCGGCAGGGCTGTTTGTTTCCGTCCAAAGCCAGGGCGTAGGTGGACAGATCCTCGCACCAAAATGCTTGCTCAAACCGCTCCTTCAATTCGCGCGCCTGACGCAGCAGTTGCTCGCCCCGTTCGCTGCAGCCCAATGCGAGCGCGGCGCGCCCGATCCCTTCTTTCGCCGCATACACATAGCCTTGCACCTCGCACAAGGCGATGGGGCCTTCGGCCAGCCGTCCATCGGCGTGAAAAACGGAATCGTGCGAATCCTTCCATCCCTGCTGCACCAGCCCTTTGGGGGAACGGCGGAAATATTCCACAAAACAGTCGCCGTCGCGATCGCCACAGCCATCCACCCACCTCAGTGCGGCTTCGATATTGGGCCAGATCGACTGCAGAAACTCGCGGTCGTTGGTACGCTCGAAGTACGCCGCCGCGAGCAAAACGAACAACGGCGTCGCGTCCACACTGCCGTAGTAGCGCGCAAACGGGACCTCTCCCAAGGCGGCCATCTCGCCTCCGCGCGCCTCATGCAGGATTTTGCCGGGCTCGGCGTCTTGCTCCGGGTTCGTCTCTTGGGCTTGAGTCGCGGCGAGATAAGCCAAAACTCCGCGGGCGATTCGGGGGTCGAGCCACAGATATTGGAGCGCGGTAATGATTCCGTCGCGTCCAAACGGAGTGGAAAACCAGGGCACGCCCGCATAGGGATAAGGACCGGTCGTGGTCTCGGTGACCATCATGCGCAGATCGGCAGCGGAGCGATTCAGCCAGTCGTTGAATTCCTCATTGGACGTGTAGATGACGCATTCTTCCGGCCCCGCGCCGTGCAAATGGTACGTGGCTTGAACCAACGCGTCGTCGTAGCCGAGAGGCCGGATCTCGGCTCCCCCGATCTCGCAGCTTGTGAAGAAGAAATAGTCCGTCTCCTGGCCGGCTTCCAGCGCCGCCTTGAAATGCATTTCCGGCGCGGCTATGCGGCTGGGCGCCGGGTCGACGCGGATGCGCACGCGCCGGACGACGCCGTCGAGACCGCGATACTCCATGGAGATGCCGTCGCGCTCTGCCACGGGTTCCTTGCACTCACCCGCTTTTTCCCTGGCTTGCCCACGCACTTCAAACACATCCGCGAAATCGTTGTCCAAGCGGAGTGAGAAGGCGAAGTCCACGCGCGACGAACCGTAATTGCGAATCCGCAGCCGCTCATAGCAAACGCCCTTCCAGAGGAATTTGGTGCGATACAGATGCAGGGTCCCGCGCGGCAGACGGACCTCGCCCTTGGAATATACATCGGGGTTGGTAAGATCGCCGCCGAACAGCACGTTGTCGCGCCGTACCGTCGAGCTCAACAGCAGTGGCCGGCCCGCGCCCAGGTGCAGAATGCATTTCGACAGAAAACGGGTCCCCTGATGGTACAGTCCCTGTTGCCCCATGCCGCCGGGCTGAATGTCGCCGAAGGGATCGAACACCGCGAAGGTATCATCATGCTTGAGAACCAGAACGTGGTCGTCCGGGTGGGAAGATTTCCGGGGAATGTAATACTTGCCGGGCTGGGGTTTGGGTTGCACACAATCAGGCGGCTACTTGCGTGGCGCCGCTTTCTATCAAACTCTGGTAAACCTGAATATAATCGCGCGCCATGCGGCGCGCCGTGAATCGTCTTTCGAAAACCTTGCGGATGGCCCGCCGATCTAACGCCAAGGCTCTTTCGACGGCGCTCGCGGCTTCCTCGATGCTTTCGACCACAAAGCCGGTCACGCCGTGATCGATGATTTCCGGCGCCGAGCCTTCATTCCACACAATCGTGGGAACTCCGCAAGCCATGGCCTCGATCATGCTCAACCCGAACGGCTCCGGCCAATCGATGGGCAGCAGCATCGCCGCGGCTCCGCCCAGGAATTGCTGCTTTTCCTTCTCCCCTATTTCGCCGATGAATTCGATGCCCGGTTGGCCGAGCAGAGGCTCGATCCGTTCATGGAAATATTTTTCGTCGACTTCGTCCACCTTGGCCGCGATTCGCAGGCGCCGCCCCGTCCGCCGCGCGATTTCGATCGCGCGATCTACGCGTTTCTCCGGCGAGATCCGCCCAATGAACGCCAGGTAGTCGCCCGGCTTTCCTTCGAGCGCGTACAAATCCTCGGGAAGCCCGTGGTACCCCGTAGCGCGCCAATTCGCCCACGGGATGGGACGGCGCTGCCCGTTGGAGATCGAAACCAGCGGGACGGTCTTGAAATCCCGGTAGAGGGGCTGGAGGTCGGGTAGGTCGAGCCGACCGTGCAGCGTGGTCACATGAGGAGTCTTCTGCCGCACCGAAAAAGGATAGTGCAGATAGTCGATGTGGAAATGCAGGATGTCGAATTCCGAAGCGCGTTCGAACACAGCGTTCAGCATGCGGATGTGATGCGCGATGCGATCCACACAATCTTTATGCAGACGCAGGGATCGTTCGCAGATGGGGACCAGGCGCGCCTTGGTCGTCGAATCGCCGCTGGCAAACAGCGTGACGTCATGACCCTGGCGCACCAGTTCTTCCGTCAAATACGAAACGACGCGCTCGGTTCCACCATACAGCTTGGGCGGCACGCTTTCATACAGCGGCGCCACTTGAGCAATACGCACTTCCTGCCTCCCGCTATGGAAGGCCCCCACAATGAAACTACTCGATAAGGTGTCCGGGACGCTGATCGAGCGGGGCTCCTAATAACGGATACAGCTCTTCGCGGAACCGTTTCGTTGCCGCTTCCCCCTGGTGCGCTTCGAATGCCGCCTTATCTCTCCAGACGGAAATCACGGCGAAGTGATTGGGCAGCGCGTCTTCTTCCTGGATATCGATGCGGACCAGGCCCGGCTGCTTGCGCGTATCGGCCGCAAATTGCTTGAGTAGCGCGATGGTTTTGGTCGTGTTGGGAGGAGGTACGTCCACATGGGCGACGACGTAAAAGTAACTCTGCCCGGATTGAGCACTCGCGCCGAGCGCAACGACGAAGGGAAGCAGGAGGCGGAGGTACATGCCATCAGCGTACCATCGCACTCCCGCAAAAGTGGCCTTTCGGCGTCCGTCAGAACGGGAGAATACAATGGAGGCGTGACCGACGCGCGGGACATTCTTTCGCAGGATCTTATTGACCAGATAGAGATCTGCGCACGGGAGCAGGGGCGCAAGCCAACCGAGATTCTGGAGGAAGCCGTCGGGCGCTATATGGCATCCCGGCGATTGGCACGGCTGGCGGAACGCGGCGAGGCGCTTGCGCGCGCGCGCGGAATTAGGGAAGAGGACATTCCCAATGTCGTCCATGGATTCCGCGAAGAGAAGCGCGGACGTTGAGTGCTCAAAGTCACCCCCGATGCCAATATCCTCATCTCCGGAGTCCTGTACCGACGGGGTAAATGCCATCAGCTTTTGCAGAACGCCATCGCGGGCGAGGTGAACCTGACCGTTTCTCAGCCGATCATCGACGAAGTGGCGGAAATCCTGTACCGGAAGTTCGGGGCGTCGGAAGACTTCATCGCGGAAACGAGAGCCCTGATAGGGCAGGCGGCACGAGTCGTCAGGCCAGCCGTGCAACTGAACGTGATCACGGAAGACCCTGACGATGATCGCATACTCGAATGCGCCGTCAGCGCGGGCTCCGATTACATCGTGACGGGCGACAAGGATCTGCTCCGGCTCAAGCAGTACGATGCCATCAGGATCGTGAACGTTGCGGAGTTCCTGGATCTGGCACAGCGGCGGCAATGAAATGCCAAGCTCGGCTGCGCTGGAACTGATGCGGCAATGCCCCAACCTTTAACTGCCTATTTTCCGACGTAGTGGGGAGCGTCCCTATCTTGACAAATGAACTCCATCATCTCCGCATCCGGCGACAGACGCTGGTTCACGCGGACGGTGAACGGCTTGGTATAAGCTTTCGGATCGTCGATCGTGACGTCGATTTGCAGTGTTCCGAAATTCGGGCGGCGGAAGCGCTCGATGGTTTTGGCGGCGCTGGTCATCGGAGTGCCCTGCACATCCAGCCAGACGTCGTCGCGATAGCCGGTGGTCTCCACCACTAGCGTGTCTCCCTCCCAATGGCCGATCGAGTAGCCGAACCACCAAGGGTCCGGATCGTTGCCGGGAAGGGTGCGGCCATCCAGATAAATCTGGCGCAGGCCGTGATTGGCCTCATAGATGATCACGACTTCTTTGGGAGTCTGGATGATTTTCCGGGGCTGCCCATGCTCGTGAAACTGCATCAGGCCCATCGGCAGGCAGTGCGCATCGGGATTATCCTTACTGTTGTCGGCCTTTCGTTTCGCGAGCACTTCGGCCGCCCAGGGCTGGATCGGCAGGCCCTCCTTGAAGTTGGCTCCGATATTGCCGAACGTCGCCACGGGAGGGCCGTCGGCCGGCGGCGGGGGCGGGGGAGCTTGTTTGTTTTTGGCCAGGCCTTGCCCGCCGGCCCGACTCCATATACCAGTGAAGTCCGGTTTGCCGTCGGCGGTTCGAGGAGCAGGCGCCGAGAGATCGATTTTGCCGTCCGGCGTTCTCGGACCATCCGTGGGGTAGGAAGGCCACTGCGCGAAAACGGCGGCCACTCCCATCGCAAAGGCAGCTACCCCGCAGACTGCGCTAAGTGAGATTCTCATGATGCTGTCCTTGTGCGTTCCCTAAAATTGGAAGTGCGCCCTAAAATTGGAATCGCGCAATGATCTGGCCGCTCCTCGGCTGCGCACCCGCGCCGTTGAACCAGCCCACGTATCCGAATCCGCCGGATAACAGACCGGTGATGCCATCATATGCGTTTCCGTTAGCCGTCACTGTGGCCGGACTGTTGCGGCCGGGCGTTGAATAGAAGAGCCGGTTGAACACGTTGTTAAACTCCGCGCGAATTTGAAGCGAGTATCTTCCTTCGTTGGCGAAGCGAAAAACGCGTCCGACGCCCATGCTCTCGGAAGGCTGGCGCTGCCAGCGGAAATTGTCGTAGTAAGCGGCCGAGGTTCCCCACTGTCCCAGCGGCGCATCTACCCAAGCCTTCGGATTCAGCACCAATTGAGTCGTGGGATCGAAATGGGAATTCGGATTCACCAGGAAAAATGGTTGGCCGGCTACGCGATCGTAGTACGTGCTGCCCGATAGCGCATCCAGATCACTGCCGAGAAGGTTGTTGGAAGGAGGCACGCCCATTAACGCCCCGCTCTGGTAGCGCAACACGCCGCTATAGGTCCAGTCGCGCACCAACCACGACAGGGCTCTCATTCCTCCGCTCGCGGCGCCTGGCAGTTTGGGAGTGACGTAGCTGAACGAGATCGTCAGGCTTTGGGGAAGATCGAAGGCGGAAAGCTCCTTGTTCTGATACAGGTTGAATACGTCGTTAATGAGCGGCGTAGCCGGCGTTATGTAGGAGGTGTTGGAGTTCAGTCCGAGGGCCAACTCCTTTTCCCACGTGTAGGCGGCCGCAAGGCTCAGACCGTGAGAGAACCGCTGAGTCACTTTGGCTTGAAGCGAGTCATACCAGGTGCGGCCCATGGGCGGTCCCAAAAACGGAGGCACCCAGCCCCACTGCGGATAAGGCCGCAGCGCCAGCTTCAGTGATTCTGTGGCGGGGTAGCCTTGGTACACGCCGTTGACGACCTGCGCGCCATTGGGAAGAGTGCTGATGGGAAAAGCGCCGGGGAAGGCCTGCTGCACGGCCGCTGAGTTGAGCGCGTCGTTGAGCAGCGCGTGACCCGTTGAGTTAGCCACGTTGATGCCCCACTGCGATTGTAGGAATTGCGGCGTCAGTTGGTTATCGTTGGGGAAACCGGACAGGTATGGCGCCACCCACCAAGCGCCGCGATTGCCCACGTAAGCGGCCTCCACTACCAGGTTGTGCGTGATCTGCTGCTGCAAGCCGACGCTCCATTGGAAGATGCGCGGTAGCCGACCGGCGTTGTTCGCGATGGAGACGAACGGGGAGCCCGGATTGGTCAGCCCAGAGGTCGTGGGAGCCGGAAAATAGTCGGTTTGGAGAAACGAATTCGGCCATGTCAGCACGGGGTTGCCGTAAATATTGCCCACCCCATATGGATCGCCATACTTCAGAAGCCCTGAAGGCAGTCCGTACCCTGGAGATCCCACGGCTGCGCGGTCCTGGAATATGAGGTTCAGTTGTTCGTTGTCCGAGCCGACGCCGTACGCCATGGCGCCTCCGGCGCGAAACACGGTCTTGGGTGTGATCTGATAGGCCACACCCAAATGCGGCCCCATCGAAAACGGATAGGCGTTGGCGAGTTGGCAGTGGCAGGTGGCCCCGTATTCGATCCCGCCGATTCGCCCGCCGATCTCCGGATCGGGAAGATTGAACGCGCCGCTCTGCATCCGGCCATGCTCTTCGGTCCACAGATTTTCGTAATCCCATCGCAGACCGAGCTCGAGCGTCAGCCGGCGGGTGACCTTCCACGAGTCTTGCAGGTAGAGGCCATAGGAATGCCGGCCGATCCGCGAGTCCGCGGGAGCGGCGGCGCTGATGCTGTTGGTAAGACCCAGAAGAAAGCTGGCGTAGCCATACCCGCTGCTAGCGGTGTTCGCAAAAGTTTGGCCTTGTTGCCACGGATCGGCGGTCTGGGTTTGTCCGAAACCGATCAGGCCCTGCGCGCCGCTTTCGCCAAAGGTCGGCATTCCCTCAAATACAGCTGTCGCCCCCAGCTTGAAGGTATGGTTCGACTTTACCCACGTCGTGCTGGCGTTGAACGTCGGTTTGACGTCATATTCGCTGGACCCTTCATATAGGTTGTTGCCGATACCTGGACTGAAGCCCCCTCCGAACCCGCTAGAGATTCCCGACATGAACGGGAAGTAATTGGCCGGAAACGGAGATCCGTCCGGAAACAAACCGCCGGTGGCTTGATTGTACGTCGGGGTATGAAGCGGGAAAGACGTGTACAGCAAGCCCGCACCTAGATGCAGCAACAATGTCGGCGTGATCGTGTCGTCGAAATTCAACCGAACCGTTTGCGACAGGATATTTTGCTGGAGGACATCCGTAAACGGTTGCGTGAAACCGTTGGTCTCCGGAGATTCGGTGCGAGTCGCCGAATAGTACCCGGAAAGTTTCAATTTGCCGCTGATGTTGTGATCGAGCTTGATCGAAGGAATGGTGGTGTGTCGAAAATTGGAGTAGCTGGGCGCGGTGTAATTGTTTAAGCCGGAGGCGCTCGGAGTGTTGGGCAGCGGAAACATGTTCTGAATGATCAGGGCCGTGGGGTCCATTCGGGTAAGTGGAACCTGGTTGCTTGGAAAAGGAGTTTCCACAGGGCTGCCGTTCACCGTCGTCAAGGTGCTGGGATCGAAAATCTCATCGAGGCAGACGGGTTGGCCCAACGGATCGGGGCCGCCACACTTGGAAGTGGGCACCAGAGCCGAGCCAAAACTCCCTTGACGAAAAGCCGTGGCCGGCACGGTGGCGATTGTATTGGTGGTGACGATGCTCTGCCGGAACTGCTCGAAATTGAAAAAGAAAAAAGTCCTGTCGTGGCCGTTGTAGATCTTGGGAATCTTTAACGGCCCTCCCAGCGTGAACCCATAGTCGTTCTGCCGGATGGGATTGCGGATATGTTGCCCTGCCTTGGCCGGGTCGGTCGAGGCGAAGTCGGTGAAAGGCAGCCCGGCGTTCAGTACCTCGTTGACAAAATAGTCATAGCCGCTGCCGTGAAGTTGGTTGGTGCCGGATTTCATCGTGTAGTTGAAATAACCGCCGCCCGCTTGACCATATTCAGCCGCGTAGTTGCTCGTCTGCACCGCCATTTCCTGGATCGCATCCGTGCTGGGTTGGGTCATCTGCGTCAACTGCCGCGCCAGGGCATTGCTGGCGTCCTGCCCCTCCACATTGACAGCCATGGAGCTGGACGGCATTCCGTTTACCTGCAGGACGTTATCGGTGGTGAAATTTGTGCCCGGCAACAGGTTGACCGAGGACAGCGGATTGCGGATGTTGCCCAGGGCGCCTGCGTTCGGATTGAAGTAATTGGAGGAAGAGTTGTTCCCCGCTCCCGCGAGATTAAGAATCGGTATATCGTCCAGGTTTTTGCTAGTGACGTTATAGCTCAGCTCGGTGCTTTCGGTGTTCAGCAGGGGCGCGGCTTCCGTCACCGTGACGCTCTCGCTAGCGGCGCCTACTTGCATCGCTCCGTCGACTCGAATGATTCCGGCCACTTCGACGGTCAGGCCCGGACGGACGAACTGCTTAAACCCCATCGCGGTGATCGTCAGATCGTAGGTGCCTGCGGGCAATTGAGCTACGGTGTAGTTGCCGGTATCGGAAGTGGCGGCCGAGTACACCGCGCCCGTTGCCTGGTTCTTCGCCTGGATCATCGCGCTGGCGATGACCGCGCCAGCGGGATCCAACACCGTTCCGGTAATCGTGCCGCGATCGGTTTGGGCGAGCGCGGTCAGGCCCGTGATCGATAGAAAAATGCAGAGGTAACGCATGAACGACTCCTTCCACCCACCGAAAGCGATCCGGGTATGGAGCATATCACCTTCGATTTTGGTTTTCAATGCGTGCCCTGCATGCAAGGCGCAACGACGATAGAAATAGTAGGCATGGAAAACGTCTGGTGGGAGCAAGCTTCAGCTCGCGGCTTAGCTTCAGCGGGCCTTCAGCCCAGATTTCACAGGCTAAAGCCTGTGCCACCGTCTTGCCCAAGCTAACTGCACGAAATGTAGAAAATCCAGCTCACAGGCAGTAAGTCCTTAAAATGCAACGCCTAGGCCGCAAACTCTCAAGTTATTTAGCGTTATTTTAGCGTTATCATTTGCGTTATTTTGCGTTATTTTTGCGTTTCTCTCGCGTCATTTTAGCGTTTTCCCCCGGAGCCCTCATGCCTCCCATGGCGATTGGGGTGTTAACGCGCACAACGCATTCGTTGTGCGCTTGCCACAGGCCCGAACATCAACATCGGACGGTTTGCTCAAACGCTTAACGCGGACAACGCATTCGCTGTGTGCTTGCTACAAGCCCGAACATCAACATCGGACCTTTTCCCCCGTTTCGATATTTGATCTTGCAAGCGGGAACGTTTCAGGCGCGTATGCTGGCGCATGGGTAAACCGCGGGGCCGGCCCATTCAACCGGCAATCAGTTGGTGGAGCGCTTCCTTGAGGTTAGCGATTTCGGCGGCTTTGATAAGGGCCTGTTTGCGGGATTCGGCACGCTCTTTTCTGAAGCTGTTTTAATTCGGCTTTGGCTTTCTCGAGGGTGCGGTTGAGGCGATTCTCGTAAAGGGAGAGGCGGGTGAGGAGATCAGCATGCTGCTCGAGCGACTTGGCTTGGGCAAGGGCGCAATGGATGAGAGGGTCGGGGGACATTTCCGATTCCGATTCGCCTGTGGGTTCGTAAGCTGCGAGGCCGAAGAGGTTGTTTTCGATGGCGCGGATGCGGTCGAGCCGCCAATAGGTATCGGCGATAGTCTGGACGCATTTGGATTCGATTAGACCTTGAGGCTTTAGCTCGGTGTGGAACTGGCCGCAGTGCTTTTGATAGGCTGCGAGATCTTCCGAGGGGAGAACGACGGTGTGGCCGGTGAGGCCGTGGCGAAGGGCGTTGAGGGATACCCGACGCTTGCCTTCTTGGGTTACGGGGCCGCGGGAATGGGCGGCGTTTTGGCGGTTGATTTCTACGCGATCGGTGGACGTGGAAGGATTCATGAGAAGAACTTCGGTTGTTTTGCGCAGGGAAAAAGGGGCATGGGGATATATTTTGATCGATAATGATAAGAAAGGGCGGATTGTGAGCGTCCAAAGGAAGGTAATCCTGGCGTTTTTTAGTTACTCGCGCGAGGACTCAGAATTTGCCCTAAAGCTTGCAAAGGATTTGCGGCAGCAGGGCGCTGCGGTGTGGCTGGACCAACTGGACATTAAGCCTGGAGAACTCTGGGACAGAGCGGTGGAGCAGGGCCTGGCAAGTTGCCAAAAGATGGTGCTCATTCTATCACCCAACTCCGTCGACTCGACCAACGTCATGGACGAGGTTTCGTTCGCACTGGACGAACACAAAACTGTCATCCCGGTGCTTTATCGGGACTGCAAGATACCATTTCGGTTGCGTCGCCTTGAGTACGTTGACGTGCGCACGGATTACGAGGGGGGATTGCACAAGTTGCTCCAGGTGGTGTCTGCAACGGCTGTTCAAGCGACAATCCCTGGCGCCCAGGCAGGGCAAATCGAGGAGATGGATCGGGAGGGAATCGAACGGGAACAGGCTCAAGTTGTTCACATTCCGAAACAAAAGGGGGAGTTCGAGTCGGCCAGGACGGCCAAAACCCAGAACTCCAGTCGGAAGCTCCTGATCGGAGGCTCCGTAGTCGTCGTTGTGCTCGGGATCGCGATGTTACTAATGATGTTGAGGAAGCGTGAACAGCCACCCAATCCGCCGGTGCAGGAACAGAAGGTGCAGGAACAGAAGGCGCGGGAACAGAGCGCCTCAGAAGAGAAAAGGCCTTCCGAGTTGAATGTAGGTATGGCGTGGTTGATGCAGTTTCTCCAGGCCTGGCAGGGGCCTGATGTGGACGCACTTCGTCCCTACTTCAGTAATGTCGTCTCTCCTTACTTTAGCCTACCCTCCGCCGACTGGGCTGCGATCTCGAATGACAAGAGGACCTACTTTTCGCGCTTCCCGACGATCCGGTACCGTCTGGTCCGAGGACCCGAAATCAAGCCAACGCCGGGAGGGGGAGTATTGAATTTTGATTTGGCATATGACAATATCCGGAGTGACGGTCAGAGGGCCACTGGGACCACGCACCTGACTATCACAGTCGCCCTCGTAGCTGGTGCCTGGAAGATTGCGGGGATTCGAGAACGGACAGTGAGGCAGTAGTGCCCACTCGGTTCGTCACAATTATGGCAGCGGCGACGACGGCGCTTGGTTGTTGGGCGTCGAACTCACCGACATGCATCGTTGCGATCGACGTCGGCCACAGTGAGTCGGCGCCGGGGGCCATTAGTGCTCGAGGGGTGAGCGAGTACACCTTCAACCGGGAGGTAGCGGGGCTGCTGCTCGAGAGGTTGAAAAAGGCCGGTATGGAAGAGTCCTTCATCGTCGAAGCTCCGGGGGACCAGCTTTCTCTCGCCGAGAGAACGAAAGTTGCCGACAGGCGCAACGCGAGCTTCTTTCTCTCGATCCACCACGATTCAGTTCAGCCCTCTTATCTCGTCACTTGGAAATATGAAAACGTTGAGCGGCTATATAGCGATCGATTCAGGGGTTTCTCGCTGTTCATCTCGAAACAGGGACCGAGGTCTGCGGAGAACCTAGCGCTGGCGCGATCCATTGGAACTCAGTTACTGAACCTAGGTTTTCAGCCCTCCCTGCATCACGCGGAGAAGATCAGAGGGGAAAGCCGTGAATTGCTCGACAGAAGGCGGGGAATTTTTGCTTTCGATGATCTGATCGTGTTGAAGACAGCCACGATGCCGGCCGTGCTCATCGAATGTGGCGTGATCGTCAACCGGGACGAGGAGCTGCGTCTTCGGGATCAAGCGCGTCAGGATCGATTCGTCACCGCAGTCGTGACGGGAATCTCAAAGCGCTGTGCAGCGAGCCGGCACAGAACGTCTGAACAATGACGACATACGGCGACGAAAGTACTTCCCAGAATCTGGATTCTCGATGGTCGGCGAAAACGCCACGGCCACAGTCGGCATGCTTCCGACAAGAGTTCAGGAGAGGTAGCAAAGGCAGAACGGCACTCCTTGCATTTGTCAAAGTCGCATTTTGAAGGGACTTACCCCGCCTATGTTGCAGCCGCTCAGCCTCGGACTTTTGGGGCCGATGTTTGTGAAGAACGAGTTCCTCGCCGTGTCCACATATCTAGTGAGAAATCTGTTCTCCGGTATGGAAACTCTGATCGGCTCTTCTCTCACCGTTCACGCTGAGTTGGGATCGATCACGCTGACCTGGGTGTACCGTTTGAAGTCATCCGCATCAAGGGTGAGGATTCTCGGCACACGATGAACGATCATCGCAGCGGCGATTCGCGCGTCGTGAACATGTATGCCAGCGACACGGTATTGAAGGACGAGCGTGCGCCAAGCTGGAAAGATGTCCTCCGTCTCTGGGAGAAGCTGGACAATGGTCTGAAAGCGATCCACCAATCGGGCGGTTTGCTCCGAGGATAATCCGAGCCCGTTTGCGGTTGCCGGACTTGTTGCCACATTCCAAAATTCAACGAGATTCTGCGGGAAGCAATACAGTTGTTCCCCTTGAAGAAAGAGCTGTTTGATCGAATGGCGGGCTGCTGTGCGAAGGACTGGAAGGAAGGTCTGAACTCCGCCAACGAAAACGTTCGTATCGACCGCTATCATCGAAACCAGTTCTCGCGCCGCATTGCACCTTCGCCAACTCCCGGCGGAACCGAAACGGAGTCGAAGAGATCATCAATGGCTCGGTCCGACTGTTCACCGCGGTCACCCACGCTACCAATCGATTTCAAGATATCCATGACACCGGCTTGGTCAGCAATGATCATCGTTAGGAAGGCGTCGAGCGTGAGGCCTCGAGGATGTGGATCCCTTAGAGACGCCTGATCGCAGTAGTGTCAATACAGGCGGCCTGTGAATCTCGCCGGGCCCGACGCGATAGCTGTCGAAAACAGCCCTTCCCCACCAACGACGCCATTCACTTCGACGCCGCTGTGCTGAGCGGATGGTCCACGCCTCGGAGAAAGATCTATAGGGTTACTCCCGTGAAGTCTTAGTGCTGTATCGGAAACGCTCCGGCGGTGCATTGTTCGGGTACGCGATGCGCCCGATCGCCGGAGCGTTTTCGATACAGCGACTTGAAGGAAGCCGTTTTGGAGCGCGGACGCTATGGAGTTTGAATGGTGCTGGCGGAGTTGGATCGAGGGGAAAAGTGGGTTTTAACGTTGGATCGGTGCGGTTCGACGAGCGGCGGAAGGAGATTCCCAACCGGTGCCTGCGAGCGATTCAACTCATGGGCACACTTCGGGTAAAGCCTCTGGCAGGCGCAGGCTCCGATAGTGTTCTCGCAGATTTCCAGCAGGTTCGGGCTAAGCATGACGTCGCGATCTTTGCGTCCCTTGCCTCCCTGAACATGGATCACCATGCGCTGGCTGTCGACGTCGGATACCTGGAGATGGGCCAGTTCGGCTCGCCGCACCCTGGTGCCATACAGCGTCATCAGGATCGTGTGATGAAACGGTGAATCCGCGGACTCAATTATATGAGCGACTTCGTCCTGGCTAAGAATCACCGGCAGATAGAAGCGCTTTTTAGGGTACGGCGTCTCCTCGATGTTCCAGGATTTCTTGAGCGTTTTGATGTAAAAGAATCGAAGCGCGCCGATGCGTTGGTTGACCGTGTTATCGGCGAGCTTCAGATCTCGGAACAGATGGGCCACATACTCGCGAATGTGCTCGGGACCGAGTTGATTTGGTGGACGATTGAAATAGCGCGCGTAATCCTCGATGGTGTGGATGTATGCGCGCGTGGTAGATTCAGTGTAATTACGACGCACGAGTTCCTCGAGCGTTATTTTTCTTAGCTGGGTCACAAGGACCTCCTTGTGACCCAACACTACCGCTACCAATCGCCCAACGCATCCCTCAACCACGCACGCGGAGCGTCTGCCGTCAGGCTTCGTTCAAGTCCCCTTCCGATCCCTAATCCGTTTCCAGGCCCCAGGGATTTCCTCAGGGGCCCGGCAACTCAACGGCTGTCACATCTTGGCCGGCGGCGTCCGGTTCAATCTGCGCTCGTGCCGGAATTGCGGGCCTGCGGCAACTCGCCGGCGAAGCCGCAGCACCAGATTCAGCGCTGAAAGGGTGGAGTGTTCATGCCGGCCGGTGCCGGGTGACCGCTCCCTCTGGTCCCGGCTCAGCCGGGCCTCCGGGCAAATGCGCCGGATCGAACGGGAGGAGACCGTCAATGGCGGCCTTTCACAGGCTGAAGCCTGTGCGATTTCACAGGCTGAAGCATGTGCCACAGGGGCTAAAGCCCTGTGATTCCAGCCGTTATCATCGGCACGACTGAAGTCGTGCCCTGATACAGGCCGTTATCATCGGCAGGACTGAAGTCGTGCCCTGATACAGGCCGTTATCGTCGGCACGACTGAAGTCGTGCCTCGACGCTCGCATTGGAGCAGGCCAGATAAAGCGGGGTAACGCCGTAGCGATCCGCCGCTTTCACGTCCGCTCCAGCGCGAATGAGCTTGTCCGCCAACGCGATATCGTCCGTCCGAACCGCCAGGCGCAGCGAGTCGTTCGCATCGATAGTGACGGTGGCGATGTCGGCAGCCCAGGCCGCCACGGGCAGCAGAATCATCCAGCGCAACATGTTTTAGGCTCCCGCTTTTAATTCATCACGAGTCCGTTGAGGTCGCGGAATCGCAGAAGATCCTCGTCATTGGAGGGCGCTATCCCGGCGCCGAGCTTCTTCAACTTTTCCGTCACGGCGCGGCGATCGAATCCCGCGACGCGCAAGCAGACGTGATCCACGGCCGGCGTTTTTCCCGCGGCGGCTTCAATCCCCAATCGCGTTTTCGCGGCGGCGAACCAGATCCGCTCGGGTTTCTTGGAGCGCGAAACCTCCGTCCCGAAGAACTTTCGATACCAGGCAGCCGATTTCTCGAGGTCCGAAACCGCGAGCACGATATGGTCGAAGCCGATGGCCTGAAGCGCCGGATCGTCTTGCGTGACACGCGAAGCCGGAACGATGGTGCGGGCAAGCCCGCCGGGTACGCCTAACAGTTGGAGGCGCATTCCGTCGGGATCGAGCGCCATTCCTCCCGGACCGGTGCCCATGGTGATCCCGGCTTCTTCCAAGGCTTTTCTCATATCCTGCGCCTTGTAATCTTCCACCAGCGCGCAAAGATGATCGATTCGCGGCGCGGCGTTTCCGCGATTCTCTGGAGATGCGTTGCCGCCGAAGGCTATATAAGAGATTCCGGTGCGCGCGTAAAAACGCGGCGGGGGATCGCGTTCCTGAAACAACTGCGGGTCGAAGATGCGGCCGTAAAATTTGGCCGCCGCTTCCGGATCGGGCACGATCATGCCGATATGTTCCAGGCCGGTGGTATGAAGCGGCAGCAAAGGCTGCTGGGCGAATCCGCGAACCGAACTTGCGAGCGCCCCCGCCATCACGCCGAATCCTCGCAAAGCTTCGCGCCTGTTTACGGCCATCGGTGACATTATATGCATCGCAAGGGACGGAGTTCAAACACGACGCTTTAGAATTCACAGGGGCTTAAAGCCCAGCCTGTCTGTGACGCTGTCCGGCACGACTAAAGTCGTGCCCTGATACATTCTCTAGCGAACAATGAAAGGCAAGGAAACAGTCTTTGTCGTTATTCGGTCGGTGACGCGATCGAATACATCGACATCAAAAGGCAAGCCGATGCGATTTCCCGCGAGGTCTTCGATCCCCGTATCGACGATCAGTTTGTAGTCGCCTGCCTTCCAGGGCGATTGCGGAGTCAGGAGCCATTCCGATTCCTGTTTGTCAAGTGCGACGGAACCGGCGACTTTCCCGCCTGGGCCAGAGACCACAATCATCCGTTGGAGAAGCGCGTAGTTCATCGGCGTTGGAAAATTCAGGGCCACTGCCTCAGACGTACCCGCTTTGGGCGCGGTCACTTTCCACTGAGCCGGGTCTGGAGGATTGCGCTGTGACGGGCCTCCACGATACGGCTTTCGGAACCCCTCCACCATCCTTACGCCACGAGCATCCAGCCAATCGCGATCGATGACTAGCGTGTAACGCTTTCCTTCGGTGATCGGGGGTCCTATCGACTCATTCGAGGTGAGCCCGCGCTTGATGCGGCCGGGATCGAAAGTCATGGTAAGCCGGCGGTAGCCGGGGTCCCACAACTCCTCGCCTGGAAGGAATACGTTTGGCAAGGCTTTGCCCTTGTCATCCAGGATGTGAATGCGCGCGTCAGCCTCCCCTCGGCTCATGGGTGCCGAAAAGATAATATAGAGCCTCAGTTGGTTGCTCGGGAGGACGTCGGCCGAAGGATAGATTCGCTCCAGCCGCGCTAGAGGAGTGAGGTCGCGGGGAGGGCCGTTGAAGGTCTTCTCCACCGGCGTCGCGCTGCCCGGCTGATGAAAAACAGCGCGATACTGAACGCCGGGCGCGAACGGGAAACGAGGGTGGAAAACGAGACTGCCTTTTTCGATCGCGTAACTGCCGGATAACGGTGGCACATCGCCGGTGCCCACATAAACGGCGAAAACGGAAGACCAACCTTTCGAAGGTTCCGTGCGGGGCGGGTTCCACCCCGCAACTCTGAACGTGCCACCTTCGAGTTGAATGGAGATAGGCTCCGCGATTACGGTCAGCCCGATCAACGGAATGACCGCAATCGCGGTGATTACTGCGCTTCGCAAAGCTTGAGGCTCAGGGAAGAGCGATCGTCTGAATATTCAGTGCCCCGGGGTTACCGCTAAGGACTACCGCAGTCGTGTTGTCAAGCCCCGCGAGCTGCTTAACGTTCTTCAGGCTGCTGATCGAGTCATAAGGCACGCCGGCAACGTCAGTGACGGTTGGCGAATCGATTGGCTTGTAGGTTTCAAGGTTATCCGCCTTGAGCTTCACTACGCCGAATGTGCTGTTGGCGACCAGAATGAAATCGTGGCCGTCCTTCTTATACGGAACCATGTCGATGGGTTGATTGCCTGCCCCCAGGTCGGCGATCGTGACGCCTTTCACCTTAGCCCCCGGCGTGAGATCGCTTACCGGGATCTTAACCAAGGGCGTGCAGGTATATGCGGCGAGAACGTACTGCTTACCCTGAATCGTGTAGGGGACGAAGGTCCGCACAGGAGACTGGGTCTCGTACCGTCCGTGGGAGGAATGCCAAATCTGGAGCGTGGCGCCAAGCGAGGCGGTCTTGAACGGGAACGGAATAGAGCGCAGCGCCGAGGACCATTCTTCGTTCGATAGACCTGCCACCATCACGTTGCCATTCACATAGTTCATATCGGTGATGGTCTGCATGCGGGGATTCTGTTTAGCGGTGGGATTCGCCGCCGGAGCGTCGGTCAGGCTGACAGAGGCATGGGGAATGTTATCGAGCGAAACGAGGGAAACCTCGCCCGAAGCGTTCACCCGCGCGATGAGCGGCATCGCGTCCGGCCCGCGGCCGCGGGAAGCGGACAGATACACGTTCTTTGAGATGGGGTTCACCTTTACATCGTTCACCAGGATCTGATCCGCAGCCACGCCTGCCAAGGCTGCGATCTTTCCGTCGACCCCTTGGACGTCGATCTTTACGCTGGAACGCGGAGCAGCGGTATCCTTCGTATCCAGAGCCACGACAGCGCCGCCAACCGAGTCTCCAACAAATAACACCCCTTCGGGACCGAAGGCGAGCGCGCCAGCCGACATGAGCTGCGCCTTACCTGGCGTAAGGCTCGCAGTCGCGGATGTGGTATCGGCAACCACCGTGTAGGCCACGGCAGCGGCGATGGACAACCCTACGGCAACGCGAATAAACATTTTTCTACGCTTCATTGGATCTCCTTTCTTAGAACGCCGAAGCAAACCAGAAATATCACGTTTGAAGGGCCGGGTCAAGGCCATCGAACCCTGGTGTCGAACCCTAGCCCGTAATCCGTCTGTAACGCGTCATGACGTTCAGATCCCCGGCTTACGGCGGGGGCTGGGGTGCGAACGCCGCGCCGCGGTTCAGCCGACCTTAACCCAAGTTCGTCACGCGACCGTCGATTCTGAGATTTTTTGGACTTGCGGTGAGGGCAAGTGACGTGTTCCCAATAGCCGCTTTTGAAAAACGCGATGTAGTGTAGACTGACCCTCTTGTGCGTTTCCGCAGTCCATGACA
>DATDGT010000329.1:0-5826 GCA_036521975.1 Bryobacteraceae bacterium
TGTTGCAGCAACTCCGGTTGACCCTCCCGGATCGGTTCCAACAGAATCGCGAATGTAGTGTAGACTCGGCAATCGCCTGAGCTGATTCTTAAGGGCTTAGCCGATTTTCCGGCCCTTCTGTGACGAACTTGGGCTAACCAATTACATGCCGCCGGAGAATAGAGATTGTCACAGCGGTAATATGTCTTACCTTCTCCCTCTTGGCCCTCCACGCGCCAGGCATCGCCCGGCACGCTCTCGAGCGCCATCACCCTGCCAAGATGCGGTTCATAGCCCAAAGGCGCGCCGCAGTTGAGACACCGGCTGTTCCGAAAAAAGACCGGACGGCCACATTGACAGCGGCATACGCGAGACACCACGGGTTCCTTCCCGATTTCTCGCTTGGAGACAGCATCGCAAGTAGATATCACGCCCAGAAACAGGTGATACCGGCAGGGCCGTACCGTTACTGAGTGGGTCACCGATACGAACAAGCAGCGCCTCCGCCCTCGACGTACCCCCATCACCATGCAGCAGTAGCCGCCACGTGGCCGCTTAAGCACTTCTCAGGCCGCGGTCAACTATACTAAAGCGGACAGTTCAAGGCAAGGAGTCAGGCGTTATGAACCGCAATCCAATCCGCCATCGGATCCAACGGTCCCGCAGCGCAGCCGCGCTAGCAGGTCTGGGCTTGTTGATCTTGTGGGCGTTGCCGGGAGCGCAAGAGCCCACGGCGCCGAAATTCAAATTCGATCCCGATTGGCCCAAACCGCTGCCCAACAAGTGGAAGCTGGGCGGCGTGACGGGTTTGGCCGTGGATAAAGACGATAACGTCTGGGTGCTCGATCGCCCCAACGATCTCACCGATATCGAACTGGAAGCGGAGCTTACGCCCCCTATTGCCGATTGCTGCGTGCGCCCTCCCGCAATGATCCACCTCGATAAAAACGGCGACGTGATCGGTTCCTTCGATGCGCCGCAGGGCCATGGCATGGCCGTAGACAGCAAAGGGTTCGTCTACATCGGGCAAGACACGGTGCGCAAGTACGATCCCAAGACGGGCAAAGTCGTGGCCGAGGTTCCGCGGACATCGGAGCGGCCGCCGGGCGGAGGCGGGGGATCTCCGGCGCAGATCGGGCAGCACACTCCCGGCCGCGGAAGCGCCGGTCCGGTGGCGGGGTTCATCACCCCTCCGGGCGGCGGCCGCGCTCAACCTAGTCCCACGGCTCGCGCGGGTCAGGAAGCCGCGACCGCGGCGTTCCGCGCGAAATACCCTCCCACGACGCCCATGATCGTCGGAGGACTCGAAGAGATACGGCTGGATGAGCCGGCTCGTGAATTGTACGCCGCCGATAACTATTTAGGAGGGCGTGTGATGGTCTTCGATCTGGACACTTTCCAATTCAAACGCGGTTGGGGCGCGTATGGACACGCGCTTTCAGAAATGACCGTCAATGACGCGGACCGCGCGTACACTCCCGGCGGTCCCATGCCTAAGGAATTCCGCGGACATTTGACGCTGAATATTTCCAACGACGGATTCGTATATGCGGCGGATCGCATGGCGAACCGCATTCACGTCACCACCAAGCAAGGCAAGTTCTTGAAGGAATTTATTCTGGCGCCGATGACCGGCGTGGGCGGCGCGGCGGGCGGCGTGATGTTTTCGCCGGATAAGCAGCAGCGCCTCCTGTACATTTCCGACCTCACCAACAACCACATCTGGTTCCTCAATCGCGAAGACGGCAAAGTGATCGGCAAGATGGGCAGCATGGGCGAAAACGGAGGCCAGTTTTTCGGGCTGCACATGATCGCCGTGGATTCCAAAGGCGACATCTACACCGGCGAAGTCTTCCAGGGCGAGCGCGTGCAGCGCTTTCTTCCCGTGAAGTGAGTTGGAGGGTGGGCTTCAGCCCACGCGAGGCTTTAGCCTCGCAAAAGATGCTCCCGCCAGACTACCGTCTGTCGTCATGCCGCCGCTACTTGACTAGGGAATTTTCGGAGCATCGATCGTCGCCGCGTCCTCAATTCCATTTCCGGTGACGTTGTTCACTCCGATCAGAGGTCCCGTGTAGCCCGCGATTTTGCACATTCCGGATCTCCGCGTTTTGGACGTTTGCGAGCGCAATTCCCTTCGCACACGCGCCTGTCACGTTTGTCAACGAGAAGCCATTGAGCGGTTTCCTCGGATGAATGGAGACCGCATCGGTCAGCATGGAGCAGCCAGTGGCGCGAATATTCGAAAATCGGAAATTTTTGGCCGCGGGGATGCCCTCGTCCCCCTGCACAGGCGCCTCATCTTGTAAGCCGCTGCTGAGGATATTAATTCTCAAAAAACCGCCCCTCATATCGGAGACAACTAAATCGTCGGCCGCGATGTCCTCGATGAATGCCCCGCGACCTGTACGACTTTTGATGTAAATCGCAAAGGTCTGGGCATGCGTGAATTTGCAATGTTCGATCCGAACTCCGCGAATGCCGCCCGAGGTCTCGCTGCCGATGCCGATGCACCAAAAATCGAGCCGGCCAACGTGCAATTCGATATCACCACATCTTCCGTAGTTTTCAAAAGAGCGTACGCCTCGCTGCCGCGGCCGGATTTGATGGCGATGCAATCGTCGCCCGTGGCGATATCGCAGCGACCGATCCGGACATGTTTGCAGGAATCGATATCGATTCCATCGCCATTCCCTCCGGTGCTCCGAATGGTGAGGTTCTCCAGGAACACATCATGTAGCTGCTGAAGCTGGCGCAAGCGGCCAGCGCGGCGAAGAGCGGGCACTGCAACTTCTTTCCGATGGTCAATGCGCCGGATGGCCCACAACCGCTACCGGCCCACAATTTGGCGCGCTGGGTTGTCAAATCAGGAATCGCTCCTGCGTTTCGCGAATAAGTCGCCGGAGGTCTTCGAGATTCGCCCCAATCTCGCCGCGATCACGCAGTGACCCGGCTGAATCGAGCATGTAAAGCAGCTTGTCTTCTATTCCTCGCAGCATGGGTAAATCAGTCCTCGCCCGACGGCGCTGCTTCCTCCATTCGCACAAATCGGGCCGATCCAGACGGATATGCCCATTGGTAAACTCTCCGCAGGGCGTCAACTCGTCAAGCGTTCCATCCAGCCTCTCGCTCAAATGGACCTGATATGGATCCTCGACACACGGATCAGAGAAAACGGACCCTCTCTGGACCTGACCGTCCGATGGCCAAATCGAGGATTTGTAGACGTTGCATTTCCGGCAGCAGTAGTAAAGATTCTCGTATAGGGATCGCGAGTCCGGAAAGCGGCTTTGTGGCCTAAAGTGGTCAATCTCGAACGACTCCGCTCCACCGAGAAAGTATTCGGTACGCTCGCAGTACGCGCATCGACGCTGAAAATCGCGGCGCAGGAACGGCTTGTAATCTGTGTGGCTTGAATACTTTGGAGGTATCTCCTTACGCTGGAACAAAGCCATTGGCGCGCTAGCCGTGAGCCTTAGAGATTGGATTGACGCAAGCGATCAATCAGCTCCTCGATCGAATCCAGAACGGCGGTCCGCCTTTCCTGCCAATCGCGGTCCTTCGCCTTCTGATCCGCGTCGAAGTCCTCACGATCAAGGCGTTCCTTAACCCGCTTGAATTCGAATCGCTCAATCGAGGACAGATTCGGGCGCTTATCGATAAGCTCGTGATATCGGTCTCGAACCGCATCCGATGCCATTGCCTCGATCTTGGATGCTAGCTCCAGCACCTTCCTGGTTTCACCACTCTCCGGTGCTTCGGCTCGGCTCTTTGTCGCTTCGATTAGGCTTATTTTGCGGGGGCCAGATAAGCGACGGCGAAACGGTCCGAGGTCTTGTGCGGGCGAAAGGAAATGCCTGGATGTAGACCAACCGGCTTGTCTGCGGTCTTTCGCTATCGTTGCTGGCATACGACTACGCTTGCGGGAAAGAACTTCCGATCCGCCCTTTTAGTATAGCGAATTGTTCCTGGGCCCTGGCTATTGTCTTTCGAAACAATTCAAAACTTTCCTCATTCATCTGAACCGCCATTCGCCGCTCACGGCCGTAGTTGTCGGAGCTAATTATTTCCATGATGACGAGCGGCTTGAGGCCGAGGAGTGTCTTGTAACTGTCGGTCGCGGTTTCAGCGCCATCGGGGAACCCTCCGAACACTGCCCTTGCATCGCAGATGATGTTAATGTTATCGATCGTCGGTAATCCATCTACCTCCTGAACGCGGGAAATATTCCTGGCCCAAACCTTATCTCTCACTACGGATAGCCGGTCGAATAAATCGATGGCAATCTTGATTTCAGCGTCCGTACATCCGAGGAGCAGAAGGTCTCCTTCGATGTCGGAGAGTTGCAGATTGAATTCGCGCCACGAATAGAGAAAGTTGCGGACCAGACCAGCAGCTTCGCTGAACTGCTCAGGAAGCATACTGCTAGCGGCCACAGCACGCGGGATGTTGCGTCCCCACGGGTCATCCTCGCCCCGAAGAAAGAGTTCAGCAATCGTATTCCTCTGCGCCTCATCCATCTGGAGGAGGGTCTTGAGCTGTTTGCGAATGTTCTCGCCCGGCGTTCCACCTGGGCCGAAAATCCTGTACTCCAAGCGCTTCCTCCTGGCTGTCGTTTAACCTAGCTTTCGCATTCTAGCAGTCACGTCAACTTCGATCGCCATCCGTGATGCTCGACGAACCTTCGGTTCACGTCTCGCGACATCGTGACTCGCGCGGCGCGCGATACCACTATAGCGGCCATTGGACGTGCGGGAGCTGTGGGGCGAAATTCATCACGTTTCCGATTCCATTGGAATCGGAACTTTGACCCCGGCACACCAAAATAGTGCGAAAATAGAGCGCAAGAAACGCTCGTCAACGGCTCCATTCCCTAGCAGACCCGCTTGGTCCATTCCGCGGCGGCCAGCGTGGCGCCGCTCCCCACCCTTCCCGCCGCGCGTTTAGAATCCTGCGCCGAGCGGATCGTGGGCAGCTTAAACGACAGCGGCGGCCCCGCGGCGGGTGGGACCGATGCGCTCCACGCACGGCCCAAGGCGCCCCGGTACCCCTCCGTGAGCGCTCGGCGAATGCATTTGCCCATCACGTGCGCCGCAAACTTGTCCAACAGACCGTCGCCGGGTTTCGGTCGATTACGGATGCCCTTGGGCCGCCCCCGGCCAAACTGATCGCCGGGTTGAAAGGGCCGGCCCGTGGTTTATTCATGCGCTAGCATACCCTAACCTGAAACGTTCCCGTTTGCAAGATCAAATATCGAAACGGGTAAAACCGTCCGATGTACCTATTCGGGCCTGTGCCTGGCATTGCCCTGGGACCTCTGACGGCTCCTTGGTCTTCTACATCCGTGCGCAGTCGGGTTGGGCAAGATGGTGGCACAGGGCTTCAGCCTGTGAGAGCAAAACGCTAAAATGACGCGAGCTAAACGCGGCCACAACGTAAAAAATATCGTGGGAATAAGGCGAAATAACGCGAGAGTTTGCGGGTCGAGAGTTGAATCGGGAGCGGCTTCGGTGTTGTATTTCAGGGAGTTACGCCCGATGGGGCGGAAATTTAGAAAAATAATACCCTGTGCTAGTTAACACGCTAACCCAACTTCGTCAGTGACCGCCCCCCCTGCCTCGCAGCCCTGTAAGCGGCTATAAAACAACCGTCGATTCCGAGCCGCGACCGCCAGGGAGCGGTCAACTGACGAACTTGAGCTAGGGATGAGCTAGTGTAGTGTCCAATAAATAACTGGACTATTGGTTTTTGCCGCTTCTTGATTTCCGTGACCGTGGCGAGGTGCAGCCGGGCACTATCTTTTCCAGAGTCTGTTTGCAACGTGACAGCTTTTCAACGATGGATTCCACC
>DATDGT010000330.1:0-3707 GCA_036521975.1 Bryobacteraceae bacterium
TGGGTGTTTTAGTGTACGCGGGGTTCGTCAGCAACTCGGGTTCCGCGTCGCTTCAAGATCTCACAAAAAGGAGGGCATTTGTTTTGGGGCTCTACCGAACCTGACCGAAGCGGTCTACAAAATTATTTTGGACACGAGTGAATGCGGGTCAGGTCCGATTGGCGGGATTAGAAATCCAGTTGAACAGGGTGTTCAGATCTTGCGTGTAATATGGACCACTAATGTTTCCGCTGCCGTCGATATTGCTGCTATTGCTGTTTGCATGTGTCGGCGATGACTCGTTCCACGTCGTAACCCAGGGGCCGCCGCTGGCGCCATGAGACATATTGTCATTGGCCAGAATGAAAGTGCCCGAGTCATCGCTGCCGCCGTACTGGCCAGTGGCTTCGTCCATGGCGTTGCCGTTGAACGGCGGATTGGGTACGGCCGGGTAGCCTATGGCGGTCCATGTCCGACCGGATGTCGAGGCGTTCCACAGAGTGCCGAGCCAGCCGAGCGCGTTTCCCGGACCCGAGTCGATCCAGATCATCCCGTAGTCGTATGCGAGGTTGCTGCTTTGGCTCCACGCCGTCCAACACGCGATGTAACTATACCCGAATCTGTAGTACGGATCGCTCGAGGATCGCACGGGGTACGATGGATAGAACACAAGGTTCCCGTTCCAGCCGCCCTCGTAGTAGACGCAGTGGCCGGCCGTCAGCAGAATATTGGGTGATATCAGCGACGCCGAACCGGAAAACCCGCCGCCGTTTGGCAAGGTGCCGAAGAGTCTGCCGTTGGTGCGGAACGGATAGGCCAGGGGTGTTGGGACGGCATAGCCGCCCGTTACTCTCGGCCCCACCGGAGTCTTCGGTTCCTCGGCCGAGCCCCGCGAGTGCGGCGTATGGCCGGGATCACCGCTTGGCGCGGGCGCCTCGGCGCCGCCGTCCGACCTTCCGGGCGCGACAGGGAGCTTAATCGGGGCGACTAAACGGAGGCGCTCCTCGGTCCAGTACTGTTCGGCAGCGTGTTCGGGGGGGGCCGCTTGAAGCCAACGATTGAATGTTTTTCGCCCGGCATTGATGTACTCCTCCTTTTCGGTTAATAGTACCTTGCCCGACTGATTCTTTCAACTCGAAGAATTGTCCAATACAAGCGGTGGGGCGGACCGCAGTGGGTCACGATAGGTAAAGAACATGTACCCGGACCCACGCCTCGCAAAATAGGAGTAATCCCGAATGATTTCGCTTGCCAATATCAACAAGCAATACGGCCGTCAACTCATATTCGTTGACGCGTCGTTCCAATTGAATCCCGGAGAAAAGGTGGGCCTGGTGGGTCCGAATGGCGCCGGCAAGACCACGCTGTTCCGCATCATTGTGGGGGAGGAGGCGCCGGACGAAGGCGAGGTGACCGTGCCGAAGCGGCTCACAATCGGCTACTTCCGCCAGGATGTGGAGGAGATGTCGGGCCGCTCTGTGCTTGACGAAGCCATCGCGGGCAGTGGACGCGTCGGCGACCTCCATCATGAACTCGAAGCCCTGAACCAAAAGATGACAGGCCCCGAGTACGCCAATTCGCTCGATGAAATTCTTGTGCGGTTCGGCGAGGTGCAGGAGGAATACGACCACCTGGGTGGCTACGGCCTGGAAGCGCAGGCGCGCGAGGTACTGGAAGGGCTCGGCTTCACGGCGGAGCAGATCGACAACGATGTCGGCAATCTGTCCGGCGGTTGGAAGATGAGGGTAGCGCTGGCGCGCGTGCTGCTGGGCCGGCCGGACGTGCTGCTGATGGACGAGCCGACCAATCACCTGGACATCGAATCGATCATTTGGCTTGAGCGGTTCCTGAAAGCGCTGCCGGCTGCACTCCTGATGACTTCGCACGACCGCGAGTTCATGAACCGCGTGGTGACGGAGATCGCCGAAATCGATTCGGGTGAGATTGTCGTGTATTCGGGTAACTTCGATTTCTACGAGCGCGAAAGAACCGTCCGGGAGGCGAATCAGCAGGCGGCGTATGCGCGCCAGCAGGCGATGCTCGCCAAGGAGCAACGCTTCATCGAGCGCTTTCGCACGCACGCGGCCAAGGCGGCGCAGGTGCAGAGCCGCATCAAGGCGCTCGACAAGATCGAGAAGGTGGAACTACCGCGCCAGCGCCGGGTGGTGAAGTTCGAGTTCCGCGAGCCGCCGCGTTCGGGCGACCAAGTAGCGGTAATCGAGGACGTCCACAAACGATATGGCTCGCGCGTGATTTATGACGGGTTCAGCATGATCGTCCGCCGGGGCGAGCGTTGGGCCGTGATGGGCCGCAACGGCGCGGGCAAAACGACGCTGCTCAAGCTGATTGCCGGAGCGGTGCAGCCGGACAGCGGGATCATCCGGCTAGGGGCGAGCCTGAAAATGGGGTACTTCGCGCAGCAGTCGCTGGACGTGCTGAACGGAGATCTGACGGTGATCGGGCAGCTCGAAAGGGATTTTCCGCAGGAAACGCTGGGATCGCTGAAGACCCTTGCAGGGGCGTTCCAGTTTTCGGGCGACGATGTGGACAAGCCGATCCGCGCGTTGTCGGGAGGTGAACGGTCGCGCCTGGTGATGGCGCGGATGCTGTACGATCCGCCGAATTTCCTGGTGCTTGACGAACCCACGAATCACCTCGATCTGGCGACCAAGGAGATGCTGGTGGAAGCTCTATCGCACTTCGAAGGCACGATGATTTTCGTGTCGCATGACCGGGCGTTTCTACGCGGCCTGAGCACACGGGTGCTGGAGCTAGGCGCGGGCGACGGGGATCACACACCACACATATACCTGGGATCATATGTAGAGTACGTCGCGCGGTCGGGCCACGAAGCTCCGGGAATTCGTGAATAAGGGACTATGGCTCTTCTGGGGCAATCACAGAATCGAAAGCGGTATACACTCCGGTCTCAAAGGCAATTGCTTAGACCGGCCGACGATTTCGATCCGACGATTTCGATTCCCGGGGGAAGCATGCGCCGGCTGCGTGACTCCGCTTTTTCATGCCTGACGCCATGAACGTCCAAATTTTCGGAATCAAGAAATCCAACGAAACACGCGCGGCTGAGCGATTCTTCAAAGAGCGGGGTGCTCCGACCCAGATGGTGGATCTGCACCAGAGGCCGATGGCCCCGGCCGAGATCCGCAGATTCGCCGACCACTTCGGTTTGGCCGCCCTCCTGGACACAGAAGAGAAATCGTATGTCGATGCCGGGCTCAAGTATCTCCGCATGTCTGACGCCGACATTCTGTCCCGCATCGAACGGGAGCCGCGGTTGTTGCGCCTTCCCCTGGTTCGCGCCGGCAATCGGTTGAGCATCGGCCGAGACGAAGAAGCGTGGAAGGCAATGGCCGACTTGGTGATCCGGTAAATGCCATCGCCGAGGCACGGCGGGCATTGTGACCGGGCCAGCCCTCGCCGGCACTGATCGAACCATTCCATTCGATTCCCAGGGATGCTGCCGCGACACCGGTGGACGCCGCCGGACCAACTTTCGAGGCGCGATGCGGCGGGAATACTAAAACCGACGATACCCAGAACGTTGTTCGGGGGCCAATGTACGAGTGGCCGACTTATAGGGCCAATCTCTGCCCGTTATGCGGGGGGGTGAGTTTGCGAGTTTGAGAGAGGATTTTGGTGAGCCGGTTCGAAAGTCGATCGAGGCAGCGTCGCGGAGGGCCATCGGGTAGGGACCGACGAAACATCTC
>DATDGT010000331.1:0-3419 GCA_036521975.1 Bryobacteraceae bacterium
AAATCGTTGTTGCAGCAACTCCGGTTGACCCTCCCGGATCGGTTCCAACAGAATCGCGAATGTAGTGTAGACTCGGCAATCGCCTGAGCTGATTCTTAAGGGCTTAGCCGATTTTCCGGCCCTTCTGTGACGAACTTGGGCTACATTCCTGGGGCGACCAGGAATTCCTGATCGGCACGACCATTGCGGTGGCCGGACTCTTTACCGTCGTGGCTTGGGATTCAATTTTTCCCGACCGGCGGGACAGCCTGGTTCTGAGCGTTCTGCCCATCCGTCCGCGAACGATTTTTCGCGCTAAGCTCGCCGCTATGGCGGTAGGGCTGGGGCTCGGCATCGTCGCCGTCAACTCCGTTACGGGAATCGGCTATCCTCTCGTCTCCGGCGGCGTGCGCACGTTCTTCGCGTATTGGGCTGCGACGATCGCCGCGGGGTTGTTCACTTTCTGCGCGCTCATCGCCATACAGGGCGTGAGCGCGGCGGCGCTTCCGTATCGCTACTTCTTGAGGGTGTCGAACGTTTTGCAGGTGGTCATTTTTTTCGCGATATTGGGGGCGTATTTCCTCACGCCGGGACCGTCGGAAATGGAAGTCCGGCCAAACATGCCGCCGCCGGCCTTCACGAAATATCTGCCTTCTTTTTGGTTTGTAGGCTTGTTTGAGCGTTGGAATGGTTCGAAATACCGCTTCTTCCAGGAACTGGGCGGGCGAGCGCTTGCCGGACTGGCGATCTCGGTCCTGCTGGCCGCGGTCTCCTACACTCTGGCGTATTTTCGCAACATCCGCCGCATTATCGAGGAGCCGGATTTTGGTTCCAGCGGCCGCTCGCGTTGGCGTCCGATTGGGAGCCAACTTCTTCGCCTCCTGACGATGAGGCTCGCTCCCGTCGAACGCGCCGTGATGCTATTTATTGCCCGGACCGTGGCCCGGAGCCGCCAGCATCGTAATCTCCTTGCGGTTTTCGGAGGACTGGCGCTGGGGATCTCCCTCTTATTCGCGAAAGGGATGCTGTTTGGCAATTCGCGTATATACGCCGACGCGCAACGTTTCGGTTTCATTCCGCCCAGATGGGATCAACCGAACACGCCGCTTGCGGTTGCGGGATTTGTGCTTCTCGCCATGGCCGTCATCGGTCTGCGCGTGGCGTTTTCCCTGCCCCTGACGATGCGTGCAAACTGGCTGCTGCGCATCACGCAGGTCCACAGTCCCAAGGCGTACTTCTACGCGGTACGGCGCTCCGCCTTCGTGCTGGCGCCCGCGCCCGTTCTGATCGCCGCATCTCTGTTCTACATCGGGGTCTGGAAAAGGCCGGAAGCTTGGGGTTATGCGGCGGTCCTTTGCGGCGTGGCGATCATACTAGTGAATCGCCTGTTTACGCGATTCACCAAAATGCCCTTCGCATGCGCTTACTCGCCAGGAAGCTCGAACCTGCGGATGAAGATCCCGGCTTATGGGGCGGCGTTTGTTTTCGCGGTCGGAGCCGCCGCCGCGATCGAGCGAGCGAGTTTCGAGACCGCCGCGCGCACCGTCGCCCTCGGAATATTCCTCTTCGCGTTCGCTTTCTACACCAACCGTCGTTGGCGCGCTTTCGCTGGTGCGCCCTTTGAAGAACTCCGCTTCGAAGAGGAGCCGGACGCCGATCTGTCGCCGCTTCGACTCAGCGGAGATTCGGGTTACGGCCGCTCCTATCGCTATCTCGATATCCTCAACGCTCCACCTGAACCCAGCCTTAAAAAGCGCGCGGCTGCGCTCGCCCTCAAGTCTGCGGCTTTCGTTGGTTGTTTAGGCATCGCGGGTTTCAGCTACGAGCAGGTTTCCGAATGGCGTCATCCCCTGCCTCCGCGCGTCGGCCACGCCGTCGATGTGGGCGGGCGAACGTTGAACTATTTCTGCCAGGGCGAGGGGTCGCCCGTGGTGATTTTCGAAAGCGGCCTGGGCGGACCGGGCATTGGCTGGTCCCAGTTTCAGAAAGAAGTTGCCGGTTACACGCGCGCATGTTGGTATGACCGTGCGGGCTATGGATGGAGCGATGCCGCTCCGTTCCCGCATTCCGCCAGCGCTGTCGCCCGCGACCTGAACGTCCTGCTAAGAAATGCGAAGATCTCTCCACCATACGTGCTGGTCGGCTTCTCATTCGGAGGACTGACCTCCCGTGTTTTCGCTCACCGTTACCCCGAAGGCGTCGTGGGGATGGTCCTGGTGGATTCAACGATGATGATGCCGGGCGAAACCCCGGAGCCGCCGTACTTTCCAGGCTTGCTGCCGGCGATCGCGCGGCTCGCACGGCCGATCGGACTCGTGCGGCTCGCGATGCCGCCGGAAACTATGAACGCGTTCGAACCCCGCACCGCCGTCGAAAGCATGAAGGAGCTGGGCTACCGGAGTATGCTCGAATCGCTCGAGGCACCGGATCTGTGGGACCTGCCGCTCATCGTGCTCACTGCCGGGCGCCATCGCGTGACGCCTCCGGATAACGCCGCCGATGCCCAGCGCGAGCGGGCGTTCGAGGCCAGGTGGATCGAAGGACAGCGGGGGCTCGCACGTCTGTCGACCCGCGGCGAGCAACGCGTTTTTCCAGAAGCCAGCCACAACCTTTTGCGCGACGAACCGCAGGCGGTGTTGGCCGCGGTCCGCGACGCGGTGGCTAGGGCGCGCGGACTTTGAAAGTGTCGAACATGCTCGGCACAAAAAACGAAGCCCCGGCTCATCGCCGGGGCTTCACAATTTAATTGGGCAACTTCCTACTCTCCCACACACTTGGCGCGTGCAGTACCATCGGGGCTGAGGGGCTTAACTGCCGTGTTCGGGATGGGAACGGGTGTGACCCCCTCGCTAGAGTCACCCAAAGCCGAAAGGAGTCAGGAGTCAGAAGACAGGAGTCAGAATGTTAAGGTGCGCGCTTCGCGGTTCATTCTGACTCCTGAATCCTGACTCCTGTCTCCTTGAATATCGACGGGCCAACCACTGGACAAGCTGAAGCTTGTCCTACTCTGTATCTACAGTAAATTTTATGGTCAAGCCGAACGGGC
The DNA here is from genome assembly GCA_036521975.1 of Bryobacteraceae bacterium. GTDB lineage: Bacteria > Acidobacteriota > Terriglobia > Bryobacterales > Bryobacteraceae > Palsa-187. Next base: position 3,026 of record DATDGT010000331.1, read on the forward strand.
TATTAGTAACGGTTAGCTTCGCGAGTTACCCCGCTTCCACTCCCGTCCTATCGACGTGGTAGTCTTCCACGGCCCTTCTTACCTTACGGTTGGGAGATCTCATCTCGAGGAAGGTTTCACGCTTATATGCTTTCAGCGTTTATCCCGACCAGACTTCGCTACCCAGCTATGCCACTGGCGTGACAACTGGATCACAAGAGGTCTGTTCAGCCCGGTCCTCTCGTACTAAGGCCAACCCCTCTCAAATCTCCTGCGCCCACCACAGATAGGGACCGAACTGTCTCGCGACGTTCTGAACCCAGTTCACGTACCGCTTTAATAGGCGAACAGCCTAACCCTTGGGAGCTTCTACACCCCCAGGATGCGATGAACCGACATCGAGGTGCCAAACCGG
>DATDGT010000332.1:0-23381 GCA_036521975.1 Bryobacteraceae bacterium
GACGAATGGCCTGCTGAGTGAGAAAAAATCCGCGGTCGAGCATGGGACCATGCTGCCGCGGAAAGTAATCGGCTACAATTTATTTCAAGCGAACGGCAAGTGCGTCTTTTCGTTCGTGTCTCACCTTAGGGGTTCACCCCATGTGAAGGTCGCAAAACCGCTGGCGCTTGGGTTGCCGGTTTCGGCTCGATCGTCGCCGAAGCTATTTGAGCCCGGAGTTTTTGGGGTCTTCCGCCCAATGTTGTTGTTGCCGGAAGGCATCGAACAGAGGCATAGCCCGGCGCAATGGAACGCGGTTCTGGCGCATGAACTGTGTCATGTGAAGCGGCGCGACAACCTGACGGCGACGATTCATATGGCAGTGCGGGCGATTTTCTGGTTTCATCCAGTGGTGTGGTGGATCGGGGCGAAATTGATCGATGAGCGCGAGCGCGCTTGCGATGAAGAGGTGTTGAGGCTCGGGAATACGCCGCGGGACTATGCGGAAGGAATTGTGAACGTTTGCAAGTTGTATACCGAGTCTCCGATGGCGTGTGTGGCGGGAGTGACGGGATCGGATTTGAAGAAGAGAGTCGAGGCGATCATGAAAAATCGGGTGATTTGGAAATTAACCGCGGCGAGAAAAGTCTTGCTCGCCGGCGCGGGGCTGGCGGCAGCCGGGATTCCGGTGACGATCGGATTCATGCACGCGCCGGCGGCTCGCGCGCAGTCCCCGTCCGCGGAAGTTCCCAAGTGGGAGGTGGCTTCGATCCGGCGCTGCGAAGCTCCGCCTCCGAATCCCGGCGGCAGGGGCGGGCCCGGCGGCAACAGCCCGGGCAGATATTCGCTTCGATGCGGCAAAGTCGAAGACTTGATTCATGAGGCGTACATCATGTTCCCCAATGGCCGAGGGCTGAATCCGCACGCCTTCTACGAGACGCTTACTGGCGGCCCAGGATGGATCCGAAGCGAGCTTTACGATATCGAAGCCAAGCCGGAGGGCACGCCGAGCCGCGACATGATGAGCGGGCCGATGATGCAGACGCTGCTCGAAGAGCGGTTCAAGCTGAAGATCCATCGCGAGGTGAAAGAGGTTCCGGTCTATGATCTGGTGATCGCCAAGGGAGGGCCGAAAATGCCGAAAGTGGATGAGGCCACTTGCCCCAAAATAACGCGCGAAGAGCGCATTGCGCTGTTGCAGGCCGGTAGGCCGCTCCCAAACGAATGCGACGGCCAGAGGTGGGCTTTTCCGCCCGAAGGAAAACCTTTGATGAGCGAGAACGATCACGGCATCACGCTGGATCAATTCGCCACGGGACTGACTCGTGTGCTCGATCGAGCGGTGATCGACAAGACCGGGCTTAAAGGATTATTCGACTTCCACGTTGAGTTTTCGCCCGACCAAACGACACCGGCATTTATGCCGGGCGGGATCATGAGGGGAGACAGGGCTCCCGTTCCTCCGCCGATTGGAGACGCCCCGGAACCCACGGGGCCGTCGTACGTGACGGCCATCCAGGAACAGCTCGGGTTGAAGCTTCAGCCGGCGAAGGGGCCGGGCGATTTTCTGGTGATCGACAGTGTTGAGCGGCCGAGCGAGAATTGAAGGTGAGTGCTTCTCACCCTCCCGCCCCTTCTGGACGAGGTCGTGCGCGATCTCGCGACTGCGGGATTTCGCGCTCTAGTGGTCGGCGGGGCGGTGCGCGACGCGCTGCTGGGCTTCGAACCCAAGGACTTCGATATCGAAGTCTACGGCATCGATTACGAGCGCCTGACCGCGTTTCTCACCCGGTATGGCAGGGTCGATGTGGTCGGGAAAGCCTTCGGGGTGGTCAAGCTTTTTCGCGGCAGTTTAGGCGAAGTGGATTTCAGCATTCCTCGCCGTGAGAGCAAGATCGGGATGCATCATCGCGACTTCCGCACGGCTTTCGAAGAGGCGATCACGCCTCGCGAAGCTGCCAGCCGCCGAGATTTTACCATCAACGCGATCGCCTGGGATCCCATCCGCGGCGAGCTTCTGGATTTCTTTGGGGGCGCGGAGGACCTGAAGAATCGAGCGCTCCGCGCCACCGGCCCCGCCTTCCGCGAGGATCCCTTGCGGGTGTTGCGCGGAATGCAGTTTGCCTGCCGGTTCGATCTGGAGATCGACGATGCCACGGCCGAGATGTGCCGCTCGCTTACCGGTGAGTACTCCACGCTGGCGAAAGAACGGGTCGCCGAGGAATTCATGAAATGGGCGGTGAAAAGCGAGCGGCCCGGCCGCATCGCCGCCTATCTTCGCAAGACCGGCTGGATGATTCACTTCCCGGAGATCGGCGCGCTGGACGGCGTCCCGCAGGACCCCGAATGGCACCCCGAGGGCGACGCCGGCCGCCACACCATGCTGGTTCTGGACGCCGCCGCGCGCGTCGCCACGCGCGAACGACTTCAGGGCGACAACCGTGCCACGCTCCTATTCGCCGCGTTGTGCCACGATTTCGCCAAGGCCACGACCACCGAACTACGCGAGCGCGAGGGGCGTCTGCGCTGGACGTCCTGGGGCCATGAAGCGCAGGCCGGCCCCATGGCACGAGCGTTTCTGGAGCGGATTGGGATCAAGAGCTCCATCGTGGAGCAGGTGGTTCCGCTGGTGGAGCATCATTTGGCGCATGCGAGTATCGGCCCGGAGGCCACTCCGCGGGCGATCCGGCGGCTGGCTTTGCGGCTCGCTCCCGCCAGCATCGCGCAACTGCTTTTGCTGATCGAAGCGGACCATTCCGGCCGCCCGCCACTCGCAGGCGGTCTTCCCGAAGGGGCCCTCCACATTCGGGAAATGGCACGCGAGCAAGCGGTGGAGCGCAATCCGCAGCCTGCGCTGATCCTGGGCCGCCATGTGCTGCCCTATTTCGACAATCGCCCCGGCCCGCACATCGGCGAAGTGGTGGGTGCGGCGTACGAAGCTCAGCTCGATGGCGCGTTTTCCACCGAACAAGAAGCCATGCGCTGGCTGGAGCGCCACATGGCGCAGCACCAACTCCGCTAGAAATCTTCTTCGCCGGCCGGCAGCGACGCCAGCTTATGTTCGATCCCCAGCTTCTTCATTTTGTAGAGCAGCGCCTTGTAATCGATCTTCAGCAGCCCGGCGGCTTTTTTCCGATTCCACTGCGTGGAGCTAAGCGCCGCCAGAATGGCTTCCGTTTCCGCCTGATGTTTCGCCCGACGCACCTGCTCGAGGATCGGAGCGCTAACCTCGACCGTTTCCATGCTGGACGGCGCGAGCGAAGGCACCGTGGTGAGGCTGCGCCGGGCCGCTCGCTCCGTCAGATCGCGCGCGATCAATTGCTGGTCCCGCAGCACCACCAGCTTGCGGATCACGTTTTCCAGTTCCCGCACATTGCCGGGCCAATCGTGCACCAGGAAAGCCTGCTGCAGTTGCGGCGTGATTTCGATCCGCGCGCCGTCGCCGGGCGCGTGTTTCTCCAGCAGAGATTTGGTCAGAGGCATAATATCGTCTTTGCGGTCGCGCAGCGGTGGAACATACAAAGTGACGACGTTCAAGCGGTAGTACAGATCCTGCCGGAATTTGCCGACCGCGATCGCCCTCTCGAGATCGTTGTGCGTGGCCGCGATCACGCGCACGTCCACCCGCACCGTCTCTTTACCGCCCAGCCTCTGAAACTCATGGTCCTGGAGCACCTGAAGAAGCTTGGCTTGGAGCTTGAAATCCATATCGCCGATCTCGTCGAGCAGCAGCGTACCGCTATCGGCCAATTCGAACATGCCGGGCTTGCGTTGAAACGCGCCTGTGAACGCTCCTCGTTCGTACCCGAACAGCTCGCTCTCCACCAGTTCGGAAGGGAGCGCTGCGCAGTTCAGTTTGAAGAACGGCTTCTGCGAGCGCCGCGACAGCGAGTGGAGGTGCCGCGCTAGCACTTCTTTGCCCACGCCCGTCTCGCCCAGGATCAGCACCGGGGTGTCGGAAGGGCCGACGGCTCCGGCCATCGCGTACACTTCCTGCATGATCTCGCTACAGTTTGCCGAAGGCGTTTGCTGAGCCTTGTTCCTCGAGCGTTCCGTTCCGTTGGAGGCGGGCTTAGGCGCAGGACGGCCTTCGAAAGCGACTCTTAAAGCCCTCTGCACGTCCTCGGAGCTAAACGGCTTGCCGAGAAAATCGGTCGCGCCGCTCTTCATCACTTCCACGATGTTTTCCGGGCTGCTGGCGCCAGAGAGCATAATCACCGGTAGATCGCGGTCCTTCATCCGGATTTCGCGTAGCAGCTCAAATCCGTTCCTGCCGGGCATGAAGATGTCAAGCAAGACCGCCGAAAACCGCTTCTCGGAATCCAGATGGTCCATAACCTGGTTTCCGTCTTCCGCCAGATGCACGCCGTAGCCGTGATGGCGAAGTGTTACTTCCAAAAAATCCCTGATTTCTGAATCGTCATCTCCAACTAAGATCGTCCTCTCCGTCTTTTCTACTCCCATTGCTGTACCTTTCATCTTTTTTTCTGCACTATTATTGCCGCCTCGCTGAAAAAACTGCGCTCGCGAAATCGCTCAGGCGGGCACGGCGGCCACGCGTTTGCGAAAAGACTGCTGCGGCATTTTGTGCCGTGCGGGCGCACGGTCAACGCTATAGGAAGGCAGCGGAAGCACGAACGAGACCGCTGGGCCTTGCTGGCGATTCTCGGCCCAGATTTTCCCTCCGTGCCGCTCAATGATGCGTCTGGAGATCGCCAACCCCAGACCCGTCCCCCGATGGGAACCGATTCCTTGGCTCCCGAAGGACGCGTAATCGTCGAAAATCCGTTCGAGATGTTCCGGCGGAATGCGCGGGCCCGTATTAAACACGTCCACGCGGAAACAGTTGCGAGCGTGCAAAGGGTAGCCGCGGATCTCGATTCGCCCGCCCTCCTCCGCGAATTTGCAAGCGTTCTCCAGCAGATTGCAACACACCTGCTGCACTTGGCCGGGGTCGAAATAGATTCTCTCGGGCAGGGGGACAATTTCCGTGGCGATGGTCACACGTTTCTTATCCGCAAGGATTTGGATTTCGTGAATCGCCTGGTCGATACAAGGCCCGATGCTCGTGGCTTCAATGTTGGGTACCGAAGCCCGGCCCGTGGTTCGTTCGAACATTTCCGAGCGCAACCAAGTGAGGCGCGCGAGGCTGTGGCGCATCCGGTCCAGGATCGCCCGTTGCCGGGTGGTCAATGGGCCGATCGCATCGGCCAGCAGCAGCTCGCAGTAACCGGAAACGGCGGTCAGCGGCGTGCCAAAATCGTGTAGCCCCTCAGCCACAAAATCCTGCTCCCCTCGCTGCCGGCAAGAGGCGCCAACGCGCTTCATCCAACCAGCCAGGGTCGCAACGGAGACCGGCTTTATCGCCAGCAGTAAGCTTGGAGGCAGACAACGGCTGGCATCCGGCAGATCCTGCCGATCCACTAAAACCAAGTGGTGGTCGGCTTCATCCAACGCCCGCAGATTTAGCTTAGGCGAGTAATCCCAGATATAGGCATCGGCGCCGACATGAGCGTCCGGGCCGGCCACGATGAACTCGGACGCCGAAGATTCATCAAGGCCTGCTACAGCAGCCCTGAAATATCTGCACAGGTCTTCGTCTCGCGAAACGAGAACAACTTTCATCCGACCCTCCGACAACCTAAGAACGCGCTCTGCTCGGGCAGAGTCTAATAATTCTCAACTGCACACAACTGTCAACCGAATGCCCAGGAGGAGTCCAGATTAACCTGAGAAGCGGGACTTTGTCAAGAGTTTTTGGCATATTTCAGCGTCAATTTTGGGTCTAGGACTCCAGTTGGTTGGGATATTATGCCTAAAGCTAGAAACCTAGGGGAAGTAATCCCAAAGTTCTAGAAGCAATACTGCGCCTTTGTATACACCCCCCTCCCTAGCTACACGTCGGGGTAGTTCTAGTACACTAGCTAGTAGCTAGTACAACTCACGTCATCTCTTGCCCAACCGAACGGTTAGGGGGGACAAGCTTTGGAGAAACTTGTGCGAAACGGACTCGCCCAGCACTGTGCGCCGGGCCTTGTCCTACCTAGGCAGGTGCGCGCTGTCGCGCTCGTTTTCCTCGCAGATCGATTCGAGTACGTCGCCCTCTTTAGGCGCAAGGGAACTCGTGCGCTTCATGGTCCAGGGCTTCTTGAATGCGCCGGGATCGTCGAAAACAGTTTCCACTTCCAAGTGGCCCAGGTCGATTCGGCGATAGCGTTCGGTCAGGTGAAGCATCTCCGTATGCACGGTCACGGAAAAACTGATCCACGTCTTGTCGTTCAGTCCCGTGGTGTCCACCACCAGCGTATCCCCCTCCCAACGGCCGATCGAATGACCCATGAAGGACGGATTCCAGTCCCGGGGATGCGGGCGGCCGTCCAGGTAGATCTGCCGTACCGGTTCATCCTCGTCGATGACTACCAGGATCTTCGGCGTCTGAACGAGCCGCGTAGGTCCAAAAGCGCCGGTGAAACCGATTCCCATCGGCAGGCAGCGCGCGGAAGGAAGACTGTGACCGGCATCCTGCGCGCGCTCCTTTGCCAAGGCTTCCGCTTCCGGAAGCAACTCAGGTTTGCTGGATTGGACGGACAAGCCGCCGAGCCACAAGCCGCTGAGATCGGGCTTGCCCTCTGGCGTACGCGGCACGGGGCCTTTGGGCGGAGGCGGAGGACTCAACGATTTCACAAAGTCGGCGATGCTGTCGCCGAGGGTTCCAAGCTGGACGTCTTCGAGCGCGATATCTACACGCGTGGTCCCGCCGGCCCGTCCTGCAACGTCTTTTTGGAGAAAAGGAGGGAACGGAAGCGGCTCACTTATATTCACCGAGATTTCGTAGAGGCCCGGTGGGAGCCCGGAAATCGCGTAAGTTCCGTTGGCGGTACTACGCGCGGAATAAGACGCGCCTGTGGCGGTGTTCTTCGCCACGACCGGCGCATTCGGCACTCCGGGACGATCTTCCGCGTTGACGCGCACCGTCCCATTGATCGCGCCGGTCGTTTGGGCCAGCGCCGCCGCGCAGAACAGCACGCAAATAAAGATGGCTCTCGTGGCCCTCATTCGCCCCCTATCTGGGAATTCGCGGGACGATTAAGTGAAATAGTTTCACGGACGCGCCGTCGCTCGCCTGGATGATCGCTGTTTCCGAGGGCCCAAGGTAGACGCCCGCGCCTTTGCGAACATCGTAGTCCTTGCCTTCGAGCCGAATCCGGCCCTGCCCCTGCATCATGTAGATCAGTTGGTGCTTGTCCAGCGGTTCGGCTTGGAACTCCTGGCCCGGCTGAATCCAACGCAGGGCGCCAAACACATTCTTCGCCCCGGCGAGCTTCCCATTGAGGATCTCCGTGAACTCGCCGGCCGCCGATTTCTCATGCGGCAGGCCGTTGGTATCGATAAAAACCGTTCCCGCCGGCATTACGTCTGCACCCACACGCGCCCGTCGACGCGATTCCAGCGTAGATCGTCGGGGGTCCCATCGAGAATCGTAGTTTTGAACCGGTTCGGCGCCTGAAACTCGAAATAGAACAGACCGGTATCGGAGGCGCGCAGCCGATGCTTGGCCTCCGGCGGAATGAAGACCACCGCCCCCGGAGCCACGTCGCGAATTCCCTCCGGTGTCTCCACCGTTCCGTGGCCTTCCATGATGAAGTAAAAATGTTCGCAATTCTCGTGAAAATGATAAGGCGATGAGCCCTGCGGTTTATAGTGCATGACGCCCGCGAGCATATCGTCAGTATGCGCTAATTCCTGGTTGACAAAAAACGTCCGCTCTCGCCCTGGTACAACGGAGACCAACTTTGGGAGGTCGTCTTCGTGGAAGATATAGGCCATGCGATTTCCGATTGTACCTCAATGGGGCCGGTAAGCTACCCGCGCCGTCTCACTATAAGGAGCCGCGGCGACCGTCGCCCGTAGATCGGCCTGCGCATGCCGCTCCACTGTCGGCTTGGACGAACCACGCCCCTCCTCGCCCCAAACTACCGTAACTTCCACGCCCGGTTCGCTGTGCTCCACATCCATCACGGCCAGTGATAACATTTTGCGTTCGTTGTAGCTATAACCCGTATAAGTCGATAATCCCACGATCTTGCCGTCAAGCAGGACCTTATCGAACGGCAGTGTCGAATAGTTGGCGAGTGGTAAGTCGATATATTTTCGAATATCGCCTTCTTCAAACAGCGACGCAAACACCCGCTCGACGTCGGCGCCGTTCCAAACCAGAGTTACTTTCTTCCTATGGCTGCTTCTGGCCATTCCTTGAAGAGCCTTCCGCCCCACGAAATCGTGGTCGAATTTAACCAATGGCCCGTACCCTAAATCGTAAGGAGTCAAATAGTAATCTTCGATATTGCTTGAATAGAAGCTCCCTCCCAAAGATGCCCTGGCTTCATAGCTCGAGGTGCTGAGCCACTCGCGGTATGACGTGATCTCCTCGCCCGTGTAAATCGCAGGCAGCGGCGAGGGAATCCAGCCCGATTCGAGGGTGGTCGTCGGGTAGGCCCTGGATCCCACTTGTTTCAGCCCAAATTCCCGCCCCGCTTCGACGATGGCATGACGCACCTCCTCCCCATGTTCCCAAGGGCCCACTAGCTCCCATCCCGGTTGTCCTACCATGCCATGGCGTAGCGCGCGAACGTCGCGTCCACCAATCCGGAACGTATTCATATGGAAGAAGCGCACCCCCGGGACCGGTCCGCCAAGAAGCTTCTCCATCGTTTTCACGGCATTCGGACCTTGGATCTGATACCGAAAAGCCTTCCGTCGACCTTGATTCACAGCCGACCTTTCGTCCCTTTCCACCCTGACGTTGTATCCGCGTGCTTCCGAATTGTATTGAACCCAATTGTGCGCGGAAGGCCGGCCGACCAGGTTGAACGTATTGTCCGCCAGATAAAACAAGATCGCGTCGCCAATGACATATCCATCGCCATTACAAGCGACAAATTGCTTCGCTTGATTAACGGCGAAATTTTGAAAGCTATTGATACCCAGATCGGAAAATAATTTCAGTGCATCCGGACCCTCCACATACAGGTCCGTCATGTGATGCGATTGATCGAATAACGCGCAAGTCTCGCGCCACGCGCGCTGCTCGTCTCGCCAATTGGAAAACTCCGAAGGGACTACCGGAAACACATACGGGCCAGTCTGGGAATTGCGCAACAGCTCCACGGGACTTCCGGCCGCTTGAATTGCTTGTTCTAAGGTTTGGATCATACAGTTTCTGTTAGATTACTTCCCCGTAGACGCCGAGCACGCGCCGGGCCGTCTCGTCCCAGCTAAAGCGTCCAGCTTGCATGCGGCCGGCCTGGGCCAGAGTGCGCCTTTTTTCCTCGTCGATCAGTAATTCCCGTAATCCGCGAGCGATATCGAAGACATTATCGGGGGTCACGAGTTCGGCCGCGTCTCCCACCGCTTCCACCAGCGCGGGAAGATTGGACGCCACTACGGGCGTGCCGCAGGCCATCGCTTCCAAAGGCGCGAGGCCAAACCCTTCATACAGCGAGGGGAACGCGAAGATCACGGCCGCGCGATAGAACACCCGCAGGGTTTCGATGGGAACGAAGCCCAGGAAGCGCACGTAGGGCTCCACGCGAGTGGCGACGACCGCGCGGCGGACGGCCGGATTGCGCGACAACTCGTCGCCGATGATCACTAGCCGAAGGTCGCGGTAGATCGTGTGGTTTTCGAAATCGCCGCGCAGCACCGCGAACGCCTCCACCAGGCGGGGAATATTTTTTCGCGGGCGAACGATGCCGGCGTACAGAATAAACGGCGAACGTATGGAGTAGCGCTCCAATACTTCCCCGTCGCTGCGCTCCAGCACTTCCCCGTCGGTGAAATCGCCGTTTGCGGCGTTAAATACCGGATCGGGCGCGCTATAGATGGTGCGGACGCGCTCGGGCGCAATGGGCACTACCGCTTCCAGATCGCGGCGGGTGGAATGCGAGACGGCGATCACACGCTCCGCCCGCGCCGCTCCGCGGCGATAGCGCTCCTCGTGCAGCGCGCGGCGGAAATTCCGGCCCGGCCGAAACAGAATACTGCTCATATCGTGAACGGTGACAATATAGGACTGCGGCATCCAATAAGCCACCGAATTCAGCGGAATATGGTAGAGATTCGCTCGAAAACGCCGCAGGAAATAGGGAAATGTGGCGTTATGAATCAGATCGGTATCGCGGCGGCGGTACGGCGCGGCCTGGAAGTTGCGAGGCAGCGACGCCAAGTCCGCGCAATGTTCGGGACGCGCGATGAGCGTGTAGCGGTTGTCGCGATCGATCCGTGCCAGCGCCAGCACCAGGTTGCGCACATAAGTGCCGATGCCGAAATCGCCCCAACGGCGAACGTCGATCACGGCGTGAAAATCAGACATACATCAAAACCCGTGAGTGCCGAAAGATCAAGACCGCGCCGATAGCAGCGCTGGCGCGGGAGCAGCGCGCCTCAGCCAATCATAAAGCGGAAATCGCGCGGTCAAAGAAACGACACGGTCGCGCACCTCGGCCAAAACAGATTCGCTCGAAATGTTCTCGAGCGTACGAACGATGAGTGCGCCCACTTCCCGCATTTCGGCTTCGCGGAACCCGCGCGTGGTGACCGCCGGACTGCCGAAGCGCATGCCACTGGGATTCAGCGGCGGATTCACATCGAACGGGATGGCGTTCTTGTTCGCCGTGATATGCGCAAGGTCCAGCGCGGTTTCCGCCTCCCGGCCCCGAACGCCCCTGGCGAAAACGTCCACTAGCATCAAATGGGTGTCAGTCCCTCCGGAAACCACCCGCCAACCGGCGCCGGAAAACGTGGCAGCCAGCGTCTGCGCGTTCTTCAGAACTTGCCGCGAGTAATCGACGAACTCCGGGGTCAGCGCCTGCTGGAAGCACACGGCTTTGGCGGCGACCATGTGCATCAGAGGCCCACCCTGCACGCCGGGGAAGACGCTGCGGTCAATGGCCGCGCCATACTTCTCGCGCGCGAGAATCACTCCGCTGCGAGGGCCGCGAAGAGTTTTGTGAGTGGTAGAGGTCACGATATCGGCATATTCGCACGGATTGGGATGCAGGCCGGCGGCGACCAAGCCGGAGAAATGCGCCATATCCACCAGCAGGATCGCGCCCACCGCGGCGGCCACTTCGCGGAACCGGGGAAAATCGAGGATGCGCGGATAAGCGCTGCCTCCCGCGATGATCATTTTCGGTTTGTGCTCCTCGGCCAGGCGCGCCAGCGCCTCGTAATCGATGCGCTCGTCCTCTTTTCGCACGCCGTAAGGAACGATCTTGTAGAATTTTCCGGAAAAATTCAGATGATGGCCGTGCGTCAAATGGCCGCCATGGGCCAGGTTCATGCCGAGAATCGTGTCGCCGGGATTCAGCACGGCGGCGTACGCCGCCTCGTTCGCCTGGGAACCGGAGTGCGGCTGGACGTTGACGTATTCGGCGCCAAACAGCTTCCGGGCCCGCGCGCGGGCGAGATTTTCCACCACATCGACATATTCGCAGCCACCGTAATAGCGCTTGCCGGGGTAGCCTTCGGCGTACTTGTTCGTGAGGACGCTGCCGCCGGCTTCGAGCACCGCCTGGGAAGTGAAATTTTCGCTGGCGATCATCTCCAGCCGCGAATTCTGGCGCTCGAGCTCCGCGCGAATCTGGGCGTAGATTTCCGGATCGGCTTCGGATAAAGGGAGCGCCAAGCGCTCCTGTTCGGTCATGGAATGATTGTAGCGGAGGCGTTAATTCCCGATGTATCCCAGCCTGCCCGATCGGGCGGGTGCTTCCCCTCCCATCTACCGATGTTGTTCTGCTTCCTCTAGACGCATGCTGGAGACAGGAGGCCGATTCCTTTGACTCATTCTCTTGTTTCTCTTTCCGAAGAGCTCGCCGCGACGGTTGAGACGGCGGCGCGCTCGGTCGTCGCGGTTCACGCCCGCCCGCGCCTGGATTCCAGCGGCGTTCACTGGAGCGCAGGCATCGTGGTGACCGCCGACCACGCCATCCGCCGCGACGACGATATTCGCGTCACCGCCGCCAGCGGCGCGAACTTGCCTGCGGAGCTGGTGGGGCGCGATCCCGGCACGGATCTGGCCGTGCTGCGCGTGGCGGGCCTCGATCCGGCCAGCGTCGCGCCCATCGCCCCGCGCGCCGCTAACGTCTCGCTTGCACCCGGCAATTTGGTGCTTGCCGTGGGCCGCTCGAAAGATAGCGCCATCGCCGCATTCGGGGTGGTCGGCTCCATTTCGGGTCCTTCGTCGACTTGGCGCGGCGGCAAACTGGATCGCGTGGTGCGACTGGATCTGAGCTTGCATCCGGGAGCGGAAGGCGCTTCCGTGGTGGACGGTGAAGGGAAGCTGATGGGCGTCGCCACCTCGGCTCTCTCGCGCTTTTCCGTTTTCGCGATTCCTCTCGAAACGATTGGGCGCGTGGTTGGCAAGCTTCTGGAGCACGGCCGTATTCCGCGCGGATATCTGGGTGTGGGATTACAACCCGTGTCGATTCCCGAGCATCTGAGAAAGAAGCTGGACATTCCGGCAGCGGGATTGATCGCCGTGAGCGTCGAAGCGGAAGCAGCCGCGGGGCGCGCGGGCATGCTGATCGGCGATGTCTTGGTAGAGCTGGGTGGCCGCTGGATCGATCGAACCGAAACCTTGCAGGAAGCGCTCGATTCGGATTCCATCGGCAAAACCGTTCCCGCTCGGATTGTTCGGGGAGGAGAGATGGTGACGCTCGAGATCACGCCGGGCGAGAGGCCGCAGAGGAGATGAGCGCAAAGTGTCCGACGCGGCGGACGTGACCAAACGGAAGCAACCCCGTCGCGCCGGGCACGTTTCGCGCGGAGGAGTGATGACATGTTTGGAGAAGTGGCCGAAAAGTTGCGGCGTTCGACGGTGCGCATTACGAGCGGGCCTCTCAGAGGATCGGCGCGCGAGCGCGGAAGCGGATCGGGAGTCGTCTGGACAGCTGGTGGAACGGTGATCACCAACGCTCATGTGGTTCGCGATCGCGCGGAGGTGGAGTTTTGGGACGGATCGAAAGCCGAAGCCGCGATCGCGGCGCGGGACGATCGCAGAGATCTAGCGCGGCTGGAAACGAGCGTCGCCAACTTGCCCGCGGCCGAGCGGCGCGATTCCGCTTCGCTGCGGCCCGGCGAGATCGTCCTGGCGGTCGGGAATCCGTTGGGATTTGTGGGCGCGCTTAGCACGGGAATCGTTCACGCGTCCGGCACGATCCGCGGATTGGGGCGCCAGGCCTGGATCCAGGCAGCGGTTCGATTAGCGCCGGGGAATTCGGGCGGTCCGCTCGCGGACGCGGAAGGGCGCGTGGTGGGCATCAATACGATGATGGTGGGAGGCGGGTTGGCGCTGGCCGTGCCCAGCAATGCCGTCGCGGATTTTCTGAGCCGGAGTGCAAGGCCATCGCTGGGAGTAGTGGTGCAACCAATAACGGCAAAGAGCGGAGGCGCCGGCCTGTTGGTGTTGCGCGTCGCTTCGAGCAGTCCGGCCAGTCGCGCAAGCGTCCTGCCCGGCGATTTACTGATCGGCGCTGACGGCCGGAACTTCGATTCGGTGGAAGATTTGGGCGACGCCATCGACCGGTCGGCCGGAGGAATTCTGCGGCTGCAATTTCTGCGCGGCGACCGGCGGGCCAGCCGGGAGGTCGCCATCCCGCTCCAAACATGACCCGCGTGCGTATCGAAACGACGTCGGCGGTGACGCGCGCCGGACTGGAAGCGCTGCTCGCAAGCCGGCCGGAAATCGAAATCGTCGATTCGGCTTCGGAGGCCGATGTGGTGTTGAGCGAGGCGCTGGAAATTTCGGAAAGCTCCGCGCCGATAGTGCCGATAGTCCTGCTCGGCGACGTTACTCCGCACGAGGGCTTGCGCGCCGGGGCCCGCGCCGTTCTCGGCCGCGACGCGTCTCCCGCGCAGATTGCCGCAGCCCTCCAGGCGGCCGCGGCGGGCTTGATCGCCGTGCCGGCTCACGACTCGGGGGCTCTTGCGCCTCCGCTCGCCGAAGAATCCGCTGAGCCGCTCACGCCGCGTGAATTGGACGTGCTTGAAATGCTCGCCGAAGGCTTGAGCAACAAAATGATCGCCTATCGCCTGTCGATTTCCGAGCACACGGCCAAGTTTCACGTGAATTCGATTCTGGCGAAATTGAACTCGGGCACACGTACGGAAGCCGTGATGCGCGGGGTGAGGTTGGGGTTGGTGAAGTTGTGACGCCCCAATCGCTGACTCCCCGCCGCGCCGGCTGCGTTGTGTGCCGAGCCAGTGGAGAATCGGGAGCGAACAAGCGTATACTCGATGCATAGTGCCATGACGCATATAGCTAAGCACCACACATCCCGACGCCGATTTCTGCGAGGAGCGGCCAGTGTCGCCCTTGCCGCCCCATTGGCTCGTTCCGCCGAGCCGGTTTTGGGGATGATCTTCCCGCCCGCGAATTATCCGGTACCCCCGGAGGCGAAGACGCTGTACCCGCGCGGCGTGACTTTCTTGGCCGAAGGTCTGGCCTTTCAAGGCATGACCATTGAAAGCTACGACGAAGCCGTACCGCGCATCGTGCCCGCGGCGCTCAAACTGAAGGAGCAAGGCGCTACGGCGATTTCCATCATGGGGACTTCGCTCACCTTCTACAAGGGCGCGGCGTACAACCAGGAATTGATCGATCGAGTGCATCAGGCTACCGGACTACCCGCGACCTCCATGTCTAATGGAATCGTGGATGGCCTGAAAGTGGCCGCCGCAAAACGGGTCACCGTGGCCACCGCCTACACCGATGTCGTGAACGCCACTCTTGAACGGTTCCTCAAAGAGAGCGGCTTCCAAGTGGAGATCATCAAGGGACTGAACCTGATCAACGCCACCAATGCCGTCACTCAGGACCAGTTATTCGATTTCTGCTCGGGCGTTTTCGCAAAAGCCTCCGGCGCCGATGCATTATTGGTCTCTTGCGGCGGTTTAAAGACGCTCGATCTCTTGACGCCGCTGGAATCCAAGTGCAAAGTGCCGGTGGTGTCAAGCACGCCTCATGCCTTGATGAATGCCGTTCGTCTGGCCGGCGTGAATCCGCGCGTCACAGGGTACGGGAGCGTCTTAGCAAAAGCGTAGCGGGCCTGATCGGATAGAGCATATGCTCCTCGCGGGCAGGACGCATCTTTGGATGTAAAGTTCGGCGTATGTAAAGTTCGGCGCTCCAACGGCCGGTTTCTTCGACGTATGATTATGGGAGCATGCCGCTGGCTCCTGGATTCCGCATTGGCGCGTATGAGGTCGTCGCGCTCATCGGCAAGGGCGGGATGGGCGAAGTCTATCGCGCCCGCGATACGATACTCAAGCGCGAGGTGGCGTTGAAGGTTCTGCCGGAAGCGCTTGCTCGCAATCCCGGGCGTATGATGCGATTTCAGCGCGAAGCCGAGGTGCTGGCGTCGCTGAATCACCCCAATATCGCGCACATCTACGGTGTGGCCCAATCGGAGAATGCCCGGGCGCTGGTCATGGAACTGGTGGAGGGAGAATCGCCCAAAGGGCCGATGTCGTTCGACGAAGCCTGGAAGATCGCAACACAGATGGCCGATGCATTGGAGTACGCGCACGATATGCGCGTCATTCATCGCGATCTGAAGCCGGCCAATGTGAAGGTGACGCCCGAAGGAGTGGTCAAGCTGCTGGATTTCGGATTGGCCAAGGTTTTCAGCGAAATGCCCGAGCCGAGCGCTGATCCGGAGAAATCGCCCACGCTCACCATGGGCGCGACCGAGGCGAGCGTGATCCTGTGAACCGCCGCCTATATGGCTCCCGAGCAAGCCAAAGGCAAGCCCGTCGACAAGCGCGCGGACATCTGGTCATGGGGAGTGGTGCTGTACGAGCTGCTGACCGGCGAGCGTTTGTTCAAAGGGGAGGATATGGCGGACACCTTGGCGCGGGTGCTGACCAGGGAGCCGGACCTCAAACGAGCTCCGCCGAGAGTCCGGCGGCTATTGCGGAGGTGCCTGGAGAAAGATCCGAAACAGCGGTTGCGGGACATTGGCGAGGTGCGGCATTTGCTGGATGAGCCTGCTGTGCCCATCCCCGCTCCCTCGCAGTCGCGGCTCAGTTGGCTGGCGTGGAGCATTGCGGGGGCTCTCACCCTGGCGTTGGCCACGCTCTCTTTCATCCACTTCCGCGAGGCTCAACCTGATCTGCGCGCCGTTAACACAACCCTTCTCCCTTCCGAAAACGCCGAATTCGATTTCAATTCCCCTTACGCGCTGCCGGCGCTTTCGCCCGACGGAACGCGCGCGGTCTTCGGGGCGCGGGCCAAGGAAGGCAAGCTGCAGCTTTGGTTGCGTCGTCTGGATTCGGCCACCGCCCAACCATTGCCTGGTACAGAGGACGCGAGCTTCCCGTTCTGGTCTCCGGATAGTGGTTGGGTGGCCTTTGGGCAAGGGAACAAGCTGAAGAAGATTAGCATCCAGGGCGGTCCGCGCGTACCGCTCACGGATCTCAGCGCAGACTTTCGAGGTGGAAGTTGGAACCCTGACGGCGTGATCATCTTCGGCATCAATGCTGTGGGTCCAATCCTGCGCGTTTCGGCCGCCGGTGGGACAGCGGTTCCGGCCACGGTCCTGAGCGGTGACTCCCCAAGCCTCGGCCACCGTTTCCCGTGGTTTTTGCCGGATGGCCGCCACTTCCTATATACGGACTCGCAGCAAGGACAGATTCCAGTTCGCGTGGGATCGCTCGATGAACCTGGCAGACCAGGAAAGCTAGTAGCTCGAGTTAATTCCACAGTGCAATATGCTCAGGGGAATTTGCTGTACCTTCGAGAAAATACCTTTGGTGGCGCAGCCGTTTGACGTGAAGCGGCTGGAGACCACGGGAGAGGCAATGTCCGTCGCCCAAGGCATTCCGACCTACAGTGGCCTCTCGCGCAGGGCGGCTTTTACCGTCTCGCCAAGTGGCTTGCTTGCCTATATTGCCGCCGCACCTCGCGGCTATTCCCACCTGGTGTGGAAGGACCGGCAAGGGAATGCGCTCGGGGACTTAGGACAAACCACCGACCCAATCGGGGATATTGCACTTTCGCCTGACGGGAAACGCCTGGCGGTGACGATCCAAGATCAGTCGGGCAGCGCGGACGTATGGATCTATGACACTGCGCGAGGCACCCCGATGCGGTTTACCTTCGATTCCAAGGTCTACGGTGAGTCCGTCTGGTCGCCGGACGGAAGTGTGCTCTACTTCAACTCCGCCCAAAAAGGTGTGTTAGATCTGTTTCGGAAGGTTTCAAACGGCGCGGCCAATGAGGAGCTGGTGTTCGCGGATCATGCGAACAAACGCTGGACCAGCATCTCACCCGATGGGAGATTGCTCCTTTATGACAGCTTCGGCGAGAAACCTGAAGGCGACATTTGGGTGATGTCTTCGGCGTCCGGCGGGAAGAGCGAGCCTCGGATATTTCTACAGACTCCTTCTTCGAAACGGGATGGTCAACTCTCGCCGGACGGGCGGTGGCTAGCTTACGAGTCCAACGAGTCGGGTCCGGTTCAGGTGTATGCCGCACCGTTTCCGGGTCCCGGCGGCAAACGCCAGATCTCACCTGCGGGCGGAGGCCGCCCCCGCTGGAGGAGGGATGGCAAAGAGATCTTTTTCTGCACGCAAGATGGTCAATTGATGGCCGCCGAAGTCGCGACATCCAATGGGACACTTGAAGTCGGACAGGTCCACAAGTTGTTCGACGGCATCATCACCACCAATCTTGGGCTGACCTACGATGCGTCGGCCGACGGGCGGAAGTTCGTGGTGCTGGAAAGTAGCGCCTCCACCGCGGGTCCGCTGACGCTTGTGCAGAATTGGCTGGCGGCTTTGAGGAAGTGAAAAGCCTGACGAACGCGGCGAAACAGGCCAACACAGACCGGAGCACGATTAGTTGTGGCTGACAGATGATACGTGTTTCCAAGTGGTACGGTTTGGGATGCCCCGATTTACACTTGTGCGCGTAGATGCCCCGTGGGGCAGTAGAAGACCGTTAAAGAACGGGCGAAGAGATCGACAGGCTAGCCCGCGCTTTTAGCCCCGGCGCGAGGCCCGCGTCCGAGCCGCTTTGCGCGCTGCGCGGCGCATTCCGGCCTTGCCCTTGGTGCGGACCGCTTTTTGAGCGGCGCGATGGCGGCCGGCCGCGCCGCGGCTCCGAGCGCTGGAACGGGCTTGCCGCGATAAGGACGAATGCGACGCCGCGCTCCGCCCTTCCCGCTTCAAGGCCCCGCTGGTTGCCCGAGATCTCGTGGCCGAGGTCTTATACCCACGCGAGCTCTGACCTTTCGCTGAATCCCGCTGCGCCTGTTGGCGCGTCCTCTCGGAGGCCTTGCCCCTCTTCGGCGGCGCGAGCTTCACTCCGGCGCGCCGCGCCTTGGACAAGCCGATCGCGATGGCTTGCTTCGTGGATCGTGCGCCATGCTTGCCCTCCCGGATGTGGTCCATCTCTTCGCGAACATATTCGCCCGCTTGTGTGCTGGGCGATTTGCCTTCCCTTTTATCTTTCACGGCTCGCTCGCGTGTTTCCCTCTCAGGCATGAGATCTCCTTTCACCATTCGACCGTTGCAATTCTGGTTCCGGCGGCGAAACACTTCCGTTCATAAACGCTTCTTAGGTTACGAAGGAGGAGTGCGCGCGATGATTCGAACTGCGTCCGATGTTCTTGTCGATACGCTCGAAAGGTGGGGAGTGGATGTCATCTTCGGGCTTCCCGGCGATGGCATTAACGGAGTGATGGAAGCCCTGCGCAAGCGCCGGATAAAGTGCGATTTCTCCAAGTGCGGCATGAGGAATCGGCGGCGTTCATGGCGTGCGCTTACGCCAAGCACACCGGCCGGCTCGGCTGCTGCCTGGCCACGTCGGGTCCCGGTGGAATTCATTTGCTGAACGGATTGTACGACGCGAAACTCGACCGTCAGCCGGTGCTGGCGATCACCGGGATGCAGTTTCACGACCTGGCTCAAACGTATAGCCAGCAGGACGTGGAGCTCGACAAGCTGTTCGACAACGTTGCGCTGTACAATGCACGTTGTATGGGCGGCACGCACATGCAGAATATCGCCGAGCTCGCTTGCCGCACGGCGCTCTCCTATCGCGGCGTGGCGCACATTTCGATTCCTGTCGATTTTCAAGAGGAAGAGGTCAAGGCGAAGGGCAACGGCCGCAGCGAGCGAAACGTAGCCAATCACACGTCCGACGTCTTCGCGCTCAGCGCGCGCATCCCTTGCGAAGAAGACCTGCTCAAAGCCGCCGACGTTCTGAATCAGGGGAAGCGCATCGCGATTTTGGCGGGCGCAGGCGCGTTGCATGCCGGTGAAGAATTGGAACGGACTGCGGAGAAGCTGGCCGCGCCGATCGTGAAAGCGCTGCTCGGCAAAGCCGTGGTGCCGGACGATTCTCCCCACACAACCGGAAGCATCGGACTGCTGGGCACCAAACCGTCACAAGAAGCGCTGGAAGATTGCGACACGATTTTGATCGCGGGCAGCTCATTCCCTTACATCGAATTCATGCCCAGGCCTGGACAAGCGCGCGGCGTGCAGATCGATTTGGACCCGGTGCGTATCGGTCTGCGCTATCCCGTGGAGGTGGGACTGGTGGGAGATTGCCGCCGTACCCTGCAAAAACTACTGCCGCTGCTGAAGAATAATCGGAAGCGCGGTTTTCTGGAAGAAGCGCAAGCGGGCATGCGCGATTGGAAACGGCTGATGGAAAAGCAGGAGTCGGCGACCGCCAAACCTATGAAGCCGCAATTTCTGCCGGCGGAGTTGGGTAAGCGCCTGCCCTCCGACGCGATTGTGAATTGCGATTCCGGAACCATCGCCACCTGGTGGGCGCGCCACATTCCGGTCAAGCGCGGCCAACGCTACACGCTTTCCGGAAATCTCGCGACGATGGCTTGCGGACTGCCGTACACCATCGCCTCACAGGTCGCCTTCCCGGACCGGTTGTGCGTAGGATTCGTCGGCGACGGCGGTCTCAGCATGTTGATGGCGGATTTCGTCACGGCGGTGAAGTATAAACTGCCGGTGAAGATCGTCGTAGTGAAGAATAATTCGCTGGGGCAGATTCGATGGGAACAGATGGTGTTCCTGGGAAATCCCGAATACGCCTGCGATCTGGCGCCCATCGATTTCGCGGCGGTCGCGCGAGCCTGCGGAGGAAGCGGCTACACCATCGAAGACCCGCGAGATTGTGGCCCTACTTTAGACCGCGCGCTGAAGAGCGACGGTCCGGCGATTATCGAAGCCGTCGTCGATCCGAACGAACCGCCCATGCCCGGCAAAGTCACGGCGAAGCAGACGCTGCGTCTGGCCGAAGCTTTGGCCCGCGGCACGCCGGACGGCAAGAAGATCATGCAGACGATTTTCGAGGATAAGGTGCGGGAGCTGGTATAACGACGCGAATCCCCAGCGTCCCTTCGGAAGCTGAGTGATGCCAGCGCCGGGACAACAGTCCAGCGTCCGATTTCGGGCAGCCGATTTCGCCAGAGGACACGAACAGCGCGTCCCGCAAGCTGTCTAAAGGACTTACCAGTCACGGAGGCGGGCTTCCAAGTGCTTCATGAGGCCTATGATCACCGTGCTACGCGACCTTCGTTACGCTGTGCGCATGCTGCGCCGCGCGCCCGGTTTCACCGCTGTGGCTATCCTGACGCTGGCCCTGGGCATCGGTGCCAACACCGCAATCTTTTCGCTGGTCGACGCCGTGCTGCTGCGCAGCCTGCCGGTGAAGGATCCCCAGGGCCTCGTGTTTCTCACCAAACCCTCAGCGGGCGGCCAGGGTAACGGGACGGCCTCCGGTCAGCGTTCGCTGCTGGCTTATTCGGAATACGTGATGCTGCGCGATCAGGCCAATGCGTTTTCGGGCCTGCTGGCCGTAGAGAGCGGCGGCTCGGACCGCGAAGAGGTGAGCTGGGATGGCGGTTACGGCGAAACCGTGCACACCAAGCTAGTCACGGGAAATTACTTTCAGATTCTAGGCGCGGACGCAAGCCGAGGGCGGCTGTACACCTCTGAAGAAGATCTGCCGTTGAATGCCCATCCCGAAGCGGTATTGAGCTACGGCTATTGGCAAAAGCGATTTGGTCTGGATCCCTCCATCATCGGCCGGACTTTTCTGTTACACGGCCACGCGTTCACAGTGGTCGGTGTGACCCAGCCTGGCTTCTTTGGTGAAACCGTCGGCGATGCGCCCGACATCTGGTTTCCGATCAGCATGCAGGCGGAGGTTGAGCCTGGCGCGGATCTGTTGCACGATCCGCCGGGCGTGACGCGTTACATGTGGCTGGCTTCCATCGGACGGCTACAGCCGGGACTCAATCTGGCCCAAGCGCAGGCCAACGTCGATGTCGTCTTTAAGCGTCTGGTGCAAAGCCAGGTCCATGAGACCGGCGATCCAAAGGAAAAGCGAGATCTCGCTGCGCAATATCTCAAGCTGAGCAGCGGAGTCCTGGGGGCTACCAGACTTAGTCAGTATCACGACGCCCTTTACGTACTGTTTGCGCTGGCCGGTCTCGTGTTGCTCGCCCGCGCCGCCACGCGCCAACGCGAAATCGGCGTGCGACTGGCATTGGGCGGCGGCCGCGGCCGCATCATCCGTCAATTGCTCACCGAAACAGTGCTGCTCGCGTTCATGGGCGGCGCCGCCGGCTGGCTGCTGGCGAGCGGCTATTGATGACCCTTGTCATCGAAGGCCGCAATCCGGTGTCGCTGGATATCACACCCGACCTGCGCGTTCTGGCTTTCAGTTTCGCTCTGTGCTTTCTGGCCGGCCTCCTCATCGGTCTGGCGCCGGCGTTGTGCGTCACGTCACGCTATCTCAACGCCGGCCTGCAACTGCGCACGCAGGGCGCTACGTCAACCGGAATCCGCGCCAACGGGAACCTATTCCACCGCAGTGCCCCGGGCACGCTGCTAATCGTCGCCCAGGTGGCGCTTTCTGTGGCGTTGATCTCGAGTGCGGCGCTTTTTGTGCGGAGCCTCGAAAAGCTCGGGAGGGTGAACCTCGGATACGAAGCGGACGGCCTGACGCTGTTCGCGGTAAATGCAGGCAGCGCCGGTTACGAGTGGCAGCAGGCCATCCCGTTGTTTCGACGAATCTATGACCGCGTGGCGTCGATTCCGGGAGTAGCGCGGGTGAGCTACTCGGAAGACGGCCTCTTCAACCATTACGAAGATGCGACCGACATCTCGGTCGAGGGATATACGGAGCCCAACGGCGCGCTGGCGAATTCGCGTTACGACGAGATCGGGCCAGGGTATTTCTCGACGGTTGGCATTCCGCTCATCCTGGGTCACGACATTGAACACTTGAGCTCCGGCGCGCCGGGCTCGCTGCGACAGGCCGTGGTTAACCAGGCCTTCGTGAAAAGGTTCCTTGGCAACCGGAACCCCCTCGGACGCCACTTTACCGACCTCTATCCCGACGACAAAGGGGCGACCATGACCATCGTCGGCGTGTCGCGCGACGTGAAATACAACAGCCTCGAGGAAGAAGCGCCGCCGCGATTTTATATTTTGATGGAGGACAGTCTGCCAGCGGACGCACCTGAGGCAGCGCGCTATGAAGTTCGCTTTGCGGGCGCGCCAAATGTGATCGAACCTGAGATCATCCAGGCGATTCGCAGCGTCGATCCCAACCTCACCACGCCGACGATGAACACCATGACGTCGCTGGTGGATACGTCGCTCGCGCCGCGCAAAGTCCTCGCCAAACTCTCCACCTTTTTTGGCGTGTTGGCCCTGCTGCTGGCGGCGATCGGACTCTATGGCGTGATGTCGTACGGCGTGGCGCGGCGCACAAGTGAAATCGGCGTACGCATGGCGCTGGGCGCCGTTCCGGGCAGCGTGCTGAGGATGATCCTGGGAGAAGTATTTCTTTTGGTCGCAATCGGGATCGCGATCGGAATTCCGGCCAGCATGCTGGCCGCGCGCTGGGTCGCATCGCAACTATTTGGCGTCGCGCCGGGCGACCCGGTGGCGCTGGCTGCGGCAGCAATGACCCTGACGACAGTCGCACTTGTGGCGGGGTTCCTGCCTGCCCGGCGTGCCGCCAACACCGACCCACTGGAAGCGCTGCGTTACGAATAGCGCCTGACTCCATCTGCTGAAGCGGCAGACGCCGCCGAAAAAGAAACGGCTCGGCGTCATCTGATTGGCCTTGAGCTCCTCGACATACTCGGTGCAAGCGTACTGGATTCCCTGGTTGGAGTGATGCACCACGCCCGGCGGCGGCTGTCGCAGGACGATCGCCTGGCGGAGTGCCATCACGGCCACGCGCGCCGCCAGCGTGCGGTCCAGCGCCCAGCCGATCGCCTTGCGTGAGAACCGATCGATGATCACCGCCAGAAACACGAACTCGGTCCGCAGCCGGATATAAGTGATGTCCGCCA
>DATDGT010000333.1:0-24029 GCA_036521975.1 Bryobacteraceae bacterium
GGCTCGCACGTTTGCTCCACGCTTCTTTCAGACCCTCTGTCGCCAGAACGCCCTTGCGTTTCGCTAACCCTTCACCTCCATCAGGTTGGGTAGAAGACTTTCACTTCCAAACTGCCGAACATGCTCGGCACACAACTCCAGAGCCGCCTAAAAGGCGGCTGCGGCCAGGATTGGCCGCCCCACCCGCATGCCCGCTTCGCCGGATAAACGCTAAAATGACGCGGGCTTAACGCGGGTTGCGTTCGGCACTATTCCGCACGCAGTGCTTCGACTGGGTCAACGGCCATGGCTCGACGCGCAGGAATATAACTGGCCAGTACGGCGGCGGAGATCAGCAGCACCGAAACAGCACCATACGTCAAAGGGTCAAGGGCGGTGACACCAAACAACAAAGAGGACATCAACCGCGTGAGCCCGGCGGCAGCCACCAGCCCCAGGGCGGCCCCAACTCCGGCGAGCAGCAGTCCTTGACGAACGAACGCTCGCAACAACACTGCTGGCGGCGCGCCCAACGCCATGCGGATGCCGATCTCGCGGGTTCTCTGCGAAACCGCATAGGCGATTACACCGTAAATCCCCACGATGCCGAGAAGCAGAGCCATCCCTCCCGCGATAGCGAGCATCACGAGCGTAAACGAAGTCCGTGCCATAGACTGATCGTAGAGTTCCTTGAGCGTCCTGACGAGGAACACCGGCTGCCTTCCGTTCACGGAATAGATGGCTTGCCGCGCCTCCGCCAGCAGGCTGTCCGTTCCAGTCCGCTTAGAGCGAATCGCGAACATGCCCCGGCCAATGACAAATTCATGGTCGAAGACGAGGTATCGGTCCATCAGCGCCGGCAGGTATGCGAACTCGGGTGGCTTCACTTGCATGCCATTCTCGTAAACGTTTTCGACGACCCCCACAATTTCGCGCCACGGATCAATGGAGCCTTCACGAACCCGTTTGCCCAGAGCAGCGCGCGGGGCGCCCCACCACTCCCGCGCCAGATTCTCCGAAATGATGGCCACGTGCCGTTTTTCATAGAGGTCGGTCCAGGTAAAATCGCGTCCCGCGATCATGCGCGTTTGCATCGTCCTGAAGAATCCCGGGGCAATCAAGCGGTATCGCCGTGCCGTAGGAACCTGGCCTGGTTGGAAGGTCTTGTCTTCGGCATAGAGGGGGTTAAAAGGACTGAACCCTTCCAGAGGCGCCGCGTCTGCAAAACCAACCGAGGTGACGCCGGGAATGGCCGCGAGCTTGTCCAGAATCTGGTTGTACATCCGCATCACGCGCTCGCGCTCCTGTGCAACTGTTTGCGAAATCGCCGCGTGCAATATCTGGATCTCTTCGGGGTGGGTGAATCCTGGACGGACGTTCCGTAGCTCCTGGAACGTGCGAATCATCAGTCCGGAGCCGATCAACAACACGAGGGCGAGCGCCACCTGAACCACGGCCAGGATATTGCGCATTCGATGGCGCTCCCGGCCTTGGCTGAACGTGCGGCCGACGCCCCGCAGTGCGGTCGCGATGCGGGGTCCGGCGTATTTCAGAACCGGTATGAGTCCGAATAACAGGCCTGAGAGCAACGACACGCCGAGCGCGAACGCGAGAACCGGCGGATCGATTCGGATTTCACCCAGCCGCGGCAGTGTGTCCGGACCTTTCGCGACCAAGATGCGCAGGGCGCCGTAGGCAAGACCGAGACCCAAAAGGCCGCCCACCAATCCCAGTGTCGTGCTTTCGACCAGCATTTCGCGGGCGATCCGGCGCCAGCCGGCGCCCAGTGCGGCACGGACCGCAAGTTCCTGCCGGCGGCTCTCGGCGCGCACGAGCATTAGATTTGCCACATTCGCGCAAGCAATGAAAAGAACGAGCACCAACGTCCCCATCACAACCCAAAGCGCCGTTCCGATATCACCGACGATTTCCTGCTTCAAGGGCTGGATCTTCGGCCCGAAACGAGCATTCCCGAATACCGCCGGATCGAAGCCCGGCGGCGGAGGCCAAGCGTCCAGCCAGATTCCCAACATGCGAGCCTGATCCGTATTGGCCTGCGCTAGGGTGACGCCGGGCTTGAGCCGGGCGATACCTCGGTAGCTGAAGTCTCCCAGAGAAACCTTGTTGCGTTCGAATCGCTGAGCGAGAATCAGCTCCGGATCGCGCTGAAACCGGAATTCCGCCGGCATCACACCGATCACGATATGTGGGCTTGAATTGATTGTCAGCGCGCGCCCAATGATAGATTTGTCGCCCCCGAAGCGGCGTTGCCAGTAGCCGTAGGTGAGTATTACCGTCTCATCCGAGTCCGGCGTGTCGTCCGCCTGGGAAAACCAACGGCCCAACAGAGGCTTCACGTCAATCGCATCCAAGACGCCATACGTAACGAAGAGGGCCCGTGGTAGCTCAGGCTCAGCAATCCCGGTCACGGTTGCGCCGCCGGCGGACCACAATCCGAACTGCTGAAAGGTCCGGTTCTCTTCGCGATACGTGAAATACATGGAGGGAGAACAACTAGTACTGGCGCCGAGTGCTCCCCATCCGGGTGCCGTGTGCCAAACGCCTACCAGGGTCTCCCCGTGCGGATACGGCAGCGGCCTTATCAATATGCCGTCGATCACCCCAAAGATAGCGGTATTTCCGCCGATACTCAGGGCGAGCGTCAGAAGAGCCGCGGCGGTAAACGATGGATGATGACGCAGCCCACGCAACGCGTAGCGCAAGTCACTCGATAACGTGTCGAGCCAAGCGATTCCGTTCATTTGATAAATCTCCTCGCGCCGAGCCATAAGATTGCCGGCTTGCCTTAGTACGCGGTTTCATATGTACGGCCACGTATTTGCGGCTTCCGGTGGGGCAGGTCCCCGGCCCATAAGCGCTAAGATAAAAACATTTCATCGCAAAAACGTTCGTAGACGGCAGGCTTGGCATCCAGAGGCGGAACGAAAAACGGGCCATTCTCGCGTTACCTTAGCGCTTATGGGTCCCCGGCCTGCGGCGGCCTCCCAGGCCGCCTGCACCGGGCGGGCCGAGGGCCCGCCGCAGCGCAGGGCGCTGCCCCACATTGCTCTCGAATACGTGGCCAGATTTTGAAACGGAGGACGGTAGCCGTGCAGCGGGCCTGGATTAAGGGTCCGGAGGATCATCATGTAGAAGGTCCCTGGCAGCAGTTCGGGATTCTGAGCATCGACCATGTTGAGAATACCGCTCTTGACTGGGTATAGTTACGGCGAGGAAGTCAACTTTTTCTGAATCGGTTGCCTGGCGACTCGGATTTGGACGCGCGTAACGCCGGCTTGCCTCCTCCGCGAAGGCCGATCCGTAGAACCCCGACGGTCGCGCCGAACGAAGCCTAGCTGCACGCGCAAGGTTCTCTGGCCAGCTTTATGAGCTGGCTGAGATTGCACTGGGATAAACGGGGATTGCCGCGGACACGATCATTGGCCATGGTCGGCGATTGCGCCAGACACACGATGAACGGCGCGAATCCGTCTGGGTGCGGCGTGGACTCTGTCAGCCGTGCAGAAGGGCCTTCACAATCTTGCCTGATTGGCTGGCGCCATCGGGACACTACACCTTGTTGCCTGACCCGTCGACCTTACGCCGATGGGCGCATCGGCGACTGCTCACCCTGTGGTGCTGGATGAGGGTCGGAGCTCAAAACGAGTCTACTCGAAATGTTTCGGCGCCACCTGGCACCCGGCGTACCACGCCGCTCCCTCGACCGCCTTTCCAATCGGCTCACCAAGATTCTCTCGGAAATCAAAAAACTCAACACCCCCGG
The DNA here is from genome assembly GCA_036521975.1 of Bryobacteraceae bacterium. Taxonomy (GTDB): domain Bacteria; phylum Acidobacteriota; class Terriglobia; order Bryobacterales; family Bryobacteraceae; genus Palsa-187. The sequence goes on from DATDGT010000333.1 coordinate 3,764, forward strand.
AAAATAAGCAGAGATTGGCCGGATAAGCGCGTGACACGCCCCGAGTTGCAGTGACGGGCACATCCGGAGGGGCTGCAGACCATGGCGTCGGAACGCGCGGAGGTGGTGCTGCGTCAACCTTGGCTTGCATCCGAGTGGGCGCACCTCTGGCGCCGTCTAAAGCGCATAAACAAACAGCGCGTTCCGGAGTGACTCCGAAACGCGCTGAAGTTTTCCTTCCTAAAGAACGCTTAGTGGCGAAGCTGCGTCGAGATGCTTTCGGTCTCGTACACTTCGCAAAACGCGCGCTCATGCTGTATTGCCGGTGCGCCCTGACGAGCCCGCAGAATTTTGTCCGACATCACCCATGGCTCGATGAGATAGTCCGGGTCCTCGATGGTCATCTGGTAAAGAATTTCATCGCCCTTCCGAGTTAGCTTCTCAACGATGTGCAGGTCGGCAGAATGAAGCAGGCCGCCGCGTCCGAACCAGGTGGTATCGACGAAGTTGGTGGAATCGATCACCAGCGTGTCGCCCTCCCATTTGCCGATCGGAAGCCCGAAGTAATAGGCTTCGACCGTGTTGGGGCGCGCCCGGCCGTCGGTCGGGATATCGCGGTATTCGTAGTTGCCGCCGCCGTAATCGGAATACTCATTATAGAAGAAGATGATGTCAGTCGCGGTCTGGATAATACGCGTTGGCGTACCTTGCCGCGGAATACCCAGAGGCTGGCAGGTCATGACTGGATCGTACTTGTTAGTCCACTGATCGAGTTCCTGAATCTTGTCCCAAAACTCGGGTTTGTAATTGGGATGACTCGGCCCAAACCGCGAGGGCGAGATCCACTCATAATCCACCCAGAAGTTGTCCATTGGATCTTTGCAGCCGACCTCGGGGTTGATTCCCCCACCCGGCACCTGCGTTGGACCACATCGACGGCTCCCCCCACCCGTAATACCAAGAGGGGGGCCACCCCAGTTTCCCGTCATATCCGGATGTCCGTCGGCCAGCCGCGGGGTTACCACGGCTGCGCTTGCAGTCTGCCTCGCCGGTGCGTCGGTATTCAGAGTCCAGTTGGGAGGCTGATTCGTTGGCTTGGTCGCCGCCTTGACGCTTGCCGGAACCGGCATCACGACATACATCTGTGCCGTTTCCGTCAGCGTCGTCGTAATGTCGCGGACGACGGCGCCGTTTTTCTTCTCTGTCATCTTGCCCGCGTAATACGCCTCGGCCGGGTTGAGCGGATTGTTCCAATCCTTATAGTTGCTGTAAGTGAACTCGTAAGTGTTCGCGCCATTTTTCACCACGACGCTTTCGGGCATGTACTTGTCGTTGAGCGTCGCGGTCGCAGTTGCGTTGGGGACGCCCGGAATCGGGAACGTCACGACGGGCTTATTGCCTTCCCACGCGACGGAGGTTTTCCCGGCCTTTGAGACGTCAGCAGGTACCCGTTGCGGCCTGGACGCCATTTCCGGTGGATCACTTGTCCCCGCAATCGCGCTCTTGAACGCGCTCTGCGGGCTTGCCCACAGGCGAATCATCCGTTCCTCTACTGTCGCGGGCATGGGCGTCGCCTTGCCTTTACCGGGGACGAGTTCGGCCCCAGGAATGTCTTCGTTCCAGGCATACGCTCCACTGAGGACTTCGACATTGGAGCACGCCTGGCCATTGGGCCGAGTGCCCGTGTACTGAATCCGCTCGCCTGACGTCTGATAGCTGATGCTGGTTCGATACTTCGTTACATTGCAGGGCTGTCCGTCCACTTGAATGGCGCCCTTGCCCTGGTATTCCAACGTCATGACCAGGTCTCGTTCCTCGCTGCTTCGGAGCATGCCCATATACCAGGCCCAGTTGAAAAGGACTGCTTTCAGGTCCTTCGCACCGGGAGCAGGGGTGTACAGCGCAGCGGCGCCTCGGCCCCCGCGACCGCCGCCTTGCGCGCCTCCCCCGCCCGCACCGGCTCCACGACCATCTTGGGCCGGCGCTGTCGCAGGGGCAGCGCCTCCTGCTTGTCCCAAGACCAAGGACGGCTCGCTGACCGTCAGAGCGACTGCTATCGCGACGCTGGTCCCAAAGATCTTTCGTAGAACAGTCATGATGACCCCCTTCTTGTTTAGTCGTTCGCGCTACCGGCGGAAATTTGGATCACGCGTCCATCCGGAGTATGTCCCAACCGTGCCGGAGTGTGTCCCAACCGTAGTTGAAGGCTGGCAACAGCAACCAGCTTATTTTACGGTACTTCTCTTGCGATTGCTGAACTGGAGGTTGACGGCCCAAGATTGTGGCCAACGCCCACAGATCCCGATGGCCATCGATTTTGGTTCGAGGAGCACTATTCGCAGACTGTCGATGCGCGGCTCAAGGCCAACATCGAGGCGAGCCGCTTCGATGACCGTATCGACCGCGCGATTGCCGATCATAAAGCCGGAAGAACCGAACCCCTCTAGCCCGTCCGCACAATGTACGGCACGACTGCGGATTCTAGAATGAGAGCCGTCCGGCGAACTGCATAATGCGCGGGTCCGCCGCCAGCGATGTGATTACCCCCGGTGAACCGCCACTCACGTTGGCGTTCGGCAATCCGAACGCGACCGTATTACTGAGGTTGAACGCTTCGGCGCGGAACTGGAGCCTGATCCGCTCCGTAATCGTGAACGTCCGCGACACGGAAGCATCGAGGTAAACCAGGTTCGGCCCGCGAAGCGAGTTGCGCCCCGCATTTCCGAAGAAGTACGGCGCCGGAATGCTGAAGGCGTTCGACCCGCTGATGCCCTTGCAGCCGGGATTGTTGGTGGTGTAGAACCAACAGCTCACGTTGTCGATCATGACCGGTGTGCCGATGACGTTCGGCAATGCCTGCTCCTCGCTGTAAGGATCGATATAAACATTGTTCGCGCTGGCAAAGGGCGTGAACGGACGTCCGGCCGAGTAGGTATAAGCGCCGGCGACCTGGAATCCGCCGAAGATTTTGGAAGCCACGCCGCTAGCGAGCCACGGCTTCCCTCTGCCGAGGGGAAGCTCGTACACCCAGCTAAAGACGACGCGCTGCGGAACGTCGTAATCGCTCGGGCCGCGCCAGGCCCTCTGATTATTCGTGATCTGCGAAAACGCATTGGAGCCGTAAACCGACAGCTCCTCGGCCGTATCGTCGATCGACTTCGACCAGGTGTAGGCAAGCCGCGCGCTTAAACCTCCGCTGAAGCGGCGCTCGACGGTAAGATCGAGTCCGTTATAGCTCGAGTTTCCGTCGTTCTGCGAGTATTCGATCAATCCGAAGTTGGGGAACGGAAGCACCGGCTGATTATTCTGGTTCAACAGGATTTGCCGGCCATTGTTGATCGCCTGGTTCAGATTGCTGAGAGTCAGCAGATGCGTTCCCTTGCTTCCTACGTAATCCGCTTCGATGAGGAAGTGGTGCGGCAGTTCGCGCTGGATTCCGAGGCTCCACTGCTGCACGTTCGCGCGGAGGTCGTCGGGATTGGTCGCGCGGATGTGCAGATCCGGATACGTCACATCGGCCGGGTTGAGGAACGAGGCGGGGAAACCGGAGTTCAGCGGAAACACTGGCTGAGTCGCGGTCGCCTGGAGCGACAGCGTGTTGTTGATGAACGCCGGCGGATTCAGGGCGAGCTGATTTTCGCTGCCGGCGCGATCAAACGGCACATAGAAAATTCCGTAGCCACCGCGCAGCACCGTCTGCGGCGTGAGCTGGTAAGCGAAGCCGAAGCGCGGCGAAAAGTCGAGCTTCTGCGGCTGCACCAGCGCGCGGTCATACAGCGAGCCGCTCGACGCCGTGACGATCGAACCGCCGTTTGCCGGATCGAAGTTCGAAAGATGATTGTTTCCCTCCCACACCGGCGAGGCGAAATCGTACCGCATGCCCAGGTTGAGCGTGAGCTTCGGCGTGACCTTGAAATCGTCCTGCGCGAAGAAGTCGAACCAGTACCACTTCTGATGCACATCGAATAGGTTCGAAAGCAGCGCGGACTGAGGATCGCCGACGAGAAAATCGGCATACGAATTTCCCGTGCCGCTCACGCATTGGTTCACCGCATTGCGCTCACAGGTGAAGATGCCGGCGAAATTCAGAGCGCCGCGTAGGCCGGGAACGTCCTGAAATCTATCGATCTGCGGAGCGTGCAGATCCGCGCCGAACTTGAACTGATGCTTGCCCTTCGTCCAGGAGACGGTGTCGGAAAACTGCCACTGCTGTGTCTTTTGGAACTTGGGCAGGAAATTGGGCGATCCGATGAAGGTGTTGTAATTCGAAAACGTGATCATCGTCACGCCACCCGCGAAAGCCGGGTCATTGGGAACATTGGGAATCAGGTTGCCTCCAGGCTGGCCGAACGGCTCCTGCCGCGCGTAGGAATTATCATGCTCGTATCCGACGCGGAATTCATTCAGTAGCGTGGGAGTGATCGGACGAGTCCATCCGATGACGGATTGATACGCCGTGAGCTGATAATCGCCTTGCGACGAGGACGACGTTCCATCCGCAATCCCCGAAAACAAGCCCGGACTGTTGCGGCCACGATCGCTCCAGGTGAAGCGCCAGAAGACGCTGTCCTTATCGGATGCCTGCCAATCGGCGCGGGTCGAGTAACGATTGGTGTTGTCGGTCAGAGGCGCGTTGCGGAAATAGTTGTTAAGGTCGGCGCCGGCGACGGTCGGTTCCGGAAACAGCGCCATGATCGATTCGGCTACCGGAGAAAGCGCCGATTGGGGAATGATGTTGTTGGGAGCGGGCGAGCCATTCAGATAAATCGTCGGGTAAGTGGTGTGCGCCGCCGCGGCGGCCGCCGCGCTGAAATTGCCAATCCGCTCATTATCGAGCGGGACCGTTCCGCTGCGAAGCTGGCCGGTAATAATGCGCGTCGTCTCCTCGTCGAAAAACACGAACAGCTTGTTTTTCTTAATGGGGCCGCCCAGGTTGCCGCCGAACTGATTGCGCACGTTCTCCGCTTTCGCCAGGCCCTGCCGGTTGGAGAAGAAATCCTCGGCATCGGTATCGCGATTGCGCAGGTATTCGTACAGCGTTCCGTGAAGTTCGTTCGTGCCGCCTTTGCTGATCACGCTGATCACCGCGCCGCCGCGGCTGTATTCGGCCGAATACGGATTCGTAACGACTTTGAACTCCTCAAGCGCGTCGACCGAGGGCCGCGCGACTTGCGTCGTCAACTCCTGCACGTTTTCCGAAATCGAATTGTTGTCGACGCCGTCGAGCAGGAAGTTGTTTTCAAGCTGGCGAACTCCATGCACGTTGAATCCGCCGGTGCGTCCCGCGCTGGTTGAGCCTCCCTGGTCCGTATACCGCTGCCCTTGCACGCCGGCGACAAGGTTCACCAGGTCATCCCAGCTTCGGAGCAGCAACGGGTATTCCGAAAAGTATTTGTTATCGACAACCGTTCCGAGCGAAGCGTCGTCGGGAGACAACAGCGGAGCCGTGGCTTCCACGTTCGCAGTCGCCGCAACCGTGCCGATCGTCAAAACGAAATCCTGCCGCCCGCGCTCCGTCGCATCAAGGGTCACCGTGCTGACGGCTCTTTGAAAGCCGGTGTTTTCCACCGCGATCTCCCACGTGCCGATCGGGAGGTTCGCCAGAAAATAGTAGCCGTCTCCGTTGCTTACGGTACTGCGCTCGGCGCCAGTAGCCGTGTTGCGCGCTGTCACTTTTGCGCCGGGGACGACGGCCTCGCTTGAGTCTTTCACAAGTCCAGTCAAGCTCGCAGTGTTCACCTGAGCAAACGCTGCGAGGGCAGACAAACCGAGAGTGAGTATGGCGACACGATGCATCAGATTTTTCCTCAAGAGCTATGGTTCGGTGGAGTTTCCCGTTCGAAGTACGAAACTTATGAGGAAGAGTAACAGGCCCGTATTTCGCCCCGGTGAGCAATCGATAACAAAAAGGTTTCGACCGGAGTGAGGAAGGTCGCCAATTGCTCGTTACGAGTGTTCCCGTTTATCGCATCACCGCGGCCAATTCTTCATACTGATCCGTCGCGATAAAGTCAACACCCGCCATGAGAGCTGCACGCCAGCGGATCACCGCAGACTCGCGAGAACCGAAGTTATAGTCGTTGCCCCGTCCGCGATCCTCCGAGGAAACGAAGCCATCCAGAGTGTAGAAGCGAATCCAATAGCCGAGCCTGTGGGCGCGATCGACCAAGGCGCGGAGGCGCTTCTCTTTCGCGGAAGTCCACTCGCCCGCTTTTGCCTGACCGCCTTCCTCCACTTCCCACCACGAGTTGTTCCACCACCGCCGGTAATTATTAGGAGGATCGGGCAGCAGGGCCTCCGGCGGGAGGGTCGCAGCCAGATGCGTTTGTTGCTCGCGCGATGCCTGACTCAGGCCGCGGGTGTGCGCGGAGCCGAATACGCGGAGGCGCGCGCCTACGGGAACCGCGTGGAAGAACACCTCTTCCTGCGCGTCTGAATCTTCGGTAATTGCCAGAATGGGCTTGGCATCAAAGGGGGCGAGGCCGTACGGGTTGGCTGTTTTGGGAGCAGTAGTCAACCACGATTCGTATTCACCTAGCAGTTCCCACACGGCTTCGAGCAGCGGCCGCTCCGTCGACTTGAAATCAAAGTGCAGCACTATCAGAGGCCAGCGGGAATGGTCATTTGATGCGAGGGCCTGTTGAACGATGGGGCGCACACGCTCGAAGAAGTAGTCGCGGAGAGCCGGTTCTGCGCCCGTGGTCGTGGGTGTGTGAGAGACTACTGGCCGTCCTTTGCCGCTCGCTGGATCGATCGCCCAGGCAATGTCCTGCTCGATGGATACTGGAGAACCGGTCCTGCTCAACACGTTCAGCGCGCGATCGATGCGGTCGGCCCATTGCCCGTTGTAGGGATAACAATTGTGAGCGTCCAGCATGGGCCGCCCGTGGTTCAGGAAATTGAGGGCGGCGCGATCCTGCGCGCTCCCGGCGGTGAGCGTCACGGCGAATGCAATCAGCAGGCGCATCCTAGAAGGCCTCATCCTAGAAAGCGTCATCCTAGAAATCCTCTGAGAACCGGCTGTGCACGGAAGGCGGCGGCGTAGTGCCCTTAATAGCGATCCACAGAATGTCATTCAACTCGTGGTCATCAGCCATATCGGATGCGCTAAAGTCCAGTCTCATGGAACGTGCGGCGGTTGGGGAGCCCTCCGGATTCTTTTCATTCAAAGCTACACGGGGAGGCTCATTGTGATACGGCGCCAGATTGGCCGTGTTCGCGAAGGCTTTCGCCATAGGACGCGCAGCCGCGTCAAATACCGTCATGGGCTTCAATCCCAGGATCAGTTCGATGGTGCGGAGCACGGAGGTGGTGTTATAGAGTGTGCTATCCACAACGCCTCGGCGTGTATAGGGCGAAACGACGTAAGCAAGGGAGCGGTGCGAATCGACGTGATCGGGACCGTCCTGCGCGTCATCTTCCAGGATAAACATCGCGGTGGAAGCCCAGAACTTACTCTTACTCAAGCCTTCCGCCATCACCCCCACGGCCTGATCGTTGTCGGCGACGCAGGAGATCGGGGTGCATCTGCCGGGACGAGTGCCTTCGGTGTGATCGTTGCCGATGCTCATCACGATTAGCCGGGGCATGTCGCCTTTCTTTTCCCAGTCTGCAAGGTCATTCAAGAAGACTTGCATGCGCTTTACATCGGAGAAGTCGCGATCATGCTGGCGGAAGTAATAACTGGTATGCGGCTTCAGCACGGGGTCGCGCACATCCTGGATCTGAACCCCGGTATCCGGGGGATGAGGCAGGTTGATGGCGCTGAACCCGTAGTTATAGAAAGAAACGTGCGCTTCCACGGCTCTGTCCCAGAGGAAGCCTCCCGGGGCCTGGCGGATGCCTTCCGGAGTGTTCGGCATGGTAGCGAACATCGTACTTCCTCCATGCGGATAATAGGCGCGTCCTCCATATTCCATCGGCCACTTTTTCTGATCGCTGTCGGGGTCGATCGCGGCGGTAGTCCAGTAGTAGCCATCCGCGCTCACATCGGCATTCACGTAAAAGTTGTCGAGCAGCACAAACTCCCGGGCCAGCTTGTGGTGATTGGGAGTGACCTTTTCGCCAAACAATACAAGGTTGGGGTCACCATTCCCTTCCTTCATATCACCCAGAACCTGATCGTACGTGCGGTTCTCTTTCATCAGCAGGATGACGTGTTTGATGGGAGTAGGTCCGCCCGGGGTGTCAGGGACAGGATTGCCCTTCTGGATTCCTGCTCTCTGCAATACCGAATCACGATACGGAGAGTTCTCAAACACAGTCTTGGTATAGATCTGGAGTTGGTGGTTGTCAAAGCTGCTGATGAGGGAAGCGGAACCTTCCTGAATCGCAGCGACATACTGGATCTTCACGCCCGGCTGTTCCCGGCGCCGGAAATCGGGGCCTTCGGGATTGGGATGCGAGCCCAGACCCTTTCCATTAAGCACCACCAGCCGGCCATCGCGCAGGGCGCGAACTGCCGTCGGGTACCATCCCGTGGGGACGAACCCCACAACTCTGCTGGCCGGCGCAGTGATATCGACCACAGCCACCGCGTTGGCGTCGGAGCAGGCGACATAGAGGCGGTGGTTGTCGGGGCTTACCGACAGGGCGCTCGGCGTCATGCCGACCGGTTGGCGCGGCGTCAGGGCTACGTTGATCTTTTCCTCGATGCGCCAAGCGCCACGCTGTTTCTCGATCACGTAGACAGAGTTCGTGTTAGCACAAGCAACGGCCAGGCGCGGGGAAGACGGCGCGGGCTCGTCGTCACTGTCTGCCCCGCGGCCACTCGGGGCTGGAAGCCATACCATCTCGGTGGGATGAGCGCCGACGACGATGCGCGCCAACTCCGCACCGTCAGACAGGCGGTATTCGACTACCTGCGCCGTACTCCAACTGGAAACAAAAACCGCTTCCCCGTCCGGATTGAGCAGCATGGCGTAAGGGTTGCGAGCCACCGCGAAGCTGCGCAGCACTTTTCCTTCAGCCGCATCGATTACCGTGATCTTGTCCTGCTCTTCATCGGCAACCAGGACCTGGCCATTTCCAGCAACGACATCGGCGATCAGATGCGGCGAACCGGGCTTCTCACCTGAGAAGCCGGGGGGGAACAAATCCATCTTCCGTGTGATCGAGAGACTGGCTCCCTGAACACGGTATTCGGTGAGGGAGCCCCGCGCGCCGTCGCCGATATAGAGCTTGTCACCCGCGGGCGAAAACGCCATTCCACGCCAGCCATCGCCGATGGTCACACGCGCCGTCTCCCGCGCCCTCTCGAGATCCACCAGGCTCACGGATGCGGGCGCGTAGCCGGCATTGAGCACGGCCAACGTGCGGCCATCCGGAGCGAGCGCTTGGGACATAGGCAATGTAGAAAGAGGAATTTTTATCCCCGCCGGCTTGATGCGCCAGCCGCTGTTGAGCAGGAAGCCGCCGTCGTCCGCCGGTCCCACGGTCTGCAGACTGCGCTTCTGAGAATAAACCAGCCCGGCAATCACCAGAATTGCCAGAGCCCAGAATGGAATCGTTCGGAGCATGTCTGTCCTTCCGGAAGCGGTGCACAATGATAGCTCCAGGGCGTTACGACGAGATTACAGGCCGGAATCAGTTGGATATTATTGCCGAATTCGCCATCGTACGTCTAGTGGCACCGTTGCCGGCGTTGAGATTCTCCAAGCCCTTGTTCAAGCCCATGCCGACCACCCTGATATATGGGAGTGCAAGCCGGTGACGCGTCAGGAATCGGAATCCGGCCGCACGGCGGCTGCCGCGCTGCGAAGAGGTGGTCGCGGCTTTTTCGGCGCGCCCACCAACGCGTACGGATCGTCCGGATGCTCAGGATGGCCGCGGCGCAACCATCGTTTGATGATCTCTCTGAACTTCTCTGCAACGGAGCGTTCCTTCTTCATAACTGATAGTGTACTTAAGACAAAGATCCGGTAGCATCGAACTATGCGAGCCGTGGCATCCGTCGGTTTGATTTCCGACACCCACGGACTTCTGCGCCCCGAGGCCCTGGCCGCCTTGCAGGGTTCCGATCTCATCATCCATGCGGGGGATGTGGGCGCGCCAGAAATCATCGATCAGCTAAGCGCTCTAGCTCCCGTAGTCGCCGTGAAGGGCAACATCGATAATGGCGCTTGGGCGTCGCGCCTTCCGGCAACGGCAGTCGCCGAAGCGGGCTCAACTCTGATATACGTCCTCCACGATCTTGCGCAACTCGACCTCGATCCTGCGGCAGCTCAGTTCCAGGTGGTTGTCAGCGGCCACTCCCATAAGCCCAGCCGAACCGAAAAAAATGGCGTCATGTATTTGAATCCGGGAAGCGCCGGTCCCCGGCGCTTTCGCCTGCCCATCACGGTTGCGCGGTTGGACTTACGATCCCATCCCTGGAGCGTCGATTTTGTGGATTTATTAGACGCGAAGTTATAGTTGGAGCGTAGATCGCGCAAACCTCGTGGTTTGCTGGCACACTTTGTCTAAAGGTGACTTATGAACAGAACAGATGTGACAGCGAGAGCTTTGGAAGCAAAACGCCGGGAGGGGCTGACCTGGAAACAATTGGCGCTGGCGCTGGGGACGGGATCTCCGGTCTTCTACACCGCGGCACTTCTGGGACAGCAGACTCTTACCATCGAGGAGGCTCAGCGGGCCGCCGCCGTTTTGAAACTGGATGAGGACGCAGCGCGAATATTGGCGGAGCCTCCCGACGAACGCGGCGCGAATCTGAAAATGCCTCCTTCAGATCCTCTGATCTACCGCTTCTATGAGCTGGTTCAGGGGTACGGGCCGACTTTGAAAGCTTTAATCAATGAGGAGTTCGGCGACGGCATCATGAGCGCGATTGACTTCGTTATGGACATCGAGCGGGAATCGGATCCGAAAGGAGATCGGGTGCGGATCACGATGTCGGGCAAATTCCTGCCATATCAACGTTTCTAAATATAGCAATCAGCTATCAGCTATCAGCGTTCAGCTTCTGAAGCAGTGCGGTCAGCATTCGGGCCGATGCTGCCATTCAGAAGCTCGTTGATCTCGTCGCCGCACGGCGCGCGACTGCTGCCATTGTCTTGAAGGTCGAATCCAACCGTAAGCTGATCGCTAAAGGCTGACAGCTGAACGCTGAATGCTGACAGCTTGCCCTCCCCGCAAACGGCGTCGGCAAGCCACAAGTCTGCGAGACCAATTCTCAGATTTTGCGGGCTAGATTCCTAAAAGCCGAACTGTTTCGGGTCGCGCGCGATGATCATCGCCGCGATGACCTTCGGAACATAGTTTCGCGTTTCGGGGGGCAAGGCCCGGGTGCGGTAGAGATACCAGAAATCACGCTGTTTGATCGGATCAGTCACGCGCTGGATCGCCTCTCTTACCTTGGCGGGGCCGAGATCGTACGCCGCCAAAGCCAGCATCACGGAACTGCCGCTCCCGAAATCGAGGATTAATTCCCGAATGTACTTAGCGGCGGCCAGGGTCGATTTCTGGACGTCGCGGCGCTCATCGTACCGCCCGTCCACTTTCAATCCGAAACGTTCCGCGGTAGCCGAAGTGAATTGCCACCACCCCACGGCGCCGGCATTGCTGATTTCCCTGGCATGAACTCCACTTTCCGCCACCGTCATATACGCGAGGTCGGGAGGAAGGTGCTGTTGCTTGAAAATTTCCCGCATCGTCTCTACATACGGCCGAGCGTCACCCAATACGTGCTCGAATATCGGGCGATCCGGCCCACGATATCTGGCGATGAAGCTATTCACCGCGTCGAGAAATTCCGGAGGTATGCTGTACGTCTCGCCGCCGAACTCGGCCATTAGGGTCCGAATACCGTGGACCACCGGATCTTCCTCGCGGCCTGGTCCAATCCGATAGAGCACCCCGCTCTCCAGTTTCTTCTCCTGGCTTTGAAATTCGTCAAGGCGACCCAGGAGCTGTTCAGTCTCGGCCGGCTTCAGGCCCGATTGTTCCAAGCGTATTTCAATGTTCTGCATCCGGGCATGCAGCATCCCCGTTTCCGTCGTGAGCCTCCGGAATTTTATAGCGCCGTAAACGCTGATTCCGCCCAACGCGAAAACGAGTACGGCGATCATGATCTTGAATTGCTTGCTGGAGCGATCGAGCTTCAGCATCACTCGCATAATCGTCGCGGTTTGATCGAACGCACGGCTGTGCCTTCGCCGTCGTGCTCTGGCAACAGCGCGCGACGACAATTGTTCCTGTTTTTCAGAAATGGATGGGAGGATAGGGCTATCCGGGTCCGGCGCGGCACTTTCGAGGAGAAAATGCAATTCTGGCCCGGAGCCCCCTAGCTGAAAAACAACCGGCGGCACTAAAGTGGCTTCGCTAACCCGCTCGCCGGAAATATAGGTACCGTCGGTGCTATCGAGATCGAAAAGCCTGTAAACGCCATCCACAAGCCGGATTTCCGCGTGATGCGAAGAGACCCGGGGATCATCAAGAACAATGTCGTTGTCCTCGCTTCGGCCGATTCGCGTAAGCTCACCGCGAATTGCGTATCGGGTTGCCGCTGCCTCCGATATTCGAACTAGCAAAGCCGTCTGACCTGCCATGAATCTACTGGAAGAGCGCGGGACGAAACCGCGCACGGTGCACGTCCCGAAATACATCAAAGAAACGGCCCCGGCCCACCCCGCCGGCGGGCCGCCCGCCAGCGCCCGGGCACACGGGAGGAAAACGGGAATGCGGCGATGGGCGCTGCATGCATCTCGCAGGCGGTTTCCCCCACAAGAGGGGTTTCAGATCGCTTCGCTGACCCCCCCCCTTGTAGATCCCGCTTGAAGGATTATGGCCCGCGGCGCAAGGAAGTTTTTTATTTAGATTAGGTTTTACTTGACTTTATTTTTGGCTTGACTCTATTTTTTCCTTGACAGGGACCGGCCTTCTCATGGAAGCCACGACTGCCAGGGAGCGGATTCGTTACGCAAACTTTTGCAAGCAGGCCCTAGCTGCCTCCGGCGTAATCCACTGCCCTGAGCTGCCGCCTTGAACCCACAACCACCAGTTGTTTTCGGCGTAGGCGAGGTAGTACATCATGGTGTTGCCACTGGGTCACATTTGTGATCGAATAGGGCTATAGAGGCTTCGATGACCAAATCTGTCTTCCTGAGCCTCGCTTTGGCCGCCGCACTGTTTGGCGCAGAAGGCCCGGTAACGTTTAACAAAAACGTCCTGTCCATTCTCCAGAAAAACTGCCAGACCTGCCACCGCCCAGGCGAGATTGCGCCCATGTCGTTCCTCACCTACGAATCGACCCGTCCGTGGGCGAAATCGATCCGTACCGCAGTCCTCACAAAAAAGATGCCGCCGTGGTTTGCCGATCCTCGCTACGGTCATTTCCTCAACGACCGGCGGTTGAGCGAAGCGGATGTCGCCACGCTTGTGGCCTGGGCGGACCAGGGCGCGCCGGAAGGCGACGCGAACGACAAACCCGCGCCGGTCGAATGGCATGAAGGCTGGAACATCAAGCCCGACGTGGTATTCTCCATGTCCAAACCGTTCAAGGTTCCCGCCAAGGGCACCGTCGAGTACACCTACTTCGTGGTCCCCACCAATTTCAAGCAGGACACCTGGCTTCTGGACGGAGAAATTCGCCCCGGAAACCGCAAAGTTGTCCATCACGCCAGCGTTCACGTGCGCCCGCCGGGCTCGCTGTGGATGAAGGACGCCAAGCTGGGCGAGCCTTACGTTCCTCCCAAGCAGGACGGCAAGGAAGTGCTGCCCGCGCCAGTGGACCCGCGCTTCACTGTCAACGAATGGCTGGTCGGTTATGTGCCGGGAGTTCACGCCGAGTATTTCGATCTGAATCATCAGGCGGCGAAGCTCATCCCGGCCGGCTCGGACCTGGTTTTCGAGATGCACTACACCGCCAATGGGACGGAACAGGAGGACATGACCCGGGTGGGATTCGTTCTCGCCAAGGAACCGCCCAAGGAAAGGCTCGTGACGCTGCCTCTGGCGCGGATGGATTTCACGATCCCGCCCGGCGACGCGAATTACGGCGCTACGACGATGGGCCGGTTCGACGAACCGGTAAAGTTAATCTACTCGCAGCCACACATGCACCTGCGCGGCAAGGACATGGACATCGAGCTCCACTACCCGACGGGCGAATCGGAAATGCTCGTCAGCGTGCCGCACTTCGACTTCAACTGGCAGATGATTTACTACGAACAGAAGCCTAGGGAAATCCCGAAAGGCACGCGTATCGAGCTGATCGCGCACTGGGACAATTCGGCGAATAACAAGAACAATCCCGATCCCACGGTCAAAGTCACTTGGGGCGATCAAAGCTGGGACGAGATGCTCTTCGCCTGGGTGGGCGTCGTAGTGCCGAAGACGGTGGATACGAATAAAGTGCTGGCGATGGGGGTGAAATAATCAGGAGTCAGGAGTCAGGAGTCAGGAGACAGAAGACAGAAGACAGAAGACAGAAGTCAATGACGACTCACCATCTGGTTTGCGCATGTGTTGCCGTGGCTGCGGCTTGGGGCCAAGCTTCGACGCCTGCATTTGAAGTCGCATCCGTAAAACCGGTCGGTCAGGTCGAAAGCGGCGGCGCGGCCGGCACGCCGGGCAGCGGCGGAATCGGAGTGGGATGCGATGGCCATGCGCCCCAAGTCGTGGGTCGCCGCTTCACCGTCACGACCACTCCCTACGCGTTGATCACCTGGGCATATGGATACAACAAGACCTCCTCGCAGCAACCCGGTTGGGGTTGCTCCTACATCAGTTTCGCCGACCTGCTTACAGGCGGACCTTCGTGGATACGGTCCGAACGATTCGAGATTCAAGCGCTGATCCCCGAGGGCGCTCCGACCTATACCTTCGAGCAATTCATGCATGGCGACGCGACGGGGATCGAACAAATGCTCCAGTCCCTGCTGGCGGACCGGTTCAAGCTGGTGGTGCATCACGAAACGAAGAACGTCCCGGCCTATGCATTGACGATTGCAAGAAGCGGATCGAAGCTGACCACGCCGAAAGCTGAGGACAGGCGCATGCTGGGCATCCGCCGCCACACAGACGCGAACGGGCTCGCCGACAAACTCACAGGCAGAAAAGTGGAAATCCGTGACTTGGCCTTTCTGCTGCTGCTCACGACGCGCCAGCCGGTGCTCGACCGCACGGGCCTGGCGGGCGAGTTTAACTTCGACGCTGAGTTCGCGCCGTTCGATAACCCGGGAGATTCCACCGCCCCGTCTTTATTCACGGCGCTTCAAGAACAACTTGGCTTGAAACTGGAGACCACGAAGGCGCCGCTCGATGGCCTGGTTATAGATCGGGCGGAGAGACCCTCAGGGAATTGAAGCGGAATAGCCAGCGATCTCTTTGGTGAGACGCCCTTCCCCAAAACGCGCCAGGTTGAATTGGCGGACTGCGGTATGCTGACTTCGGGATGCGCCACTGCGGCAACTGTTCGGCTGACCTGCCTTCCGGCAGCCAGTTTTGCCTTCGCTGCGGCTCTGCGCTCAACGGCGGCACGCCTCTAGAGACCGTTGCCATGACGATGACGATGGCGACCGTCTCCAGGCCCAAGCAGCTTCCGCATCGCTTCGACCCAGGATCGTTGATCGCCAGCCGTTATCGAATTGTCTCCCGGCTCGGCAAAGGCGGCATGGGCGAGGTGTTTCGCGCTGATGACATCGTCCTGGGCCAGCCCGTGGCGCTGAAATTCCTGCCGGAATCGGCGCGCGGCAATCTGGATTTGCTGACTCGCTTCTACGACGAAGTCCGCATCGCGCGCCAAATAACCCACGCCAATGTGTGCCGCGTTTACGACATTGGTGAGGTCGAGGGGCAGCCCTACCTGTCTATGGAGTACATAGACGGCGAGGATCTGTCTAGCCTGCTGCGCCGCATCGGCCGCCTCCCTTCCGACAAGGCCACGGAATTCGCACGAAAGATGTGCGCCGGACTTGCCGCAGCCCACTCGAAGGGCGTGCTTCATCGCGATCTCAAGCCGGGCAACATCATGATCGATGGCCGCGGTGAGCTGCGAATTGCCGACTTTGGTTTAGCAGCGCTTGCGTCTCAGTTGGAGGAATCCGAATTACGTCATGGCACTCCGGCCTATATGGCGCCGGAACAACTCGAAGGCCGAGAGGTATCGGTTCAGAGCGATCTTTACGCATTGGGCCTTGTGTTCTATGAGATGTTCACCGGCAAGCCCGCCCACAAGGCTGAAACCGCGGCGGAGATCCTGAAGCTGCGGAAAGAAAGTACCCTAAGCGATCCTTCCTCATTGGTTTCCGACGTGGATCCGTCCGTTGAGAGGGCCATCAAGCAGTGTCTCGATCCCGATCCGCGCAAGCGTCCGGCGTCAGCGCTGGCCCTAGCCGCCTCGTTGCCGGGCGGCGATCCGCTGGCTGCGGCGCTTGCCGCCGGCGAGGTGCCTTCGCCCGAATTGGTCGCGGCCTCCGGTTCGAGCGAAGCTATTCCGCGAAAATTCACCATTCCGGCTTTGGCCGGCGTTTTCATTGGGCTCGTGATTGTAGCTGCCGCGCTTGCGCACCTACAGCGAGTGAACTTCCTGCCGCTGGAGAATCCGCCGGAGGTGCTGACTTCTCGCGCCCGCGATATTCTCCGCGACCTCGGCTTTGAGCCCGGCGCCGACTCGGCGTCGGGGCTCGACCAAGTGGATCAGAAAGCGCGCTACACGCAGCGCAAAATCACCGATCTTGCCGCCTGGACGGAGGAGTATAAGAATCCACCGTGGCCGCTGGAATTCTGGTACCGCGAAAGCCCGCAGCCGATGTTTTCCACTACCGACGACGCGGTCAGCTTGACCAATCCCCCGCAGGATGTGCCCGGAATGAAATCGATCGTTGTGGATTTACGCGGCAAGCTGCTCAGGCTGGTTGCCACGCCGCCGGCTCGCGGCAAAGGAAAGGTCGAGGCAACTGCGGATTGGGGCGCGCTGTTTCGTTCCGCGGGTCTCGATCTTAGCCAATTCAAAGAGGTCCCACCCCGATGGACGGTAACGGCGCAGTCTGATATTCGCAAAGCCTGGAGTGGGCCATACGCCGGCGCCAAAAACGTCGAAGTGCGGGTTGAAGCCGCTGCATTTGAGGGCAAGCCCGTCTATTTCGAAGTCCTATGGCCGTGGCAAGTGCAAGAAGCATCCGGAAACCAGAGTTCGCTCTTTGACCGTGTTTACAAGATCGCTTTCTCCTCGCTCATCCTTATCATCTTGATTGCCGCGATTTTAGTGGCGCGCTACAACTGGAAGGCGGGGCGCGGCGATCGACGGGGAGCGCTGCGCGTGGGCGCTTTTCTGGCCGCACTGTATGTTGCCGGATGGACTCTTGGCACGCACCACAACTTCAGCGACTTCGACGGTGAATTAGGCATGATCGGACGAGCTATTGCAAATGCCTTGTTCGCCATGGCGGTGTTCTGGACGCTGTATCTGGCGCTGGAACCGTGGGTGCGACGCTACTGGCCACAATCACTGGTGACCTGGTCGCGCATTCTCCAAGGCAAGTGGCGGGACCCGATGGTGGGCCGCGATATCCTCTACGGATTGTTCGCGAGTGTCATTTATTTAGGGGCGATCTGCCTGTATATTTACGCCATCATAAGACAAGGCGGGGGGTTAGATGACGATTTGGGCGTGGCAAATCTCATGGGGTTCAACTGGGTACTTGGCCGTTTGCTGGGCGGCGTGCGGCTTTCCATTAGCGGGGCGGTGCAGTTCTTCCTGGTACTGTTTCTTCTCCGGGCAATCCTCCGGCGGCAGTGGCTGGCGGGGTTGATCTTTGTTGCCCTTTGGACCGCGGAGGGAACCAGCAACGGGATTCACAACGGGTTCGTCTGGTATTACCCAGCGCTATTGTTTGGCGCCATTTACAGCACACTGCTGGTGTTGTTGATCCGCTATGGAGTTTTTGCCACTGCCGTCGCCCTCTTTGCGATCGACACGGGCATCAATTTGGTGTTTACCACTAATTTCAGCGCTTGGTACGGACTAAGTTCGTGGGTCATGCTGGCTGTTATCGCGGGGTTGGCGCTATTCGGCTTCAAACTCTCGCTGGGAGGCCGGCCGCTGCTTGGAGTGCCGGTGGCGGCGCGAGCCGCTGCCGCTCAGTAAGTTCTTGCACGCTGCCACGTGACGATAGGGCAACCCGCCGCCCGCGCCCCGCAGCTCACTTCTTCGGCCGTACGGCCTGCATTCTCTCGTATGATTTCTCGTTCTCGAGGCAGATCTCGTCGATCAATTCGGTATCGAGTTCGATGTTCTGAGTCATTTTGACGGACCACGGGCGCGTATAGACTTTGGGGTCGTCGACCGTGATCTCAAGTTCGAGTGTCCCGTAATTGGGTCGCCGAATCCGTTCGACGAGTTTGGCGGCACTGCTCAGCGGACTGCCGCTCATATCGATCCACAGATCGTCGCGGAAGCCGGTTGTTTGAACAACGAGCGTGTCTGTGTCCCATCGAGCGGTGGAGTACCCATTCCATCCTGGGTTGGGGTCCTCAGGCAAGGGCCGTCCATCGATGAAGATCTGCCGGTACATCGCGTTCACTTCATAGAGCAGCACCAGCAGCTTAGGCGAGTGGACCGCCTTTAGCAAGTGAGGCATCGTCCACTGTCGCGGCGGAATATCGGGGAAGCAGCGCACGTGTGGATCGTCGATGCCGCCGTCCGCCGTCCGCTGCTTCACCAGTTCGGCCGCCCGAGGCTGATACGGGAGCCCGCCCGCCATATCGACACCAAAGTTGAGTGCGTGCGGCGATCCCCCAATCTCGATGCCGCACGGTATGAAGCGGCTTAGATCTGCATTGCACGGGTTGCGCCGGGCGGCGTGCCATATGCCCGAGAAATCGGGTTTCCCGTCCGCCAGGCGTGGTGGCGGCGCCGTTAAGTCGGGGGTTCCGTCGGGTTTTCTCGGCACATCGGCGGTCGGATAGTGCAGCCACTGGCCGAAGGCGGCAGCCGGCAGACCGAAGGCGGCAATACAGAGGAATATGAGAGCATTCAGCATTCGTGGTGGATGTGGACGCAGGGGTCTTAGTTCTCCGTGGGCTTCGTCACCCGATCGAACACTATCACATCCACGGGAGCCTTGGTCGATTCAAGCTTTAAGCCTAACTGCTGTTGGAATGCCGAGTTGCGTACGGCGCTGGACCGGCTGGATTCGCGCGGCCGAACGGCCATGCGCACCGCCGTCAGTTTCTCTATCGATTACGTGAAGAAAAGCGGCAAGCACGATAAGAAGGTTTTGGTGGTGGTGACGGACGGCAACGACAACGCCAGCGACGGCAATCCCACGCAGGAGGCCCTCGTGCGCACAGCCCAGCATAGCGAAGTTCTGATCTATCGCATCGGTCTGCTGAGCGAGGAAGAGCCGCGCTACGCCCGCGACGCCCACGGCGCGCTGAAAGCTCTGGCGGAAGCCTCCGGCGGACTCGATTACTACCCGAAAGATCTGGCCGAAGTGCAACGCGTCACGCCGCAAATCGCGCACGAGATCCGCAATCAGTATTTGCTGGCTTACACGCCCACCAATCCGGCACTGGATGGAACTTTCCCCAAGATCGACGTAAAAGTGAAGGGCTACGGTAATCCCTCGGTGCGCGCCCGCAGCGGATATTACGCCATGCCGGAAGCCACGTCCGAATCGGTCCCCGCTCCAACCCCTCCGCCATTACCTTCCGCCGTTGGAGAATTCGCCGTTGGAGAACTCTCAGAGCTGCGCTGCCTGGGAGAGAGGGCGCTGATTATTTTAGACATGGGCGGTGCCACAAAGACGTTCCTTATTGCCGATCCGAAAAAAGTTGAGGTGTCCGGCGGAGTCACCGATCTTGTTTGCGGCGTCCAGCCAGGAACGCCGCTTCGTGTGGAGTACTCGCATTCCGAAGCGCCGCAAGTGGATGGCGAGGTTCGCGCGCTCTACTTCGAGAAGTAGAGCGTTAGCACAGGCTTTAGCCGGCTTTAGCCTGTGATTCCGCGATCAATTGATCGAAGCCCCATTGATCCTTACCATGCAAACCACTTTGCAATTCTGAGTACTCTTTATAAAATCGATCGCGGAGACCTTCATTCTGCTTCATTCTGACTTCATCTGGCTCCAAAAATCTCATTTCCCGGTCAAGTTCACAGGCTGAAGCCCGTGCCACCGTCTTGCCTGACCCACCTGCAGAAAAATGTAGAATCGACATAGGTAGGCGATCACTCGCTTTCCCTGTCACACCACCGTACGTACGGGTCCGTATACGGCGGTTCGGCGGGTTGAGCTAGCGCCCGACCGCCAACTTCGGAAGGCCGAGAGAGTCGAAGAAAGCGTTGGAG
>DATDGT010000334.1:0-10364 GCA_036521975.1 Bryobacteraceae bacterium
GACGAATGGCCTGCTGAGTGAGAAAAAATCCGCGGTCGAGCATGGGACCATGCTGCCGCGGAAAGTAATCGGCTACAATTTATTTCAAGCGAACGGCAAGTGCGTCTTTTCGTTCGTGTCTCACCTTAGGGGTTCACCCCAAAGCAAGCGGTTTCAGGAGTCCACCGGCGCAACCTCAAAGACGGTAGCGAAGGAATACGAGAAGCGGCGCAAGGCTGAACTGGAGCGCGCGGCCGCGGGCCTACCCACGGACCAGAAGGCGAAGCGCATCCGCACGGTTGACGATGTGGTTACCGCGTATCTGGACGGCTACAAGCTGAACCACCGCCCCAAGAGTGTGCTTTTCGCCAATGGCCGGTTAGCCCGCGTTCAGGCGGAACTGGGGACGCTGGTGCTGCCCGACGTCACTGAGGATCGCATCCGCGGCTACATCCGCAAGCGGCAAAGCCAAGGCATTGCGGGCCGGACGATCAACATGGAACTTGGCGAATTGAGCCGGGCCATTGGGCAACCGTGGTCATTGCTGTGGCCGAAGGTCCGCAAGCTCGAAGAGCGGAAGGACGTGGGCCGGGCGCTATCTCCGGCAGAACAGAAGGGACTCCTGGATTTCCTGCGGGATTCGCCAAGCCCGAACCTCCGCACGCTGATACCGGCGCTATTGCTCACCGGCATGCGCGCCGGCGAGGGATTCTCACTCACCTGGGCGCAAGTCGATTTAATGGGAAAGACTCTCAGCGTGGGGCGGGCGAAAACCTCCAGCGGAACCGGGCGCGTCATCCCGATCAATGACGATTTGGCATCCATCCTTGGGGCGCATCGGGTTTGGTTCGAGGATCGTTTCGGTGAACCGAAGCCGGAGCATTTCTTGTTCGCCTGGGGATCCCCCCTTCCCGCCGATCCAACCCGCCCCATAACCGATGTCAAGCACGCCTGGGAAACGCTCAGGAAGCACGAGGGTGTCTCTTGCCGGCTGCATGACCTCCGGCATACCTTCGCCACACGATTGGCCGAAGCGGGCGTTTCGGAGTCCACCATGTTGGCTCTCATGGGCCACATGAGCCGGTCCATGCTGGAGCGGTACAGCCACATCCGTATGGCGGCGAAGCGGGAGGCGGTAGCGGGGATCACCCTCCGACCAAAAGCTGAAAATTCAGAGGGAGTCCCTGTGAAAGTCCCTGTAGTTGAGGCATCAGCCACAATCCAGTGAAACGTAAATCGTTGAGAATTATGGAGCCACCTGCCGGGATCGAACCGGCGACCTGCTGATTACGAACAATGTTCACCGGCTCTAAACACCCCATTCGCTCTATACGAATGTGCCTAATATCAGCAACTTGGGGAATCTGCTCTCGCTCAAACAGCAACCCTGGAGCTTCAAAAGCATGGAGTTTTGCCACAGTTTTGGCACAGGTTCGATGGTGCACCTGGAGCGCGCCGCCAGCTGACCTGCGCATCACAAGGCCGATTGGAAATCGGCGCGAGCTCGGCCGAGCGCAGCCGTAAACGCTCCGCAACCTGGTTCCCTTTTCGCGAGGAATATCTGTTCATTTGGGCGACCTTGTTGATCTCGGAAATTCCCCAGGCTGGACATGCAACGTTCGTTTTCAAGAAACCGTGGGATGTTTCGGGGTTCATGAGCGACCACTCTCAGGTTAACCGTGAGGACATTCGCCGCAATCGCGATAACGGGGCGACACAGCTCGGCTTCGTAGGTCGTGTCGTCCGCGGCAAGAATAAAAAACGCTCGCTCAGGGATGTAGTGGCTCTCGCGGGTGAATCATCCGAAGAGATGGAGCTGAATGAATGATGCTCAGCGAATTGAGGAAGCGGCAAGTTCATCGACGAGGAGCCGACCGGGCTTTGGCTCGTGCAGGCGCCCTCCGCGGCGCTGGCCCACCAGTCTGCCCCTTCGCTCTCATTCCTGAATTTGTACTCCCCCGCCAACGGATAGCGGGACTGTATAAACAGGTTGATACAATGTGGTCATAGTGAAGTCGGCAGAACTCAGAATTCAGAAATGGGGCAACAGCCTGGCAGTTCGGATCCCGTCTTCGGTCGCGAGACGGGCGGGCTTCAAGGCGGGCCAGCAGGTTCGCGTGTCAACACGGGACTCGTCCGTCCTGGTTTCCCCTATCGGTAAACCCTTCCTGAGTTTGGCCCAGAGACTCGCGTTGTTCGATCCGCAGCGCCATGGCGGCGAAGCTATGGTCACAAGGCGTATCGGGCGTGAGGTTGTCTAATGGCGTCGAAACGCTGGACTCCTGACCGGCGGGACATGATCTGGATCAACTGTAACCCCCAGGCGGGCCGCGAGATGAGGGATTTTCACCCGCTGCTGGTTCTTTCGCCAAAGGCATTCAACGAGCGGACCGGTATTGTGATTGGGCTTCCGATGACCACAGCGGAATACAACGAGACCAATCCTTTCGCTCTGAGAATTGATCGCCCAGGGAAGAAGACGAGCTACATCCTTGTGCACCAGCCGAAATCTTTCGACTGGCAGGCTCGGGACGCGAAGCCGCACCCGTTAAAACAAGTGCCCGAAGGCGTTTTTGCGCTCGCTTGTAAGGCTCTCAATCAAATTATCGATATCGCTGATTGATCGCTGCTCCGTCACTCAAGCGTCGCTCCCATCCACTTCACGATTTCGTCCTGCGTACGTTCCGGCAAACGGTTGTATTCCCAGGGTTCTCTTATGGCAAGCTTCTCGGCTGCGAGAGGTGGAGCTGAATGAATGATCCGGCTCAGCGAAGAAAGGAAGCAGCAAATCATCAACGAAGAGCCGACCGAGCTTTGGCTCGTGCTCCGCGAAGAGTATTCTCAAGATGAACCTACGGCTGACGATCTGGTTTGCGCCGAACCCGACGCGACATCCGCCATGATGTGGAGTCCCTCCTTTCGAGCCTTCTCCAAAGGCGTCGTAGTGATTATGGTCGGCTGTATACGATTCTTATGACCACCAGCTGAAAGAAGGGGTTATACGCGGAGGCCAGTTGTCGGCCAATCCCAACTTGATCAACCTCGACCAAGTGGGTGGTGGTGAGCGGCGGCTACGATGGAACGACGCTGAATTCGAACGTTCAAACTTTCCTGGTCCAGTTGGCGCCCGAGCCCGCGTATTACGCGGCGCTGGGTCGGGGATGGGCGGGTCTTGTGCTCGCGCGCAAGCTGCGCCGCGGCGCCAAGCGGTAAAGACCAGGTTACTGCGCGGCCTGCCGAACGCCGGCTGCGGGCCGGAAAGGAAGTTCCAGCACGACATCGACGGCGATGGGACTCCCGTTGCGAAGCGCGGGTTCGAATTCCCAGGTCTGAAGCTCGTCCGCGGCTCGGCGGCGAAAGGCTTCCGAGCTCGGTCCTCGCAGCACTCGCGCTGCAGACACCCTACCGCTGCTATCGATCCTGGCCGCAATCGGAATCGCGCCGCCTGCGAACGTGTCCGCCCCCAAGGGAACATCGGCGGAAGGCGCATATTTACGGGCGGGAACGGGAGCGGAAATCCGAGCGAATTCGCCCAAAGTAGACGTGTCCTCGGCGAACCACAGCACCCAGTCTCCCGAATACTCGGGCAATCCGACATCCGGAATCACGAAGGTGTAGACGTTGCGGTTGGCGAACTGAGCTTCCACGGCGGGAGGAATAACGCGGGAAGAGGGACGCAGCGGCGCCGCCATGGTGCGGGGCAGGGATCGGAACACGGTTTCTTTGACGACAACGGGCGCAGGCCGCGGCGCGGTCGAAATTGCGGGGGGCGCATTCCCCGGAGCGCCGCGGGAAACCAGGTCAGCGATCTTGGGCGCGGAATCCGGCGACACACCGCTGGAAACAGGTCCAGGTTCGGGCGCGTTGGCGATTTGCGCGGGTCGGGATCCTTCCGGAAGCGCGATGATGAGGCGGTCGGGTGGGATAACATTGGCAACCACAGCCTGGATCCCTTCGGGAAGCGCGGTGAGCGTAGGAGCGACAGGAATCGCTGGCGCCGGTGGCTTTGGTGCGCGGGTCGCGGTGGGCGGTACAAAGCGGCGTGGAGGCAGCTTGATGGCCGAAAACTCCGGGCCAAGTCGTTCCGAGGCCGGAAGCGCGTTCAAGAGGGGGGCCGGTTCCAATGGTTTAGGAGGTTCAGGCGCCGGCTGATCGGGCTGGGGCGAAGGCGGAACAAATTTCTTCGGCTCAGGTTTCACGCGAGTCACCACCATATCCGGCGCTGGGACATCCGCGGGCAACGGCGCCGGCCGATCCGCTTGTAGAATGACTTGCCGGGTGGAAATCGGGTTTGGCGAGTGGACGATGAGCGTTCTCGGACCTTTTTCGCCTTGCGGCGTTTCCGACGGACCGTACCGATGCTCAGGCGCAATTTCGGGAATTGCCCGACGCAATTCGTACCACTGGATCTTCTTTTTCGCGCTCGGCGCCGGCAGCGGCAAAAGGCGATACTGCTTCTCGTCAGGGAAGTCGGGTTGGACCGTCACTCGAAGCGAAACCAGCAGCGCCGCGGTGGTGAAATGCAGGCCCAGCGAAGCGGCGAACGCCGCCCATCTGCGTACGTCGCTAAAGCGCTGCCGTGGGGGGATCTTCAGAATCACAAGTCACCACTTTCTACCAGCGTACATGGAGCAAGCATCTAGGAAAATACCACAACGGAGAGAGAAATCCCGCGGCGCTGCGGAACGCTTTCTCGCGATGGCGTGGGAATCCGGTTGGCCTTCGCCCGGGAATCCGCATAGCCAGCCAGGACTGTGGTTCGGCCGGCATCTGTCGATGTGTGGTCCAGGCTGGGTGACAGGCGAGCGATTTGGCGTCTCCTAAATTGACCAGCCGCTTAACCAATTTAAGCGCGTCGAGAACTTCTTCGCAGCTTCGAATCCGCCTTCGACTCCAAAGGTCATTAGTGGACAGGCTCGCCCGCACAAGTATTTTTGTGCGAGGAAATAGGCGGGACTGTCCGGAAACCCCGCATAGTTGCCCCATGCCACGCGGTCGTTGGTGTCGTGGCTATTACAGATGCTCCGCTCAAAGAATTTACCAACGCGAGACCCTCATCCGGCTGAAGCCCTCTGCGTGACACTCATTTCCCCGAACGCTACTATACTAGCTTCATCGAGCCCTGCCGGCATATGCATGCGAGCGCAGATCGCGTGATAGCCGGGGCATGATCTGAGCCGAATGCGCGCCTGCCGCTGCCCGAGCACAACAGCCCGAGCTTTGCGTTTCCGGATAACCGCTGTCTTCCCTATGGGTCGATGGCGACGGGACTCTTTCGGCTTTACTAAAGCCGGGAGGCAATCGTTTCGAACTTAGGAAACACATCCCGCCAACCGCTACGAATTGCGTGGCCAATCTCCTCGATCTAGTGGTAAAAGTAACGATAGAAATACGAGCGTTGTGGGCGGGGCGGGAGTCCAGCCGCCGGCAACAAACCGGAACCGTCCTTGTCTATTCCCGCCTCTTTGCGCCTCGTCTTACGAGCAGCCAAAATAGCCGCTCATGTCGAGGGCGCGCGCCCCGTAGACGCTAGGGTTTGGCGCCAGTTGGCTGTGAGGCTGGTAGTAGGAAACATTTTGCCGCATAGCGGGAGACGTTGCAGAGGCCACAACAAGGAGGCAGCGTGACCAAGAGAGAGAACAACAAACGAACGAATGGCCGTCCCTTTGACAAGAAGTCCTCCCCCTTGGGATAGGTGGATGACTCAGTCCAATCTTCATTTCTTCGCGGGAGCCCACGAGCGTCTGGTAGTCGGCTTCTGAAATGCGGAAGCTGATAAGGCGATTCAACGTCTTTTGCGGTTCTCGAGGCAGAGGAATCTTTGTAGCCGATTTGGGGCTGCTGCGTTCTTCTGCACCCTTGCGTCCAGCCTGGGTCGGTTTCGGCGTTTAAAAACCCGCGCGCCGGGGGCTAGGGCCGTATCCGGCCAAGAGGCAAATACCCCCCTTGGCCCAGAAGATGGCGGCCACGGTACTGGGAAGCGCTTGGCGACGCCGCACAGCGGGCCGTCCGAAATGGTCATTTTTTCGCCGGACCTCAAGTACGGCCACGGCTCGACCGCGGCGGTCGAATTTATAATCTGCCGCACTGCGTCGATTTCGCCGTTGAGGATCGGGATCGGCTGGTTGCCGGCTCCCACAATCGAGATCACGCCCTCCGTTTTCAACGCCGGCATGCGGACGCGAGGGGTCGAGCTTGCGGAACAAGTACCCGGGAAACAGCGGCTGGTCGATAATTCTCACCCGACCCGAGCAGCGCCGTTTCCGGACATACGTTGGCAAAACGGCCCAATGTCCTTTTTGATCAATCAATTGCGCTGTCAACTTCTCCGTTCGCCGACACACTTGTAGCGCATACCACTGAAGACATTGAAGTACACTGCAACTCCAGCGGCCTCCTTGACGATTTAATGGGACAAGCTACCGCGATGAAAGACCCATCGGCTCCATTACCAAGCGGTTGGGAATAAGTACCTACGTGGTTTCTCCGTCAACCTTAGGGGTCTTAAGCCGATTCGCTCAACGGGGTAGGACTTCAGTATAGGGTGCCTGTTTACGGCTGTCAACCAAAAATTCAAACCCGATCTCGGGAGGATCAGATTTCCGCGGTCCGGCTGCCGTAGACCGATGAGTGGCCGGCGAAGTGGAAGTCCGTCTGAACGCGCTGCGCGGCTGGCGCCAGGAGTATTGGGCAAATCCGTTAGAGTTCCCCGGAATCGGCTTGGTCATGCGGGGCGAGACCCGGGAGGCGGACTTGGAACGTAAGATCTGCCAGTTGACCAAGGAGAACGATCTTTAAAGGGGCCTTGCGGCGGCCCGAGGGATGACGTCGGCCAAGGTCTATGCGGAAATCGAGGAAGTGATGAAGGGAAATCTTTGCCCACGGATATCCGGCGGTCAGCCGGACTGATCAACTGTGGGTCGCCGACATCACCTACTTGAGGCTGCGATTGGAGTTGTTTTTCCTGGCGGTCCTGCTCGACCCGTCCCGCCGGTGATCGCTGGTCACTACAGCCCACGCTGGAAGCCGAGGCGACCCGCACTGACCGACGGCGCGACTGAAATTCTGGCGGCCTTTGCGAGCGCGCGACTTTTGGCCCAATGGCTGCCGCCGGTTCGCGGGTTCGGCAACGATCCCGCCGAAATGCGGCCATGGTCTCCGGATCTGCCGCCGCGATCCCTCAAGGGGGCGCGTTCTCCATCGTCGATTGGGCGCTTGGCGTGGCTTTTATCCGCGCTCGCTCCGGCGTTAGCCGCCGAGCGCCACGATCTCTCTCTGGCTCTGAAAACCGGCATCTCCGATTCATTGCCACCAGCGTTTTCAATCCGTTCTGTGGGATTCGCCACATTCTGAAAGACTTGCAGCATTAGAACTCGCACCTCATTTCAATCGCCATAGTCAAGGGCGAGTTCAGTCTCGTGCGTCGGATCTCCAGGACGATCGTCGGGCAGTGGCTCGCATTTGTCTCATGAGACCCTATGAGAGAGGAGTCAAGCACGTCGACGCCGTTTCCAAGCGGCCTGCCAACCAGTGTGGGGATTCCGTTGAAGGCGAACGCCGATTCCGAAGGGAACGCGAACGGCAACCCGGGCCGAGGTTGAACGCATAGCGACGCTGGCACTTCGATGGTGCCGGACGCATTCGTGTTCGTCGCACCCGTCCGGAGCGCAGTGGAGGAGCCACTTCTGTCGACTCAAAGCTCGATTGGATGAATTTGGAATCTTAC
This sequence comes from Bryobacteraceae bacterium, assembly GCA_036521975.1. Taxonomy (GTDB): domain Bacteria; phylum Acidobacteriota; class Terriglobia; order Bryobacterales; family Bryobacteraceae; genus Palsa-187. The sequence continues at coordinate 7,706 of DATDGT010000334.1, forward strand.
CGATTACCCGGATTCAGGTCAGTCGAGACCTGGTTCCGGGGAACCAAGTCCGGGCAACTCCGGAAGCGCCTTCAGGAGAAGGCGTTGCAGAACACGAGACAGTTCAGTCGCACCGAGAGCAACTCGCCGCATTTCGATCCTGGTTTGGAACCAGGAACCGTCCGGTTTCGAACATAGAACTTCACCATGCAAGACGCTGTCGGCCATCTCCATCTCAACAGCTTCACCTCGCACCAATTCCATTGGAGAAACCAAGGTAATTGCGGAGCCGGCTATCTCCGAGACTCGACCAAAAGTGGAGCGCGCTTGGCTGGGTACATTCACTCTTACTTCGAATTGGAACCTGATCGCGCTCATCCCCCAGCGTTGCCGGCCTCAATTCAATTCATGGCCGAACTGCTTGGCTACTCACCCCTGATCGATCCTTAGCCGTAAAGTATCGGGGTCCGCTACCCGCCATGGCTCTGTATTGACATTATCACAACCGTCACGGAGCGCCGAGTAAACTGCGCATGACCTGCGCAGCCACGTCGCTTTCCAAAACCGAATTACCGGGGCAGTATTGCGTCGAACTGCACCCTGTCCAAAATCCCATGTCCCGCATTTTCTGGACGTAGGGAAAATAGGAATCGGTGGTTGGAACGTCGGTGAAATAGGGATATAAGGAGTAGGTAAAGCTGGAAAGCTGGTGGGCGTGCATCCATCCCAGGATTAATACCTTGGCCATTGTTGCCTGGGATTCGGTCCCGGTGGGGCAGAACGAGCGGGGAGTAGGGGCCTCGCAGGTGTCGGCCAGACCTAAGTCGGCGAATCTTTGAATGAACGGGAAATAGGGATTGGTGGCGGGCACGTCTTCAAAATAGGGCGTGAGTCCATAGGACTTCGGCAGGCCACCTTGGACGTAATTGATGCCCTCCAATGCGGATACCACAAGCGCGGCCATTTGAGCGCGGGTTATCGGGGCCGAGGGGCAGTACTGGAGCGAACCGGAACTCAAGCCGCATCCGCCCGACAGGCCCGAAGAGTACAGCAAGTTGATGTAATTGAAATGGGGCGTGTTTGGAGGAACGTCGGCGAACACCGAAGTGGTCCCGTCCTCGAGGACGACGAAGGGCTGATTACCGGCGGTGATAATCCCCATCCGCGTGGGGCCCAGAGAAGGCGAAACCGTGTAAGTGAATGAGCCGTTGCCGGTCCCCGTGCCGCCGCCGACGCTGATCCAGGCGGGGGCGTTGGTAGTGACAGCCCAGTTGCATCCCATGCCATCGGCGACAATTACATTGCTCGACCCGCCGCCGATGCCCAAGGCTCGGGATTGAGGAACGGGCGAAACGACGCAAGACGCGGGGGGAAGAATCTCGACCGCGGCCATGTTAAACGCGCCTCGGGGCGCGGTATCGTTGATCGTAACCCTGGTGCCGCTCACGGGGGCAGGGTGGATCTGTTCCTGAACCCAAAACGCGCCATTACCACTGGCCGGTTCATACTGATGGATCACGTTCTGCCCGCGCCCGGGCGTTGGACTGCCCCCCGATGGGGTGTTGCCCGCCGCCAGCACCCATGAGCCGTCGCGGCTGGTGACCAGGGTGAGACCGGGAGCGCTATTGGCCACGTTGGCGACCGCCGTCGCGCCAATCGCGCCCGAACCGTTTGTGCCCGAGGGGTCCACTCCGGTAAAGCTCATCACCGTGAGGGATGCAGGGACAGTTGCCGAAAAGGCCGCTTCCACCGACACATCGCTCAACGGGGCAGGTGCGAATGCCCGCCAGATCTGAGAGATGCCAGTTGGCCCATTTTCGCTCACGACCGGCGCCCAGCTCAGACCGGCGCCAGTCACGCTCTCCACGGACAGGCCAGAAGAGGCGCCGCCGGCGGAAATGAAGGCTAGCAGCAACTCGTTCGAAGAAGCCGTCGAAAAGGAGGGCGAACTGATGCCCGCATCCGACGCAGTATCCCGCGAAACCGTCACGTCGACGGCCAGTCCGTTCGTGGAGGGTTGTGGGAGGAGCACCAGCGGGAATGACGCGGAACTCTGGCCCAGACTCGCCGTGATGGGAACGGTGGTGTTGCTGGTTACCTGAGTAGCCGTTATCGTAAAGCTGGAGATTGTGGCGCCGGCGGGTATCGTAAGAGAGGGCGGCTCGATCACATTGGAGCCGCTGTCAGGGAGAGAGACTGTCACTCCAGGCGACGAAGCCGCGGCGCTGATCGTCACCTGACAGGTGGAGGACGCAGGAGGAATAACAGCATCGGGATTGCAGCTTATCGCGGTCACGTCCGGGCCGGTGAAGCTGTAGGCACCGGAGAAGAGGGTACTGGTGGTGGCCGCGGCAGCACCGCTCAGGGTCACCTTCGCTCCGTTGCCCCCCGCTCCTGAGATGGTCCCCGAGATGGTGTAGGTCGCCCCCGCGCTGGGCGACGGAGTGCGGAACGCCACCATCTGCATGATCCATTTCCCGGAGCTGAGCGGCGCCGTGGCACTGTAGCTGCCGATGGCCCTCACCATTTTGTCTTCGGTGATGTCGCCGTCCGGGCTCGTTAGCAGCCGCTCGGTGAACCCAGAACCCGGGCCAGAGGTCACGGTCTGGACGAGATTGGCGCCAAAAATCAGATCGGTGGCATTGGTGGTGGTGGCCGAGCCGCTGCTGCTGGTCGCGCT
>DATDGT010000335.1:0-14417 GCA_036521975.1 Bryobacteraceae bacterium
AATGCACGGAGATGTCGGGATCACCTATGGACGCTACATTGGCAATATTCCAAGTTCAGGCGAAGGCAGGGCATGGTTTGCCGTCTGGTACGAGAAGGTTTACGCCAAGCGCGACGGCCGATGGATGTATCTCTCGCACCGGACCGTTCACGGTGCAACATACGGTCTGAATCGAGAGTCGGTAAGCGATAAATAGTCCCGCCTACGCCCGACAAAGGGTTTGGTCACCACGTCTTTTTTCCGGTGCGCGGTTTTTCTTTGCCGCCGGAATGTCCCGCCGGGAGGCGACCGGACGCTCTGCTGGTTCAGGGAACCACGCCGCTGCATGCGATCTTTGGGGCTTCGACGCCGGAGGAGGCCGTGGCGGCGGTGCGGAAAATTGCGGCTCAATGCGCAGGCTGCGCTGCGCGAGGAAAATTTGAAGTACAACTTTCCGCGCTACCTCACTGCGGGCGCGCGCATTGTGCTGGGCACGGATGCAGGCGTGTCGCAGAAACACTCATACGGGTTTGTGGAACATAGCGTAGGAAAGCATTTGCCGTCCGGATGGATGCTGAATCCGGCGATAACCAGCCACCTCCGGCCGGCAACCTGCCGGTGAAGGTGGAGCGAGCTAGCGGCGCACCGCGGTGGGCGCTTACTACGAGCACCTGCATTTCGACTACCCCGCCATCTTCGGCAATCGGATATCAATCTCTCGAGGGGTTTCTGGCGCGCCAGTGAACGTCTCCGAGGTTCTCCGCAGCAATTTCCCCGTTGGTAAATAGTGCGGTTGCGGCCACCGAATTGCTGCCGCACGTCGGCATTTAGACGAGCTTGGGTGGTATACTTCCGGGCCTGCCAGCGATGGCAGCTATAACAATAACTGGGGAAACCAACATGGCCAAAGTAGTCGTAACCGCTCAAGTTCAAGACCCTGTAAAGTGACCGTACCAGGTCATGTCCGGATCACGTGGGTACCCCGACGTTGAACTTCTGGATTTCCAGTACATCTTCCTTCCGCAGAAAGCCGGCGGCGCGCTTGTCGAGCGACTGGCCATATTGGCAAAGCTGCAATCGTCAGCATGGCCTACGATCCTCGCGTCGCCATCGCTTTCGTGAGTTTCTCTGGCGAGGGCGGCGCTAAATTACGCCGCCGAGATTATGGAGAGCTCGTCGAAAACGTCCACCAACTCAATCGCGTTTACTCGGCTGTTGACCTGTTTCAGGGTCATCTCATGGAACACCCGTTACCGTGCACAATACCGAGTGGTCGTTCGATGAGGCGAAAATCGCTGTGCTTGCTCCGACGCCAAGGGCCAGCGAGAGCACACCTGTGGTGGCAAATGCCCAAGTATTGAACGGCACCCCCGTTGGCCGGCGTGGCAGGGGGATTGCGAGATTTTATCCCCGTGTGGGACCGGAAGACCGCAATTACATGATGGCGCGATCGGGAGCCGCGCGTCTGGAACCAACTGGCGTATCGAATCGACTCAGTCTGCTTCTTCTGGCGCTTGCCGGAAGCGGCCTGGGGTTGTGCGCCGGCTCCGATGGCTTTATGCTCGGGGTCGACCATTCCTTCGATTTAGGCAGCTACGTCAACCAGGGAATAGTATCGAAGCTGGGAACCGACGCCCAGGGCTATCTCTATCTGCTGGGCTATAACTATGTCGGGACGGTTCCGCCCTTAGGCGCTCATATTCTGGGTAATGGGAAGGGGTCGTGGGTCGCCAAACTGACGCCGCAGGGCGATCAGCTCGTTTGGTTCACGGTGCTGGACTTTTTGGCGGAGCCCTTGCCCCTGGGTTCCCTCGCCGCAGTTTCTCCGGTGGGTGCGGTTTATCTGGGGTACAATCCGCCAAGCCCGTTTGGCTGTTTCGAGGCGAATGACTGTTCACCGGTGACCATCGCGCAGCTTTCCTCCGATGGAACAGCCGTAGTATCGCAAACGCCGATCAGCCCCTCGGTAGGGGTTTCGGGACTCGTGACCGATGCAAGTGGGCGTCTTTGGGTTGCCGGAAGCACCGACGGCTTGGGCCATCCGAATCCGATCAGCACAACCGCGGACGCGCTTCAGAAGACGATCCCCGATAACACCATGCCCCATGGTTTCCTGGTGCGTTTGAACGCGGCTGGAACGGCGATCGAATACGCAACATATATTGGCGGCAGCGGCGCCAGTTCGGTGGACAGCATCGCCGCCGACGCGTCCGGCGCGATCTACATCCATGGAGCGACCGATTCCTCGGATTTTCCGCTAGCGGGCGCGGCGCCCGGCTCACAGACGGGTTTCATGGCGAAGTTTGGCGCGGGTGAAACACAGTTGGCATACGCCGTAGCGGTGGCGGGGTACTACAACGGCATGGTAGCGGCGGATCCCAACGGCAACGCCGTGGTGATCGCGCAGGGCGCGGCGGGACAGCCGCCCGTGCTCGTCCGGCTCAATCCCCAGGGGGCCGTTGTCTTCTCGGACTCGCTCCCGTTATTCAACGCCAACTACGGCAGTTCCCTCGCTTCCGACACAGCCGGCAGGACGTACCTAACCTTTTGGCCCGGCGCAGGCAACTATCCCGTCAAGAACTCGATCGCTCCGTGTGGCCCGGGCCCACTGCTAGAGATCTTCGGCCCAGATGCAGAAATCCTGCAGTCTACGTGGTTGCCAAGCGGCGCGCCGTATAACTTCGTTCTCGTTGGGGCGGACAATGCGGTTTACGTGTTGACTGAGCCCCTATTGACACAACTGTCTCCCGATGCTCCCGCAATGCCGCTGCCATTGGTCTGCGTCACGGATCCCGTGGATTATGTTATTTCCGGCCCCATCGCCCCGGGCGAGATTGTGAGCTTGTTCGGCTACGGTTTGGGACCAGCGCAAGGCGTTACTCCTGAGGTCATGGTCCAGGAGGGCTACCCGACGGAATTGAGCGGCGTGCAGGTGACCTTCGGAGCGCAGCCCGCCCCAATTCTGTACGCACAAGACGGCCAGATCAACGCAGTGGCCCCGTTTTCCCTCCAGCCGGGTTCGAGCGTGCCCGTGTGCGTCAGCTATAACGGAATGCAACTAAATTGTTTGACTGAACAGGTCCAGGCGTCGTCGGTTTTTGTGTTCACGGGCGCCGATGGTTACGCGCTGGCGCTGAATCAAGACGGGACGATTAACTCACACGAGAACCCCGCGCTTCCCGGTTCCATTGTCACCGTATTTGCGACCGGGACGGGAGCGATCAACCCGGCCCCAAGAGATGGAGCGATCATCACCCCGCCGCTGCCGTCGGATGTTCTGGCTGCAGGAGCAGCGTCCTGCGTAACCGATTTCCCGATCAGCGTCGGGCCAACTTGTGTTTCTATCGCGCTGCAATACGCCGGACCCGCGCCGTTCGAGGTAGCGGGACTCACACAAATCAACCTTGTGTTCAATCCGCAAGCTGAGTCGGCTACAATCAGTCTAGCGATTGGCGGCTCTGATACTTCATTCTCGATTCACGTCCACGGTTATGGCGAGGACTAGCGTCACTTCTTCTCCCCGCCCTTAGCCGCAGCGGGCAGAATCAGGGCGCCACATTAGGTGGTATACCTCAGGGCCTGCCAGCGATGGCAGCTATAACAATAACTGGGGAAACCAACATGGCCAAAGTAGTCGTAACCGCTCAAGTTCAAGACCCCGTAAAGTGGGAAGCTGGGTTTCGAACCCACGGCGATCTGTTTCGGAGTATGAAGGTTCGCGACGCCATGCACTACGCGATTAAGGGGAACGAGATCTCCGTGTTTGCGGACACGGAGAACTTGGATGCGTTTATGAGAGTCATGGAATCTGAAGCGACCGCGGATGCTATGGCTTTTGACGGCGTCAAGCGCGAAACCGTGAAACTCGTTGTGTTTGATAGGGAGTTTAAGGTCTAAACCGGAGGAGAGCGTGTCCCCAAGCAGTTCGGCTACGCTGGCCGCAATCTGTTGACCCTTGGCGTTGTACCACGGCCCACTGCCGGTGCGGTCGCGTGCATTCACGCGTTCGGCCCCTGCGTGCTCAAGTAGGCGTGAAACGTCTTAGTGCTTCCGGCGGCTTGCGCCAGCCGGTGGCACAGGGCGTCGGCACCGTCCAATCCGCACAGGTCGGCTCCCTTGCCGCCGCCCGTACTTGTGACAAAGAAGGACATTGGCTGCGGCACCGCCATCGTCCAAATCCCGGTAGCTCTACCGGGCGGCACGATTGTGCATTTGGTGCTGCACCGCCCGGCGGTACAGATAGGTCGTGCGCTGGCGATCTAGCTCTGCGCCACGTAGCTCCGCGAAGCGGTCCGACGTAAGAGCGCCTAGGAAGTTCACCAAGTCCTCAACCTCACTCTCGGTGAGCCAAAGCGGTTTCATTTTAGCGTCGAGGAACGGATTTCGCTCCCCGCCTTTGTTAAAGAACTCTACGACATCCCATAATGTCTCCAGGCTGCCGTTGTGCATGTAAGGTGCCGTCAGAAGCACGTCCCGCAGAAAGGGCGTCTTGAAGGCGCCAATATCTTCCGTCTTTTTGGTCACTAGAAAACGGCCCAGCTCCGAGTAATCTGTTTCCAGCGCCAGCTTGTCGATTTCGGACTTGTTGCCCGCTGCGGCGGTATCTGCGGTCGCCAGTTGATTAAAATCCCGTCCGCGGACGGCGAGTCTGCGGACGGCGACCCCGGTATTGTGGAAGCTGTTGTCGCCAAACAGGGGAAGCGCCGGATCATACGTGTGACAGCTTCCGCAGCGAGCCCTGCCCGTGAACAAGGCCCATCCACGCTGCTGGGAGGCATTCAGTGCTTTCGTGTCGCCGTGCAGAAAACGGTCGAACGGCGCTTCGGTTGAAAGCCGCGTCCGCTCGAAAGCGGCAAGCGCCTTGCCGATGTCCTCCCAGTTCACAGGGCGGCCAAATACCTGCTGGAACGCCTCGACAAACTCGGGAATGGCCGCCAGCTTTGCCACAGCCTCTTTGGGGTTCTTCTGGCCCATTTCAATGGGGTTCAGAATCGGCAGCGTAGCCTGCTCTTCTAGACTGGCGGCCCGCCCGTCCCAGAACATCGACTTATAAAATACGGTGTTCAGGATCGATGGAGCGTTGCGCGTCCCGACGTGACCGCCGACGCCCCGCGAGGCTCCAGTGTGAGTGGTGAACCCACTGTGCGGCGGATGGCAAGTATTGCACGCTACCGAGTTGTCGGACGAGAGCCGCTTCTCGTCGAAGATCATGTCGCCCAGCTTTGCCTTGGCATCAGTGATTGGGTTCTCGCCCGGAGTAAACGATTTGATCACTTCCGCGGAAAAAAGAGGGACCGGTGGTGCCGCGCTGGGAGTGGGCGGCTGCGCGCGGACGGAAACACCTACCGCGAGCAAAATTAGTCGAGGGATCGAAGGACGGTTCATTTTGCCTCCAATCATCGCAATTGGAATCGTACCAAAAACCTCCGATATAGTTTGGCGGTTGCGGCTCGGCCGCAGGGGGAAAGGCCTCAATGACGGAGACGCCTTCGACAATCGCAACGTTGTGCGGAGCCCTTACGGATTATCGGCGGCGCACTGTTCCCCGCTAGCAGCCCCCCGAGATAAGCTAGATGAGTGCGTTCCCCCGGTTTTCTGCTGCTCCTTGCGGGGCTTGCCGCAGGTCGCGCCTCTGCGCAAGCGCCCGACCAGACGGCTATCGAGAGAGCGCTGAGGGCACAGGACCCGGAAGATTGGCACCGACCATTCCCCCCGTACAAGATCGCAGCAAATCTTTATTACGTAGGGACCGCAGATTTGGCGTCGTACCTGTTCAGCACTTCATCAGGTAACATTTTGATCAACACAGACTACCCGCAAGATGTTTTGCTCATTCGAAACAATGTCGCACAGCTCGGATTCAAGTTCAGCGACATCAAAATCGTTCTTCTCAGCCACGCACACGATGATCACGTTGCGGGTACGGCGTTGGTGATAACGGAAACCGGCGCGCGATTGATGGTGATGGATGGCGATGTTGCGGCGATAGAGAGCGGAACGACGGATTTTCAGCCCACGGACCAACACTGGACCCCGATCAAGGTGGATCGCGCCCTTCACGACGGGGATTCTGTGGAACTGGGTGGCACGAAGCTGGTTGCGCATCGCACGGGGGGTCATACAAAGGGCTGCACGACGTGGGCGACTCGGCTACGAGACGGCAGCCGGGTGCTGAATGTCGTGATTGACTGTAGCGTCAATGTCATTCCCGCCTATAAGCTTGTGAACGATCCCGGGTACCCCCGAGTCGCTGAGGATTTCGAAAGTTCTTTCTCTGTACTCAAGAAACTGCCCTGCGATATTTGGCTGAGCGCCCACGGCGCGAATTTCGACATGAAGGCCAAATACGCGAAGCTGAACACTGGCCGGGATAACCCCTTCATCGATCCGGCCGGCTATCAAAAATACATCGCCGAGCACGAGAACTCGTTTCAACTTGAGCTGAAACGGCAGCGGGAAACAGGGGCCCCCGGCCGCCCCTAGATTCGTGGACTTTTTGGCGCAGTGGGCCCTGACGTTGGGCCAACGGTGCTGTCGTGTTTGATAAGGAGTTTAAAGTCTAGACCGGATCGGTTCTTTGTTAAAGCGCACAACGCATTCGCTGTGCGCTTTTGCCCTATCGCGTTGGGGCTACTTCCCTGGCGTTGCATTCTACCGTAGAATGGTTTCCGAGGAGACGGATTATGCAGAAGACCATCGTTGTTGCTGCCGCAATGTTTCTTGCAGGCACCGGGGTGTGCCTCGCGCAACCGGCCGGCATCACCCGTGAGATGATCTCGCGGGCATTGCCTCTCGAAGGTGCTCCGAAGGCGGAGCCTGGACCGTACCAGGTCACGTCCGAACCCGCGTTCGGCTCGCCCGGCTTTCACGTTTATCGCCCGGCGGCGCTGGACGCATTTCCCAAGAAGGACAGCTTACCCGTGATGGTGTGGGGCAACGGCGGGTGCAATATCAACAGCACGAACTACTCGGGCTTTCTCACCACCATCGCCTCGCACGGCGTCCTGGTTGTAGGCACGGTCCCTCAGGAAGGTGCTGCCGCCCGGCAGGAGACCGCCGATGACATGCGCGCCGCGATCGACTGGGCCGAGAAAGAAAACGTACGAGCCGGCTCTCCATTGAATGGAAAGATCGCCGTGGACAAGGTTGCGGTCATGGGTACGTCGTGCGGAGGATTTCTCTCGCTCGCGCTCGGCGCCGATCCCCGCGTGAAGACTATCGGCGTGTTCAATTCCGGCGTGCAGACCCCGCCGGCCGGGCAGGCGAAGGGAAAAGCGTCGCCGCAACCGACTGAGGACGCGCTTCCCAAACTGCACGGGCCGGTGCTGCTGCTCAACGGCGGCGAAGTCGACTTTCTAATGGGGGCGTCGGCGGCGACGTTCGAAGCGATCAACCACGTACCGGCGTTCTACGGCGCGCGGCATAATGGCGGCCACAGCGCGACGTACCGTCATCCCGGCGGCGGCGAGTTTGCCAACGTCGCCTCGAACTGGCTCCTGTGGACGTTCAAAGGCGACAAGGAAGCCGGCAAGATGTTCGTCGGCAAGGACTGCAGTCTCTGCACGAATTCGAACTGGGATGTGAAGTCGAAAGGGATTAACAAATAAAGCCGTCCCCGAGGCAATGGCTTCGCCCTTGATATCCCTTCGGGATACAGAAGCCAGAAGTCAGAAGCCAGAAGCCAGCACCGCGCGGGCCTAGCGCATCGGTCGCGGCTCGGCGTGAATGCTCTGCCGCAAACATCCGATTCCGAGCCGCGACCGCCAGGGAGCGGTCGCGCCACGAACGGCGTTAGCAAGTGGCTTTTCACGGCTTTTTCAGTGCCAAGTCGGCCATAATGGAAGGGTATTCGTCGATGGATTCTTCTTTCGGCCCCGCCCTCCAGATGCATCGGGAAAGCCGCGCGGCCAAACTGCTTCGCGAGGTCTTCGAATCGGGTAGGCCGCTGACGTTCGTCCGCACAGCCGAAGAGCGGCGCGTGGGACAGGCGCTGAGGGAAGCGGGGTTGTGGCTGGCGGCGGCCGCGCCGGTCTGGACCTGGAGTCTCACCGAAGGGTTGCACCGCGATGGCCAACTGCCGGCGCCCGGCACCGACGCGCCTCGTGAAGCCTTGGATTTCATCGCCCGGCATACCGATCCCGCGATCTTTCACCTCAAGGATTTTCACGAACCGCTCCGCGAATCCTCCGAGATTCGCCGCCGCCTGCACGACTTGCATGAAATCTGCCAGGGCCGGGGAAAGTTCGTCGTGATCACGTCGGCGGTTCGCGCCATCCCCGAAGAGATCGAGCCGTGCATCATGTTCCTGGAGCTCCGGCCGCCGGATCTGGTGGAGCTGCAGGAATTGATCCGCGAACGGATGGACGGAATGCCGGAACTGGACGACGCGTTGGTGCAGCGGCTCGCGCCCGCTTTGCAAGGACTGACGCTGGACGAAGCGGGCTATGCGCTGCAGCGCGCTCTTTCCGTGGAGGGCCGGTTGGGACCCGATTCGGTGGCCGCGCTGCTGGAGGAAAAGCGTTACCTGGTGAATCGCGGCGGCGTGATCGAATTCATCTCCAGCGGCGTGAATCTGGGCGAAGTGGGCGGCCTGGAAGGATTGAAAAAATGGCTGGTGGAGCGCGCCAAGCTATTCCACGCGCGCGACACGTTGGCCGCCGACATCGTTCCCAAGGGAGTTCTCATCATGGGAATTCCGGGCTGCGGCAAGAGTCTTTCGGTGAAGGCCATCGCCTCGAATTTCCAGCTTCCGTTGTACCGCATCGATATGATCGAGGTTTTTTCGGGACGCCGTGGCAAGCCAGAGGGCGCCTTTGTGGAGGCGTGCAAGACCATGGAAGACCTGGCGCCGGCTGTGTTGTGGTTTGACGAAATCGAAATGGGCGTCACTTCGACAGAATCGGGCGGAGAACAGGGCAGAATTTTCGCCTTCTTCCTCACCTGGATGCAGGAGAAAACTCGCGGGCTGTTTGTCGCCGCCACGGCCAATCGCATCGATCTGCTGCCCGCGGAAATGATCCGCAAGGGCCGCTTCGACGAAGTATTCTTCGTGGATCTGCCCCTGGAATCCGAACAGATCGACATCTTCAAAATTCACCTGACTCGACGGGGCGTGGATATCTCCGGCTTCAACCTCGAACAACTGACGCAGTTTACCGTGGGATGGACCGGGGCCGAGGTCGAGCAGTGCGTCATTGCGGCGCTGACCCGCGCACGAATCGAAGAACGGCAGCCGACCGAGCGGGATCTCATCGCCGCGGCGGTGAAGATTGTGCCGCTCTCGCGGACGATGAAGGAACAGATCAATCACATCCGCGCCTGGGCGTTCGAGCGGGCGGTCCGCGCTTCGCCCCAGCGATGAACACCAGGAGACAGGAGTCAGGAGTCAGGAGACAGGAGTCAGGAGTCAGGAGTCAGGAGTCAGGAGTCAGGAGACCGCCCGGCGGGCTTCGGACTCCGTCCGGACCTGGGCTGAAGCCCAGGTTGCAAGCTGAAGCTTGCTCCACTCAAATCTTATGCTCCGCGTAGGGCTCACCGGCGGTTTGGCTAGCGGGAAGAGCTTCGTCGGCCGCGCGCTGGCCGACATGGGCTGTTTCCTCATCCAAGCTGACGAGTTGGGCCGGCAAGTATCGGAACCGGGCGGCGAAGCCTACGACCAAATCGTCCGCGAATTCGGGCCCGGGATCCTCAACTCCGAAGGGAGCATCGACCGGCGACGCCTGGCCGGCCAGGTTTTCCACGACCCCGAGCGGCTCGATCGGCTCAACGCCCTGGTCCACCCGCCGGTGTACGCTCGCGAGCGACAGCTTCAAGCCGGCCTCGCCCGACAACATCCCGATGGCATCGCCGTCACTGAAGCTGCGATACTGATAGAGACGGGAAGTTACCGCCGATACGATAAGCTGATCGTGGCCATCTGCGCCCCCGAGCAGCAGATTGAGCGGGCGATGGCGCGCGACCATCTCACACGCGAGGAGGTCCTGGACCGGATGCGTCGGCAGATGCCTCTCGAAGAAAAACGGAAGCTCGCCGATTACGTCATAGACACATCCGGGTCTAAAGAGGACACGCTGACCCAAACCCGGGCGGTATACAATTCTTTACGGAGCATTACTGTATGAGACTACGAACCTTGCTGATCACGGCTTTGCTAGTGGCGGGATTCCTGTACGTCACCACCAAATCCGATTCGCCTCTCCGCCGCGCTTTTGCGCCCGATAATTCGCCTTTGTGGAACAACTCCAACACGGCGCATTCGGCGGGACTGGGCGCGGACGAGCAGAATACCATCGATATTTACAAGAACGCGCACGATAGCGTGGTCTATGTCACCAGCACAGTGGTCGAGCGTAATTGGCTTTTCGAGCAGGTGGGCAAGGCGCTGGGATCGGGTTTCATCGTCAATCCCGGCGGTGAGATTCTGACGAATAATCACGTGGTCAGCGGCAGCCGGCAGTTGGAAGTGACGCTGCCGGACCAGACGCGCTACAACGCGCGGATTTTGGCTCGCGATGCTACCAACGATCTGGCGTTGATCAAGATCGAGCCGAAGCACAGTTTGCGCGCGCTCCAAATGGGAGATTCAGACCGGCTTCAGGTGGGACAGAAAGTTCTCGCCATCGGCCAGCCGTTGGGATTGGATGGGACGTTGACCACCGGCATCGTCAGCTCGCTGGGCCGGACGATTGACGGGGAGAATAATCGGGAGCTGGAAGGCATGATTCAGACCGACGCGGCCATCAATCAGGGCAACAGCGGAGGGCCGCTGCTCGATTCGGCGGGCGAGGTGATTGGAATCAATACTGCGATTTACACACCCAGCGGCGGCAGCATCGGCATCGGATTCGCAATGCCGATCAATCGGGCCAAGTCGATGCTGGAAGCGATCCGCACGGGAAAAGGCATAGCTCAGCCGGCGGGACCGATCGGCATCCAGACCATGTATGTCTCGGGCGATTACGCCGAGGCGTTGCGGCTTCCTTCAGGCGGCGGCATTCTGGTGCAGGAAGTGAGGCGCGGATCCCCGGCCGCGGAAGCGGGTCTGCACGGCGGCATTCGCGATGTGGTGTTGGGCGGCACCGAGATCACGACCGGCGGAGATCTGATCACCGCCGTCGAAGGCAAGCCCGTGAACGCTCGGGACGCCCTTGTGCGCGCCATTTCAAGGAAACACGCAGGTGAAACGCTGGGTTTGACCGTGCTCCGAGATGGCCGCACGATGGATATCAAAGTAACATTGAGCGAAGCCCTCGACTCGAGATTTTAGAAACCAGGAGTCAGAATTCACGCAGTCATGCAGGCTTTCTCCCCCGAACCTGCCGGCCCGCGGGCCGACCTGAAAGAAGGTGCATTGGCGTCCACCGCGCCGCGGCGCGCGTTGGGCGGGTTCTTCGTCTCCGGCGTTCTCCTGTCGTTCCTGGGCGCCATTCTTCCCGCCTGGCGCCATCACCTGTCCTCGGAATACTCCACCGTGGGCCTGTATTTCGCGGGATTGATCGCCGGATTGCTGGCCTCCGTTTGGGCTTCTCCCAAGCTGCTTAGGCGCAGGGGCACCTCGTGGACGCTGGCGCTGGCTTGTGGCATCGCAGGATGCGGATTCCTGTTTCTCGCGTTTGTTTCTCCGCCCGCGTCGCCGTGGTGGCGGATGGCCGGAATGGCGGTGATCGGTTTGGCCGCCGGCGTGCTCCACACCGCGATGTTTCAAGCCATTTCTCCCATGTACCGCCGCGATCCCGCGGCCACGGTGAATCTCGCGGGAATCCTGTTCGGGCTGGGGTGCCTGACCGTCGCGTTGATCGTTTCCGGCGCGTTTTACGCCTATAGCGTGTCCACGCTGCAGGCCTGGATGGCAGTCATTCCCGCAGCCTTCGGCTGGGTATGCATCAAGACGAAATTCCCCATAGCCGCACCGCCTAAGACGGCGATCGGCCCGGGCCTGAGCACAGCGACCGCGCTTTTGGCTCTCCTGCTGTTTTTTCAACTCGGCAACGAGTGGGCCATCGCCGGTTGGCTGCCCTTATTCTTGATTCAACGTTTGGGCATCAGTCCGGTCAGCTCCCTGCTGATGCTGGCGATGTATTGGCTGGCTTTGTTGGTGGGCCGCGTCGCGGCGCAATGGGTCCTTCCCAGGATCCGGCATGCGCGCCTGCTCGGGGGAAGCGTGCTGGCGAGCGTGTTCGGCTGTATCATCCTCGCCGCCACCGATAACCGGTTCGGGGCCGTTACCGGGATTCTGCTGCTCGGTGGCTCGTTCGCGCCGGTGTACCCCTTGGTGGTGGAAAAAATCGGCAGCCGGTTTCCCCATTTCCACCCCGGATTCTACAACGGCGTCTTCTCGGTGGCCATGGCGGGCGGGTTGCTTGCTCCGTGCACGCTCGGCTATTTCGCTTCACAATGGGGAATCCGCGTCGTGGTGGGATTGCCTTTGGCGGGCTCGATGGTGGTGTTCGTTTTGCTGCTGCTTATCTGGTTGGAGGCCCGGCTAGCCGCTCCGGCTCCTAGTGCGTCCGTGGCGTAGGCCGTGATCAGTCCGTAAGCTCAACCCCGCCCTGATGGGCGGGGCTGAAAGCCGGTTGAAGCGCGGCGCGGCCTTCGCACCTAGCCCCGGCCGTAAGGGCGGGGATTCACAGAACTGAAGCCTGTAGTATTAGTACCATCTTGCCCACCTGACTTGCAGCATGACAGGCGCGCTGCATGCCGGGCTGATACCCTGGAAGCAAACGGTCAGGAAGCGTGGCGTTTCAGCGTACCAAGCGCGTCTACGGATGGATCGCAGTCATTCCGATCCTGCTGTTTCTTGCGGCCGTGTGGTCTCGCGGGCGGTATCGCACGGACGTGCGCTCGGTGGAGCACGCGCGCGAGGTTCAGGAGACCGTCTACGATCTCCAGCAAACCCTGGCGGACGCGGAAACGGGGCGCCGTGGATTCGTGATTACGGGAGACGCCGGGTATCTCGCGCCCGTGGAAGCGGCGGTCGCCCGCGTGCCGCAACTGGTTCAGCAGTTGAACGAGCTTACGCGGGACAATCCCTCCCAGCAAGAAATTGTGCGCGTGCTGGACCGCTTGGTGAACGAGCGCGCCGGGTTTCTGAAGCAAACCGCGGAAATCGGGCGCACCAGCAACGACAAACTGCAGGCTCTTGAAGAGCGCGGCGGATTGGAGGTCTCCGTCCAGCTTCACGACGTGGCCGACGGGATGATCGCCGAGGAGAACCGGCTGCTGAGAACTCGCCAGCAAGCCTCCGCCGCGGCAGACATGTGGATGGGGTTCTTGTTCGGCGCGGGCGTGGCGGCCACGATTGTGCTGCTGCTGTGGTCTTACCGCGTCGTGGAACGATACGCCGCCGAGCGCGACCGCGCCGCTCTGGCCGCGCTCGCCGCCAACCAGGATCTTCAGGAGCACATGGCTAAGGTGGACCGGCTCAATCGCGATTTGGAGGAACGCGTCCGGGCGCGCACAGCCAGCCTGGAGCGATCCAACAGCGATCTCCAGCAGTTCGCGTTAGTGGCCAGCCACGATTTGAAAGAGCCTTTGCGGATGATCACTAGCTACACCACGCTTCTGGAGGAGTCCAGCCGGGAAAGGCTGACGCCCGACGAGCGGAAATTCCTCAGTTTCGCGGCTGAAGGAACGCGGCGTATGCAGGCGCTGATCAACGATCTTCTCGTATACACGCAGGCCGGAGCGCAAGATCCAGCGCGAACGCCAGCCAAACTGAATGACGTATTGGAGCAGGCGCGCTACAGCCTGCTCGAGAGCATCCGCGAGACGGCCGCGGAGATTGTCGCCGAACCGCTTCCGGAAGCGGAAGTGGATCCGCTGAAGATGAGCCTGGTGTTTCAGAATCTGTTCTCGAACGCCATCAAGTTCCGCCGTCCCGGGGAGAAGCCGAGGATCCACGTGCGAGCCGAACTGCAGGGTTCCGAATGGCGCATAGCCGTGCGCGACGAGGGGATCGGATTCGATCAACAATACGCCGATAAGATCTTCGCGGCTTTCAAGCGCCTTCACAGCCGTGGAGAATATCCGGGGACGGGCATCGGCTTGGCGATCTGCAAACGCATCGTCGAAGGGCATGGCGGCCGCATCTGGGCCGAATCCAGGGGGGATTCCGGCGCGACGTTTTACTTCACTCTGCCGGCCACCGATATCTCCACACGATTGGAGACGGAGCGGAGCGACGCGACGGTGGCGGCGAGCGATCGCTAGCGTAAGGCAGGAGTCAGGAGTCAGGAGCATTTTCCAATCGAAGAATGAGCATGAAAGAACTTGACAACGCAGAGTAGTTGACAGGAATGAGGCGGCCGCGCAGCGGCCGACTTCCTTTCTTGGGTTTTGGGTTTGAAGAGATAGAGCTCGTTGTCGTAATCGCGTGCGCCGCGTGGAAAAGTGGAAAACCTGGGTTTGGTTTTCCACACTTCCCACCGGCCCGGCATTTC
>DATDGT010000336.1:0-17766 GCA_036521975.1 Bryobacteraceae bacterium
CACCGAGTCCAACGACAATGAAGCACGCCCACAAGGCGCCGCGAGGCAACTTGGCCTTTGCTACTCAGCGGGGCAGTGAAGGCGGATTATGAAATAGGAACGACAATTCGATAACAGTTATTTGTGCGGCCGGACTTAGACGCGCGGCCCTTAGAGCTTCCAGCCAAATCTCGCGGCTGCGCAGAGCCATCTGGTGCATCTCGCCGGAAGGTTGCCCAATAGGCCAGACCATCCCGAAATTCCGAATGGACGCTCCCGAAGCACGCCGTTCTCGTTCGAACAGAACCACACGCTTTCCCTTACGCGCGAGGACGTAAGCGTGAGCCAAGCCCAGGATCCCCGCGCCCACGATCGCCACCTCGGCTCGATTCGCCACTATCTCTCAGGATAGACCGATGATCCTGTGTTTTAAATGACGATCGCGCGACAGAATTAACCGCGAGTTTTGTAACGGTTGAGTCAACGAAGCTTCATCGGGCTGAAACTGGTGAGCGATTATCCTGCGTTATATTCCTGTGAATCCACGACCGGGAACCTTATTCGACCTCTCGTTAAAAAAAGGAGGATGTCCTTGAAAACTAATCAATCTCCGCGTGGGACTGCCATCGTGTTGCTGGGATTCGCCTGCATGGTGGGCATAACGGTGGGCCAATCGACGTACGGACGCATCGACGGGACCATTACCGACCCAACGTCTGCGGTGATTCGCGGCGCAAAGGTCGTCGCGACGAACCAGCAGACAGAGGTTGTTCACACGCTCGAAACCGACGCGGCCGGAAGTTACAACTTTGTTAACCTCGATCCCGGTGTCTACACAATCGCCGTCAGCGCCACCGGGTTCACCCCGGCCGAACTAAAAGACGTAACTCTGCAAGCACGTGAGGAGGTGCCGGTAAACATCCAGCTCAAAGTCGGCAACGCCGGCGAAACGGTGGTTGAAGTAACCGCAACTCCAGTAATTGAGGAAGGCCTGACCTTGTCCGATGCGAAGACCGGCGACGAAGTCAACTCTCTCGCTCTAAACTTCCGTGCGACGGCAAGTCCCAGCCCTATCGTTGTGGCGACTTTGGCGCCAGGCGTGCAGTCCGATGGCAGCGGCAACCTCACCATCGCGGGTCAGTTGCCCACCGCGACGTCCTTTTCGCTCGATGGTGTGTCGACGCAGCTCCCGCGCTACGGCGGACCGACGCACGACCTGTTCCCCTCAGTGGAGGGAATCGCGGAGTTTCGCGTGAATACTGCGGCGAGCAGCGCCGAATTCGCGCAGCCAACCGACCTCACTGTGATCAGCCGCAGCGGCACCAACGACTTCCACGGCAGCGGCTTCTGGTATTTCCAGCGCGAGGCTCTTAATTCAAAAGATCAGATCAGCGGCATCGTTCCGCTGGGAGATGCGAATACTTTTGGAGTATCGCTGGGCGGCCCGATTGTGTTACCGCACGTCTACAACGGAAAAAACAAGACCTTCTTCTATTTCGATTACGAGGGCGTCCGCTTGGATGCCACGTCGCTGATTTCGACCAACACAATCCCCCTGGCTTGGACGACCGGTGATCTGAGCGGCGGGGGATCGCAGGTTCTTGACACTAGCGGGAACCCCATTCCCGGAAACAAGATCCCTCCCACCATGCTGAATCCGGTCTCTTTGAAGCTCATTCCGTACGTATTCCCGAACCCTACCAACGCTGAGAATTCGCTGCTGGCGCCGAATCCTCCGAATCTGGTCCAACCGTTTCCGGGAACCTATTCCAACGATGGTTTTGACGGGCGTCTCGATCAAAGTTTCGGCCCCAATCATAAGGTCTGGGGGCGAGTGACCCAAAAAACGATCTCATCCATCGGAACCGACGCGGCGCTGGGCGCGGGAGGTGCAGGCGACGCCTCCTATAACCCGCTGATGGGGCCGTTTACCACCGACTCAGATCTCACCAACGTGGCCATTTCCTACAACTGGATCATTAAGTTGAATCTGGTTAACGAACTTCGCTTCGGATACACGCGCGCGAACTTCACATTCAATTACCCAGAGGCCGCGGAGGGCAACACGATCGTGTCGAGCGCGGGGATTGAAGGCTTGCCTGGCCCACCCAAGAACGGGCTCGGCGGTATTCCCGTGTTCTACATGGGCGATATTCTGGGCGGCCAGACCAATCCTTACGGCCACCCGCGTGTCAACAAGAACAGAACCATTGAGACCGCGGACAACATATCGTGGATCCGGGGCCGTCACACCATGAAGTTCGGGTTTGATTTCCGCCGTCTAAACTATCAGGACAACATCACTTTCAATCTGGGCGATGAATACGGCGACTATTACTACAATGGAAACGACGCCCAAGCATTCACGTCATTCCTGCTCGGCAGGGTCGACGACGCGGTCCAGGCGCAAAACGGACCCGACGGGAAACCGTATGCCTACCACTATGATGGGTTCGCGCAGGACGAATGGCGCATCCGCCGGAATTTGACCATGACGATCGGACTGCGTTATGAGGTCAATCCGCCGTTCAACGACGCAACCCATCAGCTCGGCAACTTCGATACGCACTATCCTGGGGGCCGCCTCGTGATCCAGAACGAGGAGACGGGCCTGATCAATCCACTGTGGAGGGTCGCGGTCGGCTCCACTCCTTTCATCACCGCAAGTCAAATCGGCTGGCCAGACACGCTACGCTACACCGACTTCAGTAATATCCAGCCGCGTTTCGGTCTCACGTGGAGCCCCGGTACCGACGGCAAGACTTCGATTCGAACCTCCGTGGGCCGCTATTCGGTTCCGGTCCTGGGCGCTGTTCTGTACTCTCTGCTGGGGCTCGATACCAGTTATTACGCGGACTACGGAACCACGTTTTTCCCAGACGCATTTCCTAGCGGCGCAGGTGGGGTCTCGGCTTATCCGGGCTATCGCCGGGCTAACCAACTGCACTTGGAGGACCCGCCCGTTATCCAATGGAACTTCTCCATCGACCACGATCTTGGATGGGCACATTGGTGCGGGCCAGCTACACCGGTTCGCACACGTACGATCTGATCTACAGCCCGGATCTTAACCAGCTCCCGCCCAACACGTACGGGTACGCTGCGTTGACCGCGACACCGGCGCTGCGCGCACAGAATCTCCGCTATCCCAACTTCCGCGAGGTGCTGACTCGGGCGAACGGGCCTGGCGATAAGTACGAAGCCCTTACGCTGGAGTTAAACAAGCGTTTCTCCAACGGTCTGACCTTCTTCAACAATTACACCTACGCGAAGAACATCACCAATGCGCTGGGCGCCGCGCCTTCCTCCTCAATCCCCATTGGTGGCCAGGGCGACAACGGCGACAACGTAGAGAATTACTACAACATCCAGGCCGATTCAGGAAACGCTTTCTACAATCCTCGGCACCGCTTTGTCAGCACCCTTGTGTACGATCTTCCATTCGGCCGCGGCAAGCAGTTTTACCCCAACGTCAGCCGCGCCGCGAACCTTTTCGTCGGCGGGTGGCGTGTGACCGGCGTGACCCTGGCGCAGACAGGACAGTGGCTGACGCCGTATTTCCCGAGCAGCCTTTCCGACCCCTCGGGTACCTTCCCCTCCTCGCGTTCCGTCAGCATTCAGCGGCCCGACTGCGTTGCTGGCAAGACCGGATATCTGTCGAATCCGACGACGCAGGATTATTTTGATGGTTCTGCCTTCGTGGTTCCCCCAAGCGACATCGGCCGTTTCGGCAACTGTGGTGTTGGGATCCTCGAGGGTCCTGGCACCGTAACGTTCTCTATGTCCGCGGGCAAGACGTTTTCCCTGACGGAGAGGATCGGCGTGCGGTACGAGGCCGAGTTCGCCAATCTGTTCAACATCCTGAACAAGGCCAATCCCAACCTGAACGTTGCCAGCGGTTCCTTCGGCCTGATTAGCCAGAGCCAGGGCGTCGAACAGGGCGGTCCGCGCTCTATTCAGATGCAACTTCGGGTGCTCTTTTGAGGGTAAGCTAACCCGGAAACCGGTGTCCGGGGCCGCTCTTTCCCTCCGTCTCGGGTCTCCGCGTCCCCATCCGGCGAGTCCTCCGATACGGCCCCGGCACTAGTCTTATCGTCTTCGAGCAAGTCCGGATCAGTCGCATCAGAACTTTTTCGCGTGCCGATCTACGCCTTGGCCAATTTCCTGGATCGGGGCAGGCCTACTTACAGTAAGTAGCCGGCAGGCTGAACGCTAGACAGGCTCCCCATCCGGGTGGCGATTCCAACCACATCTCGCCGCCATGATCGTTTACCACTTGACGAGCCTGGGCTAGCCCTAGGCCCCAACCGTTTACTTTGCGCGCTGTAACAAACGGCTGAAAAAGGTGATCGCGAATCTCCGGCGCAACTCCAGGCCCCGTGTCGAGAACTTTGATCACCACTGAGCTTTCCATTGCGACCGCGGAAATATAGATCGACCCGCCCGCCGGCATGGCCTCTAGCGCATTGGCCAACAGATTCCTCAGAACCGAGCCGATTCGACGTCGTTGCAGGGTGACGACTAGATCCTCGGGAACGTCCTGCACAACAATCACCGACTGCGCTTCGGCCATGGCTGCGATCCGATCTACAGCCTCGGCAACCAGCCGGCGAAGACTGAACGGAAGAAGTTGACTCTCCCTGGTCCGGAAAAGATCGACATAATCGTTGAGCAACTCTTGAATGCGAACCGAGGCGTCGTACATATTCCGTGTGAGGCGCCGGACCTGATGATCGGGGAGTTGTGAGCCGTTCAGAATCTCAGCCCCGCTGTGAATTACCGCGAGCGGGTTGCGAAGGTCGTGAACGATCGACATGGCGATAGCTCCCAAGCCGACCTCGTCTCGCACTTCCGCGTTCGCGTCGCTGGGGGACGGATTCGCTACCCTGCGATTGGCGGTGCTCCGCTCGCTAACGGCGAACATGCTCATCAAAGGCAGCCCTCGATACGGGTCGGGGCCGTCTGGGGGGAATCGCTTTAGAAGTCTCAGGTCCTGACCCTCTTCGTAGTCTCGTTCATTCCGAGGTGTACTTCAATGGCAATCGAATGATACGGAGAACAGATCTTTGTGACATGGGAAAGGCTTTTATATTAAGGGGTTATAAGGACATGTGACCATCTTCAGGCCCTGTGTTATACTTCCTCAACAGGCGGGAGGGGTCCAGCCGAACGCGGGTGGTGGGTGCATGAATTCTCCTGTAGACGATTTCCGGGTGGGACCCTCAATACCTCTGGCTCCCGTGGTTCGATTCGGCGTTTTCGAATTCGACCTCAAATCAGAGGAACTTCGTAAGCAGGGGCGGCGAGTCCGTCTTTCAGGCCAACCGGCTCAGATACTCGGTTTTCTTCTACGGCGACCAGGGGAACTGGTCACGCGCGAAGAACTCCAGCAAGCCCTCTGGCCCGCCGATACGCACGTCAACTTCGAACAGAGCCTCAACGCGGCTGTTAAACGGTTGCGTCACGCGTTGGGTGACTCGCCGGAAAAGCCGCTTTTCATCGAAACCATGGCGCGGCGCGGTTACCGCTTCATCGCTCCGGCCAGTGCACCGGGCCAGCCGGGTCTTCCTTCAACCCGGTCGGCTTTCACCGTCTATTCCATTGCGGTGCTGCCCTTCGAAAATGCGACGGCTGATACGGATGCGGAATATCTGGTCGACGGCCTGACGGAAACCATAATCAACGCACTCTCCAGACTGCCGGGCCTCCGGGTGCTGGCTCGTAGCACGGTTTTCCGCTACCGCGGCAAGCCGGTGGATTGCCGGGCTCTCGGGCGAAAGCTCAGCGTGAGCGCTGTTCTTCTCGGCAGAGTCTCCCAGCGTGGTGAGGAACTCGTGATCGGCACGGAACTGGTGGAAGTCGAGAATGGATGGCTGATATGGGGTGAGCAGTTCACTTGTAAAGTTTCCGAGGTTTTCCTGATCGAAGCGGAAGTGTCCGGGAAAATATCCGAAAGGCTTCGTTCCGAACTAGCGGGGAAAGCGGACCCCTCTGCCGCTGAGCGGCGCCGAACACAGAGCCCGGAAGCCTACCAGGATTACTTGAAGGGCAGGTATCACTGGAACAGGATGTCGGCCGATGGGCTACTGAGGAGCGTCGATTACTACCAACAGGCTCTGCAGAAAGATCCGGCGTTTGCATTGGCCCACGCGGGGCTTGCGGATTCCTACTACCTCTTGGGTTTCTTCGACCTGTTCCCGCCCGCCGAAGTGATGCCGAAGGCCAAAGAGTCGGCCACTAAGGCTCTTGAGATTGACCGCGATCTTGCGGAAGCGTACACCTCGCTCGCCAGCGTCGTGAAAATTTATGACCGCGACTGGGTCGCGGCGGAAAGGCTGTACCAGCGGGCGCTCCAGTTGAACCCGAACTACGTTCACGGCTATCGCGGGTACGCCGCGCTATTGGCGGCAATCGGGCGCTTCGCCGAATCCAAGGTCCAGATCGGACGTGCGCACGAAGTGGACCCGCTGTCTGTCGTCGTAAATATGGAGATGGCGTGGAATCTCTGGATATTGCGAGAATACGACCAAGCCATCGAACAAGCGTTACGCGTCACCCACCTCGAACCGGAGTTTCCGTCCGCGCAATACATCCTCGGGCTCGCCTACGAGCAGAAGGGAAAATTCGGGGAGGCTCAGGCCGCGCTCGAACGTTCTCTCGCGGGCTCAGGCGGCCATGCGTCGGGTCTGGCTAGTCTCGGGCACCTCTTCGGCGTCACCGGCCAGAGAGAGGAGGCGCTCCGAATGCTTGATCAATTAAACCAGCTTGCCGCACGTAAGTATGTTGCTCCCTTCTGGCATTCGATTCTCCACGCTGGTCTCAGCGACGCGGACGCCGCAATCGATTATCTCGAGCGAAGCAACGCCCAAAGCGATGTGTGGCTGGTTTGGGTCAACACGGATCCCCGGCTGGACAGATTGAGGGCAGATCTGCGATTTCAGCAGTTCCTTCGGCGCGTGGGATTCGGCATCCAGGCCGTAGGGGCCTGATGCTGTCGTGAACACGCCTCACCTGCACTAACCGATGTCACCCCATCGTCGCTGGGACTGTCCGGCGCGGGATGCCGGAACGCCGTAAATCTTGCTATCGCCGGATCGAAAAAATTTACGGTCATTTTACAAGTATTTCGTCATCACGATACGTATTTCATGTTATCGTCGCCTTAGTCGCGACTTACAGTTGGCAAGTCTGAACTACTTGCTTCAGGGTGAAATCTATCAGAAAGGCATGAAAAGGGATAATTTGATGAAGAACACTAACGGGTTAGTATCGACGAGCTTAATGGTATTTGGACTGCTAATAGGTGTGAAGTCCGTTACGGCTGCCAACACCGCGGGCACCTTGGACGCGACATTCGGCACGGGCGGCGTAACCGTCGCTAATGTCGGCGGCATCGGGGGGATAGCCGCCTCGATAGTAGTACAAAGCAATGGCGGAATTCTCGCCTTCATCCAAGCCGGAAGTACGAGTGCTGAGGTGTTGCGGTTTACCGCCAGTGGCGCACTGGACACGACCTTCGGTAGCAACGGAATCGCGGCTGTGCCGGTTTCGATTATTGGCACCATGGCGCTAGAATCCAATGGCCAGATCGTGGTCGGAGGAGTGATCATTCCGAGCGGGGGCGGGGCAGAGTTGGGTGCAGTCCGATTGAATGCCAACGGAACGGTGGATACGACGTTTCGGAAGCGGCGGAGTAGCGAGCATCAGTCTGGGCAACAGGGCGCCCTTAGAAGGGAATGCCATGCTCGTCGAACCTACCGGCGCCGTCTTGATCGGTGCGCAGCTTGATCCGACCGGTCGGCGCCAGCCCGTCCAGACCGCAGTAGCGCGCTTCAGACTGGGTGGTGTTCCAGACACGACCTTTGGGAGCGGGGGACTATCCATCACGAACGCAACCGGGTGCACAGCTCTCGCGCTGCTTTCAAATGGCAATATCTTGGTCGTGGATGGACAAACCGTTGCAGAACTTACATCCGCCGGTACTCTGGAGTCTACCGTCACGGGCGGAGTGGTCATGGCAAGTAGCGGGAGCAATCTGAACGGTGCGCCACACATCTTCCAGCCAAACGGCGACTATCTTGTTGCCGGGGAGTTATTTGTCGGTGAAGAGTCCCGTGGCCATGAGTCTTCCACGCAGGTTCTCCGCTTTTCCGACACTGGTGTGGCGGATACCACATTCGCCGACCCAAGCTTCGAGTTCTCCGGCCCCGAAACTCCCGACATCGAGGCTATACCGAACGCGATGGCAGTGCAGTCGAGCGGAGCGATCGTAGTAGCGGGGCAGCAGACCAAATTTGGAACCGGCGGCAGCACCGTGAACGGCCTTGCGCGACTAACCTCGACCGGTAATCTCGACACCACCTTCGGCAACGGGGGGACGGTCACCAACAATGTTGGGGGCTCGCAAGGAATCCTTGCCGTGGCGGTTCAGCCGGCCGACCAAAAGATCGTAACGCTGGGAATCGCTAATAATGGCGAATTGGTCATCGCCCGATATTTAGGCCAATAATTCTAGAAACCAGAAAAGTCAGGGGTGCCTTGCGAACGGCCCCCCTGGCTTCGCCATTGGACAAGCTTCACGTCCGATTTGTACACTCGACGCTTGATGACTGGCGGAGCCGCCGCGTTTAGCGCTGCGTGTGCGCCGGCGCAGGATAAAAGCGTCACGTATGAGCCGTTTCGTTACGACGGGGCTTTGACCGCGGTCTGCGATACCTCCAATCGCTATTTCATCGACCGCGAGTGAAGCCCGCCCGTTTCTGGTACAATCGCTCGCGAAGCGACTCCGGCAGGCGATCCGAGGAGGGAAACGGCATGCAGCGCAAAGTTTGGATGTTCCCGGCAGCCGCGGGCATTGTCCTCGCGATAGCGGGGCTACTCGAATGGAAGGCGTTGGCGCAGGGAAACCGCACCCAGGTGCCCCTGTTCGAGCCGGACCCTCTCTGGTCGGAGCCGTTGCCGAACAAGTGGGTGAATGGGCAGGTGGGCGGAGTGGCCGTCGATTCCCATGATAATCTCTGGGTCTTTCACCGGCCGGCCACAATTCCCGACGGCGAAAAAGCCGCCTCCTTAAATCCTCCCCAAGCCGAGTGCTGCATTCCGGCGCCGCCGGTTCTGGAATTCGACAAGAACGGAAAATTCCTTCAGGCATGGGGCGGGCCAGGGCCCGGCTACGAGTGGTTCGCCTCCGAACACGGAATCTTCATCGACCACAAAGATAATGTCTGGTTAAGCGGCAGCGCGAAGGAAGATAACCACATCCTGAAGTTCACCACCAAGGGCAAACTCCTCCTGCAGATTGGCCACGCGGGAAAGAATCGGGGCAGCAACGACACCGCGAATCTGGGAGGACCCGCCGGACTCTTCGTCTACCCTAAGACCAATGAGCTATTCGTGGCTGACGGATATTTCAATCACCGTGTCATTGTCTTCGATGCGGATACCGGGGCCTACAAGCGGCATTGGGGAGCCTACGGCAAAAAGCCCGACGATGATTTGAAGTTTCCACCGCGCGCGCAGCTCGTGCAAGGACCTCCGCCTGAAGGTTTCAACAACCCCGTTCATTCCGTGCTGGTCACCAACGACGATCTGGTGTACGTGGCCGACCGCTCCAACAACCGGCTTCAAGTATTCAAACTGGATGGAACATTCGTCAAGGAAGCCTTTATTGCGCGAAACACGCTTCAGAACGAAGGAACGGTGCATGCATTCGCCGTCTCGCCGGACAAAGAACAGAAGTTCCTCTATGTCGTGGATGGCTCGAATAAAGCGATTCGAATCCTGAATCGCCAGACGTTGGAAATCGTCTCCAGCGTTGGTGGGCACGCCGGCCACAACGCCCGGGAATTCTTCCACATCCACGGCATCGCGGCCGACTCGAAAGGGAACCTGTTTCTCGGTGAGGTCAACAACGGCCAACGCTACTATAAATACGCGTTCAAGGGCATGAGTAAATAAGAGGAGGTCTTTCGATGAACCGCTTCACTTTTAGATCGATCGCATTGGCAGGCGCCCTGTTCGCCCCGGCGGTTAGTCACGCACAAATCTCCTGCACGCGCGAGGGACTCAACGCCGCCGTCAATCTCTACATCGCCGCGCAAACCAAGGGCGACACTGCCGGCTTGCCGCTTGCAAAGGGCTTGGGCTACGTCGAGAACTTTAAGACAATGAACGTTAACGACGGTCTCATCAAAAAGCCGATGAAAATTGACCACCAGCGCAGCTTGTTGGACACCGCGACATGCCAGACTTTCACGGAAGTGATCGTCTCCGATAAGGCCGAACCGTATGTGTTGGGCACGCGGCTACGCGTGAATCATGGGTTGATTGCCGAAATTGAAATGCTGTGGACGACCACTGGTTACTGGGGGTTTAACGTCGATAACTACCTCAAGTACTCTTCCTCAGAGGATTGGGACGTCGTCCCCTCCGCCAAGCGCGACACTCGCGCTACGCTGGAGGGCGCCGCCAACGCTTACCTCGATGCGTTCTTGGAACAGAAAAAAGATCTCGTGCCGTGGGGCTACCCCTGCAACCGCACCGAGGGCGGAATGCACACCGGTAGGGGGACTCCCGATGATTCCTGCGACGTCGGCGTGCCGAGCGGCGTCAATATCGCCAACCGGCACTTCGTGGTCGATGAAACCATCGGAGCCGTGGTGGCGTTTTGCACCTTCGGGGCTGGCTCGCCCAACGGCGGGGGCAGCGGAGCGCCGGATACCCACCTCTTCCGCGTCGAGAACGGCAAGCTGCGCTATGTCCACACGTTGACACATCTATTGCAGGCGAATGGCCCGGGCCGGGGAGCCAACAAAGGCGCGCCGAATCAGGGCAAGGGTCCCTCGCCGAATAAATAGTGTCCAAGAAATGGCTGGACATTCGGGGAAGCCCCAAACAGAGCCGTGACCGTCAGGGTGCGGTTCCGGTCGGTGCAGGAGACTGTACACTAGCGAGAGCATTTTGGCTGAATTTTGTAACGTCAAGTCGAGGAGGTAACTTTATGAAGATGATCCGATTGAGCGTTCTGCTGCTTGCTGCGCTTCCGGTGGCCCCTCAGGACCAGAAGGCGCTGCCACGAGACATCAACCCGGTAACACTCTCGCGGCTGCCCCCGGTCACCGCGGCAGACTTGGACGAAGCGGGGCAGCGTCTTCTCGCCGCGAGAACCAACTTTACGCCAGGACCGGGACCGACCCACATCACGGTTTACAGCCCGAGGGAGCTCGATCTGGGCATCCCGTCCGGTGAGAAGAGCCCAGTGGGCGCTCGCTACTTTCAGCTCGCGGTGCTGATTATCGCGCGGGAGATCGACCAACAATATGAATGGTCTTTCCACGAGCTGGCGGGCCGGCGGCAGGGCTTGGAGCAAGCCGTCATTGATGTCGTGAAATACAACAGGGACGTGGCGGCGCTATCCGACAAAGACGCGACGCTGATCACTTTCGGGCGCGCGCTGTATCGCGAACATCGGGTCAGCAGTGAACTTTGGGAAAAGATGGTGAGCCATTTCGGGCGTCAGCGAACAGTCCAGCTCATGATGATCATGGGCGATTATTTCAGGGTAGGCTTCATGCTGAACGCCGTCGATCAGCACCTTCCGCAAGGGCGCGAGGCACTGTTGCCACCTGCGGCGGCCCGCCCTTGACGGCAGCGAGGCATGCGGTTCGTATTCACGCGCTTCCAGGCTCTGTCACCACGCCGGTCCAGCATGAGAATCCCTTCAGGCAGTGGATGATGAACCCGGCGCTTCGCGCTACAGTAGGGTAATTCGGAGTGAGGCGCTGGAATGGAGTCGTCTCGCTCGACCGGCAGGTGCATCGGGGAAGGCTGGTGTCATGAAGGTTCCTTATTTCGATCTCAAACTCCAGTACGCCTCGATTCGAGACGAAGTTTCGGCTGCGCTGGACCGGGTTTGCCAAAATGCATCGTTCATCCTTGGCGAAGAAGTGAGTAAGTTCGAAGGTGAATTTGCTTCTTATTGCGAGGTGAAACACTGCGTCGCGTTGAACTCCGGAACCAGTGCCCTTCACCTGGCCCTGTTAGCCTTAGATGTCCAGCCTGGCGACGAGGTCATCACCACCGCGAACACCTTTGTCGCTACCGTGGAGGCCATTTACTATACCGGCGCAAAGCCGGTCCTGGTAGATATCGATCCGAGGACGGCCAACATCGACACGAGGCTCGTCGAGGCCGCCATCACGGAGCGCACGAAGGCGATCATTCCGGTCCATCTTTATGGCAGACCTGCGGATCTGGATTCCATTCTCGAGATCGCTCGCCCGCATAACGTCGCTGTCATCGAGGACGCTTGCCAGGCTCACGGCGCTCGTTATCGCGGCAGGCGGGTAGGTGGTTTCGGCCTGGCGGCGGCATTTAGTTTTTATCCGGGTAAGAACCTGGGCGCTTACGGCGAAGGGGGCGCCCTTACCACGAACGACGATAGTATGGCGGAGTTTGCCAGAGCGATGCGCGATCACGGCCAAAGCCGTCGTTACTATCACGATCGTATTGGCTACAACTATAGGATGGATGGCTTCCAGGGCGCGGTTCTGAGGATCAAACTAAAGCGACTGGACGAGTGGACTGCCAAACGACAGGACTACGCCCGTCTTTACCGCGCGCTCCTGCACGATGCCGATATCGATTTGCCTCAGGACGATCCGGAATCCGAGAATGTCTATCACCTGTTCCCCGTATATGTCGATCATCGCGACCGGATCCGGGTCGACCTCGAGGAACGTGGGGTCCAGACTGCAATACACTACCCTGTGCCCGTTCATCTGCAAAAGCCATACAGCGCGCTGGGCTACAAGCAGGGTGCATTGCCGCACACCGAACGGGCCTGCGAACGCGTCATGAGCATGCCGTTCTTCCCTGAAATGACGCCGGAGCAGGTACGATACGCCGCGGAAGCCCTGTCGACATCGGTGGGAAATCGAGCCGCGGTGGCGCTCACTTGATTACATCGCACAGCGACGGAAAAGCCGGTGCGCCGCGGCCCGGCGATTTATGATAACTTCGTGAGGGTTGGCCCAAGTTCGTCAGTTGGCCGCTCCCTTGCGGTCGCGGCTCTGTAAGCAGCTCTAAAACAAGAGTCCATTCCGAGCCGCGACCGCCAGGGAGCGGTTGTCATGAAGTTCCGTTAGAGGAGGTTCTTGTGATGCGTTGCTTCGCGTTGCTGTTCGTTGGCGGCATGGCCGCCGCATTTGCGCAGACTCCCTGCGAAAAACTCAGTTCGGTGAAAATTCAGGATGCCACGATTACGGCCGCGGAATTGGTGGTGGCCGGTCCTTACCGGGCCCCGGCGCCCCCGGCCGCGCCGGCTCCCGTGGCGGTCGCCCCCGGCGCGCCCGCTGGAGCAGAAGGCCGAGCAGGAGGTCGAGCAGGAGGCAGAGGCGCTGGCGCCGCGCAGGCCGCTCCGCCGATACTACCTGCGCACTGCCGCGTCGCTTTGACGCTCACCCCTTCATCCGATTCGCATATCGAGATGGAGCTCTGGCTGCCCGCCGAAAATTGGAATGACAAATACGAAGCCGTGGGCAATGGCGGATGGGCCGGAACGATCACCTTCAACGCCATGGTGCAGGCGCTGCGCGAAGGCTACGCGACCGCCTCCAACGACACCGGACACAAAGGCGGGGATCCGGTGTTCTCTTTGGGACATCCGGAAAAACTGGTGGATTTCGCATATCGCGCCAATCACGAGATGGTCCTCAAATCCAAGGCGTTGATCGCCGCGTTTTACGGCAAAGCGCCGAGGCTTTCGTATTGGAACGGCTGCTCCACGGGCGGACGGCAAGGCTTGATGGAGGCGCAGAAATATCCGGAAGATTTCGACGCCGTCATCGCGGGAGCGCCGGCCAACTATCAGACGCATCTGCACGCGTGGGACATGATGGTGGCAACCGGCGTCCGCAAAGACGATCAGCATTCCGTTTCCGCCGCGAAATTGACCGCGCTGAATAAGGCGGTGCTGGCGGCCTGCGATGCGCAGGATGGCGTGAGGGACGGCTTGCTGAACGATCCCAGGAAATGCCATTTCGATCCGGCCGTGCTCGCTTGCAAAGCGGGCAGCACGAACGACTGCCTCACGCCCACGGAGATCGAAGCCGTGAAAGTGGTTTATTCTCCCGCGAAGAAGAAGAGCGGCGAGCTGATTTTCCCAGGGAAAGAACCGGGCAGCGAGTATCAATGGGCGCAGACGATTCTTAACACGGCGCAGCCTCCGGCGATGCTTTCGCAGGGGACGTTCCAATACGCTACCTATCAAGCCGCGACCTGGGATTGGCACACGTTCGATCTGGATCGCGATACCGCGGCGGCCGACGAGAAGTTCGGCTACGTGAACGCTCCGCCGGATTTTGCGGCTTTTAAGAATCGCGGCGGGAAGCTCCTGCTGTATCACGGCTGGAACGACACCGCGATTTCGCCCGAGAACACGGTCAATTACTACCAGGACATCCTGAAGAAAATGGGCGGCAAACAGGACAACTGGGTGCGGTTGTTCATGGAGCCGGGAATGCAGCATTGCCAGGGCGGTCCCGGACCGGATCAGTTCAACAAAATGGCGATCCTGGAGCGGTGGCGCGAAACCAGCAGCGCGCCGGATGTGATCGTCGCAACGCATGTGACCGGCAACAATATCGACATGACGCGTCCGTTATGCCCCTATCCGCAGGTGGCCGCATACAAGGGAACAGGATCCACGAACGATGCGGCGAATTTCAGTTGCAAAATGCCGTAAGGCAGAAGACATCAGCCCCGCCCGTGAGGGCGGGGTTTCGGAGCAGCAGGAGCCAGGAAACAGGAGTCAGAATATGCGTGCAAGTTTGGGTTTGTTGCTTGCTTTAGGGAGTTTGGCGCCGGCGGCGGCGTTGAACGACAGCGCGTGCGAGAAGCTGAAATCGATGCAGACCGCGGAAATGGTGTTTACCGCCGTTGAGCTGGTTGCGGCGGGGCCAGCGCCGGTGGCGCAAGGTCGCCGCGGGGGCGGTGCCAGCCGCGGCGCAGACCGGACGTGGAGGGCGCGGCGCGGCGGCTCCTCCGATTCTTCCGGCACATTGCCGGATCGCGGCCACGCTGAAACCGTCAGCCGATTCCGAGATCAAGATGGAGATCTGGATGCCCGCCGAAAATTGGAACGGCAAGTTCCAGATGATGGGCAACGGCGGATGGGCGGGCACCATCCAGGGCCTCAGCCAGATGCCGAACGCTCTGCGCGAAGGCTATGCCACTTCGGCGACCGACACGGGTCATGAGGGCGGCAATGGAATGTTCGCTCTTGGTCATCCGGAGAAGATCACCGATTTCGCGTGGCGCGCCGTGCACCTCACGGCAGTCGAGTCGAAGGCGTTGATCAAGGCGTACTACGGAAAAGATCCGAAATATTCCTATTGGAACGGGTGCTCGACGGGCGGGCGGCAGGCGTTGATCGAAGTTACCAAGTTCCCCGACGATTTCGACGGCGTGCTGGCCGGGGCTCCCGCGAATCCGCACATTTACCTTCACACGGCCGGCGTCGAGCGGTCGATCGAGCTGATGAAGCATTCCGACGGCGCTCTTTCCCCGGCCAAAATCGAGACGCTGCACAACGCGGTGCTGGCGCAGTGCGACGCTCTGGACGGAGTGAAGGATGGTCTGATCGGCGATCCCACCAAGTGCCATTTCGATCCCGAAAGCCTTCTGTGCAAAGGAGCGGATAACGACCAGTGCCTGACGGCTTCGCAGGTGGCAACGGTGAAGACGGAATATTCCGATGTAAAAACAGGCAAGGGCGAGATTGTTTGGACGGGATATGAGCCGGGCGGCGAGCTGCAATATAACGGCCTGCGCTCCCTCCCCACCGCTCCGGGCCTAGGCTGGGACAGCATCCGCATCTTGGGCCACCAGGACGCCAATTACGATTGGCACCGTTTCAATCTGGATTCCGATCTCGCGTTGGCGGACAAATCCGGAATCGATACGCACATCACGGATCTGACGCCCTTCAAGAAGCACGGCGGAAAATTGCTGCTGTATCACGGCTGGGCGGATCAGGCGATCCCTCCCGGCAACACGGTGAACTTTTACAACAATGTCGTGGGCAAAATGGGTGGCAAGCAAGACGACTGGATGCGGCTGTTCATGATTCCCGGCATGATGCATTGCAGCGGCGGCGCAGGGACGGATCAGTTCAACAAGATCGCCATCCTGGAGCGCTGGCGCGAACAGAATCAGGCGCCGGATCAAATCCTCGCTTCCCACGTGACCAATGGCCAGGTGGATATGACCCGGCCGCTATGCCCCTATCCGCAAGTCGCGGTGTACAAGGGCGCCGGTTCGACCAACGACGCGGCGAATTTCAGTTGTAAGGCGCGCTAGGCGCTGGCTTACATAGATCGGATTTCGGAAGCTGTTCCTAAGTTTCTTTGTGCCCGCTTGAACTTTGTATGGTAAAGTACTTGTATGCGCACAACCATAACTCGGGCTGCGGTCATGCAGCTTGTGATGCTCTTTCCGGCAACTCTCTTTTTGAGCTCCGTGCTTGTTGCTAAAGGTGACCCTCCACAGTATGATTTGGCTCTCTTCGCTCAGCACATCGTGACGTGGTATTCGACGCGAGGCTGGACCCTCTTCGTGCTGCTGTTGGGGCTGCCGTTTGCGGTGCTGGTCACAGGCTGTATAACTCTTTTCGCGGCACCTGACCACAACGTGCCCGCAATGCGCCCGTCATTAGCGACCATTCTTGTCAGTTGGGCTACACTGACCTCGGCAGCGGTTATGGGAATCGTCGTGCTTCACATGCTCGCGAACTGAGATGGTCCACCCGTCGTGAAGGGATCGCCAAATAGATCCGGTCCCAGTAGGGCCAGCGGATAGACTGCGATAAACGGCTTGCCGCAACGAAGTCGTCTTGATCGAATCTCCCGGCTGCGTTATCTCTTGGTCCGGCGAGGTCGTCGCGGGTTTTCCGGCTCGACGTGCTCCCGCAGCCAGGGGACGAGCCGTTCGAAGTTAAACTGGTTTTTTTCATAGAGCCCGGCCACGAAATCATATGTCTCTTGAGCATCGGCGGTCAGCCGAACACCATTGATGCCGAGGAACGTATAGGTGGCTGCAAAGGCCGTCCGCTTGTTGCCGTCGGTGAAAGGATGGTTCTGCGACATGCTCTCCCACAAGGCTGCTGCTTCCTCGATGAGATCGGCATAATAGCCGGTCTGGGGCCGGAACAGAGCGGCTTCGAGCAAGCCCGGATCCCGGACGCCGTGGGAGCCTCCATAGCGTTCGACCTGGTCGGCGTGAATGGCCAGCACTTCCACCACGGTGAGGTAGTCCGTCACTTAGCCAGTTTCTTGTATAGGGGAGCGTATCTCTCGTGGCTGGCGAGATAAACGCCCATGACGTGCGCCCTGGGCGCGGCCCTCTTTCGTTTCTCGATCAGATCGGCGAAGGCTTCGTCCACGAGGGCCTGGATTTGGCGGCCTTCCTTCTCGGCAAGCGCCCGAACGGCGAGGAGAATTTCGGCATTTACCTGAGTGGCGAATTTTTCACGGGTGGCGGACATAGAACGGCTCTCTCCTTTGCTCTGTAACCAAGTTATCATGACAAATCATGATACGCCAAGAAGAGGCGCCCTGGCCACCACGCCGAAGCTCCCTCCAAGGCGATACTAAGGGTCCACGCAAAATTAACTTCCACAGATTCTCACAGATTGGGTGCAATGGTGTAGTTCCACCGCGGCAATATCTTGCCGGGTTTGAGAGCGAGCGATGAGATGAGTCGGCGGTTCGGTTTGAGACCGGTGGGATA
>DATDGT010000337.1:0-17708 GCA_036521975.1 Bryobacteraceae bacterium
TGTTGCAGCAACTCCGGTTGACCCTCCCGGATCGGTTCCAACAGAATCGCGAATGTAGTGTAGACTCGGCAATCGCCTGAGCTGATTCTTAAGGGCTTAGCCGATTTTCCGGCCCTTCTGTGACGAACTTGGGCTAACCAAGGCATGCGGCCTGGCGATTGCCGGCATCGATCTCCGCCGGACGGAGAGCGGTGAGTACTACTGTTTTGAGATAAATCCCTCTCCGGGATTTATCTTTTATGAACGCATCGCGCGGCAACCCATAAGCGAGGCCGTGGCGAGGCTGCTTACGGGAAATTAGAGTTGGTTGGTAATCGAGACAAAGGAGATCCCAATGGCAAATGAACCGTTCGTCGGCCAGGAGCAACGGCCGGACCTGACGATTGACATGGAAGGTAAAGTCGGCGAACTCAAAGTTCGCGACCTGATGGGAATTTTGGGAGGAGACCCGTCGTCCGGCAAATTGAAAGAGGTAACAGCGGCCGCCAAGGAACAGCCCAAGGAGCCGAAAGACGCCAAAGACATAAAAGATCACAAAGAGCCCAAGGATCATAAGGATCAGAAGGACAACAAGGATCACAAAGATCCCAAAGACCAAAAAGATCAGAAAGACCAAAAGGACCAAAAGGACCATAAGGACCAGAAAGATCAAAAGGACCAAAAAGACCCCAAGGATCCGAAAGAGACTAAGGACAACAAGGATCACAAAGATCCCAAAGACCACAAAGATCAAAAAGACGTAAAGGACCGGAAGGAGCATATAAAAGAGCCGGTCAAGGAGCCCAAGGAGCCGGTGGATCAGGTAGCGAAGGCGCCCGCCGAAGCGGGCTCCGGCAGCGCCGGGAGTTCGGAGTTGGACGACCTGATTCAGCGCGTCAGCGGCCTGGAGCAGGCGGTAGCGGGGTTGAAGAAGGGTTGATAGGACCGCTCGGGTATCCAGCTCGAAATACCCATCGGCCTCTAGGCCGGGAGCGGTCTGCTGAACCTCCCGAGCCTACGGACGGATCACGGCCTTGAGCGGGCGGGCGGCTTCAACCGCGTGGAGATGAATGCGATTATGAAATCGGTGGAGGAGCACCGAGAGAAATTGGTCGAGAGGCGGGAACGGCGGCGCCGTCCCCGCTCGCGGCCTCCAGCATGAGTCGCCGTTGAATTTCCTGCACCTCACCACGTTCTATCCGCCCTACGGCTTCGGCGGCGATGCGATGCAGTTGTACCGGCTCGCGCATGCGCTCGGCGACACTGGACACCATGTGGACGTGGTCCACTGCGTGGATTCTTACCATCTTCTACATCCCGCCGCGCCCCCGGTGGAATTCGCCGAACATCCCCATGTGATCCGGCACGAACTGCGCAGCCCTTTCGGCCGGCTGTCTCCCTTGCTGACGCAGCAAACGGGGCATCCCGCGCTGAAGGGCAAAACCATCGGAGAAGTGCTCCAATCGCGTCCATATGACGTGATTCATTTTCACAACATTTCCCTGCTGGGACCCACGATTCTCTCGATCCAGCCGCCCAGCGGCCGCGCCGTGAAGATGTACACCACGCACGAACATTGGCTCATCTGCCCGACGCACGTTTTATGGAAGTTTAATCGCGAGCCGTGCCGCCAACCCCAATGCCTGCGATGCACACTGATTCACAAGCGCCCACCGCAGCTTTGGCGCTACACCGGTCTGCTGCAGCGCATGTCGAAGCATGTAGACCAGTTCGTGGCGCCCAGCCGCTTCACCGCCCGCATGCACGCCGAAAGAGGCTTTCCGCGGCCGGTGGCGCAGCTCCCGAATTTCATCGATCGCGTGGATGAAGAATGGAGCAACCCTGCTCCGCGGCCTCAGGCTGAGCCCTATTTTCTGTTCGTCGGACGGTTGGAGCTGATTAAGGGCCTTCAAACTTTAATCGAACTTTGGGATCGCGTGGGGGATCGCGTGGGGCCATACGATCTGCTGGTGGCGGGCACGGGAACTTATGAGCCGCAACTGCGCGCCATGGCCGCCAATCGATCGCTCAACTCGGGGCCTCGTATCAAGTTCCTGGGACCTCTGAGGCAGGATCGGCTTGGGCCGCTGTATTATCATGCGCTGGCTGTCATCATCCCCTCCATCACCTACGAGACCTTCGGCCTGACCAGTGTAGAGGCGTTCGCGCGCAAGACCCCCGTGGTGGTGCGCGATCTGGGCGCGCTGCCGGAGATTATCGAAGACAGCGGCGGCGGTTTCATTTATCGCACCGATGAAGAACTGCTCGCGGCGCTAGCCCGAATCGCCGGCTCGCCGGCGCTGCGATCGGACTTGGGCGAGAAGGGCTATCAGGCATTTCTCCGGCTCTGGTGCCGCGAGGCGCACCTGAAGCAGTACTTCGACCTCATCGAGGGCCTGATCGGGGGCCTGGCGGCGCGGAAGGAGCCCTCGAACGGACGGACGACGCCCTAGCACCCGTTGCGGCTTGATGCTAAAAGCTGTCCTGGCATTTATGATAAAATCCGGCAGCTATGGCTCCAAGATATTGGGTCGCTATCGGGATTGTTCTGGCGGCCGTTGCTCTATCCGTCGTGTTGCGTCAGAATCACGTCTTGAAATTGGACGAAATTCAGGGCGGCCTTTATTATTCCGGGCTGTGGGATCTGGTCTTTATGGGAGTCGCGGCATTTCTGGCCTGGCAGGCGGCGGAGACGGCCGGTGCCGATAGCTGGGGATTGTTTGGGCGCTTCATTCTTTGCGGCGCTTGCGGAGGCGTGATCGGCGCCGGGTTGGGCATCTTCTTCTTTCCGCTTTCGATTCAGGAAGAGGCGCAATTCGGCTCGATTAATAGGGTGGTGGGCGGTCTGCTGGCGGGCGCCGTCGGCGTCCAATTGGTCGATCTTTGGAAGTTCCTCACCACGGATAAAGGCGCGGGCATTCCGCTTTTCAAACGGAATTTCGCCATCGCTGCCGGCTTGTTCATCGCGGCGTTCGGCTTAGCGGGAATCACCGAATATGCCGCGCGATTCTGGGTAGAGAATAAAGTCACGGTCACCGCGGTTCCTAACCAGGACGGCCTTACCAAGAATGCCGACGGGACTTACACCGTAGCCGTCGGCAAGAGCATACGGTTCGCGGGTGCAGCATCGGCGCCGGATAACGTGGCGGTGCATTGGCGCCTGGAGAAGGCCGATACAACCGCCGCGATCGATAAAGGTCTGGTACGTGTGGATCCCGAAACCGGCATCGTTACGACGATGCCAGACCAGGAGTGGACGAGTGCGCAGGTGAATCCGCCGGTCAGCGTTCAACTGATCGCGGCCAGCGACGCCGATCCCAAGACCGCTACATTCGTGACAATCCGAGTCGACCGGCAGCCGGCGGCTCAAACACCGGCGCCGGGTTCTCAGAATGGAACCAAGAGTCAGCCGGCCCCGGGGACCAATGCCCCAGGGACCAATAAAGAGGGGAAATAAATCCGTCGCCCCGTATCAGAAATCTTCAGCGGCTCAGCGCCGAGCGAAGCAGAGCGCTCAAGCCGTTCCACGCGATTTGGACGCCGATGCACACCAGAATGAAGGCGGACAGACGGAGGATGACATTCATCGCCGCCTCGCCGAGGGCTTTCGCGATCCGCTCGGCGAAACGGTAGCACAAGTAGACCGATATGGCGATCCCAACGGCCCCGATTACCAGCCCCACGCTCAGCGGCCAGTGCCATCCGGTTCCTTCCCGCCGGTTTGCTCCCACGGTGATCGCGGCCGCGATCGAACCGGGGCCGACCGTCAACGGCAGTGTCAAGGGATAAAAGGCCTGCCGCATGTAGTTCGCTTCGTTGCAGGGCTTTTTAACTTCCTCTGTCCCTTCGTCGTCGGAACGGCGAAGCAGTGTCCACCCAGTCGAAACTACCAATAGCCCGCCCCCCACTTGCACCACCGGAAGCGAAATGCCGAAAAACCCGAGTATGTTCGTGCCGATGAAAATCGATACGATCAGCAGGACGAGGCTGTTCACTGCGATTCTCCGCGCGAGTTTGGCCTGCCCTCGCTCCGAAAGGCCGCGCGTGAGCGAAAGGAAGATAGGAGTGTTCCCGAGCGGATCGACAATCGGAAATAGCGCGGCAGCCGCCAGCAACGCGCTCGCGGTCACCTCGCGGAACACGCCGTTCACCAGGCGCCGCCCATCCAGCGGGCGCGGCGAAGCGTATGCCGTTCGTCTGGAAGCTGGTCCATTCTGCGACGAGGCCCTAATGTAATTCTAATGATGGAACGCCGCGCCAGATAACTTTGGCCTGAGCCCGGGTTGGGAAGCGAACCAATCCAGATGACGGCGAATGTCCCTCACGAGAAGATCGGCCAGATCGCGCGTGAATCCGTTGCGGATCACCGCCCGCTGCACCACCAGATCTTCGCGATTCGCGGGCATGCGGTACGCCGGGACCTGCCAGCCCCGGTCGCGCAGCCGGTCGGCCAAATCGTACAGGGACCAGTGGGCGTCATACTTCAGCTTCCACGCAAGCACGGGAAGGTCCGTGCCTTGACTCACGAGTTCGAACGGGCCGATTGCTTCGATTTGCCGCGCCAGGTATCCGGCCACATCCTGGCACGCCTGATGAATGGCTTGGTAGCCCGTCTTTCCCAGCCGGATCAAGTTGTAGTATTGAGCCACCACCTGACTCGCGGGCCGGGAGAAGTTGATCGCCAGGGTGGGCATGGAGCCGCCCAGATAATCGACGTGGAATACCAAACCGGGGTGCAGGTCCGCCGGTTCACGCCAAACAACCCAGCCCACGCCCGGATAAACCAATCCGTACTTGTGCCCCGACGTGTTAATTGACTTAACCCGCGGCAGCCGGAAATCCCAACGAATCTGCGGCTGCAGGAAGGGCGCTACGAAAGCGCCGCTCGCTCCATCCACGTGAATAGGAATGTCGAGACCAGTTTTCTCCTGAAGCCGGTCCAGCGCGGCGCCGAGGGCTTCCACATCCTCGTAATCGCCGGTGAAGGTGCTGCCCAGAACCGCGACCACGCCGATCGTGTTCTCATCGCACAGGGCTGCGGCGCGCTCCGGATCGGTTGTGAAGCGATCTCCTTCAAGCGGAACGGCGCGCTCTTCGATATCCCAATAGCGGACGAATTTGTGCCAGCATACTTGCGTGTTCGTGCCCAGCACCAGATTGGGCCGATCCGTTGGCTTTCCGGCTTGTTGCATCTTCTCGCGCCAGCGCCACTTCAGCGCCATACCGCCTAGCATGCAGGCTTCGCTCGACCCGATGGTGGACGTTCCTGGAGCCGCATCGGCATCCGGCGCGTGCCACAGCTCCGCTAGCATGTGAACGCAGCGCATTTCGATCTCCGCCGTCTGTGGGTACTCGTCCTTGTCGATCATGTTCTTGTCGAAAGTTTCCGACATCAGCCGGACGGCCTCTGGTTCCATCCACGTGCCGCAGAAAGTCGCGAGGTTGAAGCGCGAGCTGCCATCCATAATCAGCTCGTCATGGATGAGATGATACGCGACGCTGGGCGGCATTCCATCCTCCGGCATGGCGTGGCAAGGGGTCGGGCCAAGCAGCCACTGCCGGGCATACATCGGCCGCAGGATGCGCGAATGCTCGTGTTTGAAATTATTGGGGTCCATCGGGATACGAATTTAGCACGATCCAATTTCTTCGCGTGTTTCAATTCGAATAATCGATGATTTCTGCGGGAAAGGAGCCCCCGAACGGACGGACGACGCCCTAGGGTTTCTACCGGTCACCATTACAAGCGAAACGTCCGATCGGAACTGCAACATCCGGCCTTGCGCTTCGGCTTCATCCAGGTCCTGCTTCAGTTGGGCAAAACCTGTAGCATACGCTTCATCACTCAACAGGATTAACTGCGACGTGCCATTCTTTTGCAGAACCGAGTGATTCAGGACGCCGCGGCCATACTGATGGTTGAGAAGACGTTCCACCACGCAGCTACTTACGTCGGATAGGCCGGCCTTTTTCATCCATTCGGCAATCCGCGGTACCGGCGGAAAACGGCGGAGATCGACATCGCGTGTACCTGGAAAGTAGTCATAGGTGTACCACGTATCAGTCTGGCCATGGGGGTCCCTAGCGATGAGGGCTAATATTCCGTTGTTGCGGAGCAGCCGGGTAGCCTCGCCGATAAAGATTTCCTTCTCCACAAAATGGTGGAATGCATTCACGCAATAGATAAGATCGAAGCTGTTGGCGGGAAATGGAAGTTGCTCGGCTGTGCCGCAGACCAGCCTGTTGTGCTTTGCCTTCGCTTTGCTCAGCATCCCCGGCGATAGATCTAGCCCGCAAACGTCATGAGTCCCGTGAAAAGAGCTTAACCAAAACCCCGTGCCGCATCCGACTTCCAGGACACGATTCGTTATGCCGGGCCGTAATAATTGCCGAAGGGCAACTGGAACAGTGTGTTGGCCTTGTCCGACACCGCTTGTGTAACGTGCATCATAGGTAGCGGCAATATCATCGTAATTGACGCGAGGGTTAACTTCGGTCAAAAAATCTCCGGCCAGGAAAACGTGATCACCGTGTTGGCGATGCCGCTGGGCGGACGCACTCGCTGGCCCGCCGCGCTCAGAATCATCTCCTTATGCGCCGGATCTAGAGCGATGCCGCTCGCGACATAGCCGGTGAGCTGCTGCACGGGAATTTTCCAGCGCGGGGGAATATCGCCGTTATCTTCCACGCTCCATGCTCCGATAGCGCCTCCCTGGGCCCCCGCGATGATCCATCCCTTGGGCGCATAGATTTGGAAGGAGCTGATGTTGGCCACGCCGCTCTTTGGTCCGCGAATCACCGCCTTGGGCTTGGTATTGCCGCTGGCGGTGCGATCAAAAATCAGCAGCGAACCGCCGCTGTTCGCGACCAGAACATTGTGCACCGGATCCACCGCCACCGACGCCATCCCGCGGATTTGCGTATCCGGCCCGTGGAGAACGCGCTTGGGCGCGATATCTCCACTGGCCGCCCGGTCGAATACGAGAATCGAATCGGGGACCACGGGGATGTAAATCTCATTGTTCGCGGGGTCCACGCTCACCCGATCGTTGCCGCCGCCGGCGGTGCCCTCTATCTGCGTGTGCGGCCCTTGAATGACGCGCAGCGGCGCTTCCTCTCCGTTCGCGCCTCCACGGAAGCTCAGAATCGCCTGCGTCAGAGGACTGCTGACGCAGATCTCATCGTGGAGGGAGTCGAATCCGAACCCGTGCATAGTCCGGCTGATCAAAGTTTTCTGCCCTTCTATAGCTCTTACGGGCGGTGCATTTTCCCCCGCCAACCTGGCGAAGGCCGCAATCTGCGGATGGTTCACTCAATTCGGCACCAGGATCTGTTCCCGAATCGGATCGTAAACCAGCGCCTGGGTCTTTCCGAATCGCAAGGACTGCTTGCCTTCCTCCGCGCTGCGGATGATGCGCAAAGGAGGAACGTCTCCATTGGCCATCACCGGATACACGGTGGCAGTGGCGTTGCCCAGGTTCGTCGCCCAAACTTCCTTGTTCTTGGCGTCCACAAAAACGCCCGTTGGATACGTCAGGGCGGTTTTCGGTCCTTTGATAACGCGCGTGGGCGCCACATCTCCATTGTCTGTGCCGTGAAACGCCACGATCGACTGGCCCATGTCGTTGGCTACATACAAATCCCCTGTATCCGAATTCACGGATATCGCGCCAGGCCAATCGAGCGTAGTCTTGGACCCTTGAATCACGCGCAAAGGAGCGGTGTCGCCGTCGGCGTCCAGCCGGTACACCGTGATCGAGGGAGGCTCGTAGCGGCCGGAGCCCGCCACGCGGTAATCGCTGATATTGCCCCAATTGTCGATGAAGAGCAGCTTGTTCTTCGTATCGATAGCCAAGCCGTGAGCATCCGAGAGCCGGGTTTTATCGCCGATCAGCAAACGCTTGGGTTTCTCATTCCCCGAGGCGCCTTTGCGATAAACCGCCACTTGCGGAGGGTATTGCACCGACACGAACATCTCCTGGGCCTCGTTGTCGATGGCCATGGCGAAGGCTCGATGAGTGACCTTCAGCTTGGTTTTCGGTTCGACATTTCCCGTGTCGTCGTGATTGAACGTCACAATGACATCGCCAATGTCGTTTTCCACCGAATACACGTCGCCGCTGGCCGGATCGATGAAAACGCAGCTATTGAACTGCACGTCGCTTTTATCGCCGCCGATGACGCGCCGGGCTTCGGTAGGAGGAGTTCCCGGCTTGGCGTTGTCCAGGCGGCTGAATACTCGAATGCTCCAGGTATTGCTGTCCTGAAGGAAAACCTCGTCGTGTTGAACGTCGACCCCAACTGAGCTATAGACCGGAGCCGTATCGCGGATATCGCGGACAGGCGGACGCGTTACATCCACGGTCCCGCCGTTGTCCTGGGCGTACACCGGGGACACGTCGAACGCGGCAAATAGATTCTCCTGGGGCAGAGCGGCTCGCTTGGCCACGCTGTCCGGACGTTCGCACATGTCTCCGGTTTCGGACAACTCCTCGATGGAGAGTAGTCGAGTCGAATTCGTCGCGAGCCGGGCGTGGGGGACCGTGGATAGGGCAAAAAGAGCGGTCGCAACGGCGGCTAACGTGATGCGCATGGGCCAACCTCCCGAGGTCAACTATACTAG
Organism: Bryobacteraceae bacterium; assembly: GCA_036521975.1. GTDB lineage: Bacteria > Acidobacteriota > Terriglobia > Bryobacterales > Bryobacteraceae > Palsa-187. The sequence continues at coordinate 8,603 of DATDGT010000337.1, forward strand.
ACGGTTCGATTCGGCGCAACCGTTCCATGCGCCAAACGGAGGATCTCCGATGCTGCGTTCCATTCTGCTTTTCGGCGCTTGCGCGATGCTGCTGGCGCCCGCGTGCGTGGCACAGCAGTTAGGCCCCAGTGATCCGGACCTTTCCCAGCCGATTGCCGAGGTTGGACCCGGCCTCGGCCTGTACCTGGTACGCAAGGAGTACGTCGTGGGCGCTTTCGGTTGCACTTATGTTCACTACATCTTCAGTGACGGGACCGAATTAGTCGAACTCAGCGATTGCGGTGACGCAATCGGGTTACTCATCAACGCGCTTATCTCGGCGGACTAGGGCGCGGCGCTGCGTCCGGCGGCGGCCGGCGGTGCGGCAGCGGCGCTTCTAGGGTCGCAGGCGGTGACTCTGGCGGCGCTGGCAAACGGAAATACCCTGGTCGCCTATACCTCTCAAACCACGCTTAAGACGGCGATTGCCAGCTCCACGGGGACAGTGCAGACCACCGGACAATATACTGTCGGCCCCACTGCCAGCCATGTGATCGCCACCGATTTCAACGGCGACGGGAACCTGGATCTGGCGGTCAGCAATTTCGGCAATACCGACACGAATACAGGCGGAAATGTCGCCATTTTCCTGGGAAAGGGCGATGGCACGTTCACCGCCGGGCCCACGGCGAATGCGGGCCAGACGCCCGTCTCCATGTATGCCGCCGATTTCAATGGCGATGGCAAGATCGATCTTGCAGTAGCGGATTTGACCGTGGGCAGCATATCCGTGCTGCTGGGTAAAGGGGACGGTACATTTCAATCCCCTGTGGCTTACATGTTGGCGGGTACGGCCGGGTGCCCCCGGAATTCTACGGTTTCCATTCTTTTAGGCAAGGGCGACGGCACATTCCAGGCGCCCATCACTTATCCGACCGGAGGCACAACCACCACCTACCTGGCATCGATGGACCTGAACGGCGATGGCAAGCCCGACCTCATCGCCGCGGCCCAACTCGATACCATCTCATTTCTTTTCGGCAACGGCGATGGCAGCTTCCAGGCGCCCGTGGAATACGTGGCCGGCGATATGCCTGAATATTTCGCGCTATTTCCCACCTCCAGCGGCGCGATGGTCGCGACAGTGGACGGTGTCTCTTACGATTTGGTCTTGATGCCGGTGCTTCCCAACGGGCAGGCGGCCGCTCCGCAGGTGCATCCTTTGACCGCTTCCGTTTCGGGCGTGGCCGCGGCCGATCTGAACGGCGACGGTTACCCGGATATGGTGGCGGCCAATGGGACGCTAACGGTGCTCATCCGCAAGCCCGGCGCGGAGTTTGCCGCTCCTGTGAGTTACAGTCTGGAATCGGGCTCGCAGGCCGTGGCGGTCGCGCTGGCCGATTTGAGAGGCGACGGGCACAACGATGCCATCGCGGCGGCGGCGGCCAACAGCTCATCCGCAACCGGAGGCACGGTCGACGTAGCGCTGGGCAATGGCGATGGAACGCTGGGCGCCCAGACAAGCTACGCGATCGGAGGCCCCCCCCGGCGATGCCGCCTTTGGGACCAGCGGCGTGGTCACAGGCGATTTCAACGGTGATGGGAAGCCGGATGTGGCGGCCGGTTTCCAGACTCCGGCAAGCGGCTCGGGCGGCGGCGGAGTCTCGGTGTTGCTGGGCAATGGCGACGGTACGCTGCGTCCCGCGGTGAATTATCCCGTGGGAAATTTCTCCGTACTAGGCATGGCCAAGGGCGATTTTAACGGAGACGGCAAGCTGGACATCGCGGCGGCCGTGGGCGGGGCATCCTTCAACTATTTCACTGCGGGCGCGCTGCAGATTCTGCTGGGCAACGGCGATGGCACATTCAAGAACGCGGCCCCGATTCAGGTGGGCTCGCCGGCGGGCACGCCCGTGTCGCTTGCCGCGGCGGATGTGAATCGGGACGGCAAACTCGACTTGGTAGCGGTGGTGGAATCCACGAATCTTACGCCCAGCGTTGTAGTTTTCCTGGGCAACGGCGACGGGACTTTCCGCCAGTCGCCGGCGATTACGACGATTCAGTACCAAGATACGGCGCTCGCCATCGCGGATGTGAATGGCGACGGAATTCCGGATGTCATCGCCGCGGCCGCCGAGTCCGCGTATTTGCTCGGCAATGGCGACGGCACATTTCAGGCTCCGGTCTATTTTTCCTCCAGTCCGGATCCAACGGCATTTGACGTGACAGACTGGAACGGCAACTCGGTAGCCGGGCTGGCCATTGCGACTCAGAGATCGGTGATGGCGATTCAGAGCGGGTTGAATCCCGCCGTCTCGGGGCTGAAAATCTCTTCCGTTGAAAATGCCGAGGGAGGCGCTTCCGCCATCGCGCCCAATACCTGGGTGGAGATCGACGGATCGGCTCTTGCACCGGCGGGGGATTCGCGCATCTGGCAGGCTTCGGATTTCGTGAACAACCAATTGCCCACTCAACTGGACGGCGTGAGCGTCACGGTGAACGGCAAGGCCGCTTACGTTTATTACATCAGTCCCACCCAGGTGAACATTCTCACTCCGCCGGATGCGCTGCCTTCAGGCACAGTGCCGGTGGTGGTCACGAATAACGGAAGCGGAAGCGCGACGTTCAACGCGCAGGCGCAGTCCACCTCGCCGTCTTTTTTCGTCTATAGCGGCACGGGGTATGTCGCTGCCCTACACGCCAATGGAAGCTTGATTGGACCAGCCAGTTTGTATCCCGGCTCCTCGACGGCGGCGCAGCCCGGAGAGACGGTGGAGCTTTATGCCAACGGCTTCGGGCCCACTTCTCAAGCGGTGGTAAGCGGATCGGAATCGCAGGGAGGGACTTTATCTCCGATGCCGGATGTGACCATCGGCGGGGTGACGGCGACGGTGACGTTCGCGGGATTGTTCCAGATCAACGTGACCGTGCCCTCTTCGGTAGGTAATGGAGACCAGCCGCTGACGACGACCTATAACGGCCAGAGCACGCAAAGCGGCGTCCTGATTACGGTGCAGCAGTAGCAAACCGCTTCCTTGCAATCGCGCTACGGACGGATCACCGATTTGCACGATCTGGACGCTCAGGGTTGCGATATGGTAAACGTTGGACATAGCGTGTAACGAGATCGCGCCCCTACCTTTGTCACCCTGTTACCGGCCATGATTGCCGACGTGCTCCAGATTCCTTTTTCTGACGCGTTGGTTTATAACGAAATGGCGCTCGATGGCGCTAACCTCCGTCCATACTGGGCGCCTTTCATCGACTCGCTGCAGGCGCTCGGCTCCGAGGAGTTGAAGCGGCGCTGGCAGCGCGCGGAACGCCGCATTCTTGAAAACGGCGTTACCTATAACGTCTACACCGATCCTCAGGGCGCCAAGCGGCCCTGGTCCATCGACCCTGTGCCACTTCTTATAACTCCGGAAGAATGGCGTTACATCGAAGCCGGCACCATTCAGCGGGCCCGGTTGCTCAGCATGCTGCTCGAGGATATTTATGGCCCACGCCGTCTGATCGACAATGGCGACTTGCCGGCCGCGCTGCTGTTCGCGAATCCCGCGTTCTTGCGGCCTTTATCGGGAATTCCGGTCCCGAAACATGCCGCTTTGCACCTGCTGGCGGTGGATTTGGCGCGCTCCCCGGATGGCCAGTGGTGGGTGCTGGCGGATCGCACGCAGGCGCCCTCGGGCGCCGGTTATGCTCTGGAGAACCGGATCTTGGTATCGGATGTATTGCCCGAGATTTTCGCTCATTCAAACGTCCTCCGCCTCGCCTCTTTCTTTCGCTCGCAACGCGAAGCGCTGATGAGCCTGGCCAGATCGGACCATCCACAGGTCGTACTGTTGACGCCGGGCCCCCATAACGAAACTTACTTCGAACACTCGTACCTGGCTCGTTATCTGGGCTTCACGCTGGTCGAAGGCGCGGATCTGACGGTTCGAGACCGCAGAGTGTTTCTCAAGACGGTGGAGGGTCTGCGTCCGGTGGATGTGATCCTGCGCCGCGTGGACGACAGCTTTTGCGATCCCCTGGAATTGCGCGGAGAATCGTTCCTGGGCGTGGCCGGTCTGGTGGATTCCATCGCGGCGGGCAACGTGGCGGTCGCCAATTCCCTGGGAAGTGGCGTGATTGAAACTGCCGCGATTATGCCATTTCTGCCGGGCTTATCCGTGAAGCTATTGGCCGAGCCGCTGAAGCTGCCGTCAGTAGCTACCTGGTGGTGCGGTCAGGAAACGGCTCTGAAGTGGGTCCTGGATCACTTGAGCGGAGTGGTGGTGAAGCCCGCGTTTCCGCGCCGGGGAATGGAGCCCATCTTCGGCGCCGCTCTGGCGAAAACAGAACAGCAAAACGTCGCCGGCAAGTTGCGCGCGCGCCCCTGGGAATACGTCGCCCAGGAGCAGGTGGCGTTGTCCACCGCACCCGTGTGGGACCGCGGCCAGTTGTACTCGCGCAGCCTGGTGTTGCGGACGTATGTGCTCAATACGGGCTCCGGTTGGGTGACCCTGCCGGGAGGGCTGGTGCGCGTGGCGGGAGCCGAAGGGCCGGTGGTATCCATGCAGCGCGGAGGCCACAGCAAGGACGCCTGGGTCTTGTGGGATGGACCGATCAGCACCTTCAGCATGTTGCGCCCGCGCACGCAACCTGTGGAATTGCGGCGCGGCGGCACGGATCTGCCGAGCCGGGCCGCCGACAACCTGTTTTGGCTAGGCCGGTACGCCGAACGAGCGCAATGCATCGCCCGCCTGCTGCGGTGCCTGATTTCCCGAGTCCGCCAGGCTAACAGGAGCGAACTCGCGTGTCTGCTGCGCTTGCATCAGTGTCTGAGTTCTGAACACTCTGAGGATTCAAAATCCACGCTTCCCGAAGACCGCCCTGTTACCAACGCCGACCTGGAACATGAGCTGGTTTCCCTGCTGACCGATCCTGAGCGGCGGGACAGTCTGGTAGACACGCTCTCTGAATTGCAGCGCGTGGGGGGAAAGGTGCGCGAGAGGCTTTCCACCGATTTTTCACGCTTGATCGGTGAGTTGGCGGAATCCGCCAGAACCGAACAATACATGACGTTCGCGGAGTACACCGCCGTGTTGGATGGATGCCTGGAGCTGCTTTCCGCCTTTGCGGGAATGGAGCGGGAAAACATTACCCGCGGGGCCGGTTGGCTGTTCATGAGCCTGGGCAGGCGCCTGGAGCGTGCGATGTATTCTGTCTCGGAGCTTCGCCAGATCACGGCCCCTCTTGGCCCCGATGACTGGCCGTTGCTCGATTACCTCCTTGAAGTGGCCGACAGCTCCATGACCTATCGCTCCCGCTACTTCACAACCTTGCAGCCCGTCGCGGTGCTGGATGTGTTGATGGCGGATGGCGCGAATCCCCGGTCGTTGGATTTTCAGTTGAGCCATCTTGTGGACATTTATCAGAAGCTGCCGCGCCATTCGCCCGAAGATTTGAGCGCGATACAGCGCGCCCTGGAATCCGTCCGCATGGTGGATCTTCAGACGATCGAGTTTCCGCTACCAGGCGCGAAGGAACCTCCGGCCGGCTCCGAACAGCGCTTGAGGCTGGATCGGGTCCTTGAGTCTATAGAGAATCTGTTGCCATCCTGGGGCGATAACATTTCCAACACATATTTCGCGCATGCGCGCACGCTCCCCATAAGGATAGGCGGATGACTTACCGGATCCAGCACCTTACGGTATACAAGTACAAGCATCCCGTCTCTTTTGGCAATCACGAGGTTTGTCTCACGCCGCGGCCCGGCCAATACCGCCATTGCCTTTCGCACGAGCTGACGATTACCCCGCCGCCCGCCTCCGAGAGCGAGCGCACCGACTATTTCGGAAATCGCATTCGATTGTTCACGATTCAGGAGCCGCATCAGGAACTGAAGGTCGACGCGCGTAGCACGGTGACCATAGAACACGAAGAAGTTGTCTGGCCCACCGCGTCCCCTCCGTGGGAAGAAGTCGCGTCGTCCATGCCGCGCGATCTGAATCCGGAGGTCGTGGAAGCCTACCAGTTTGCGTTTGACTCTCCGCGCGTCCGGACGAGCCGCGAATTCGCGGCGTATGCGTCCTCTTCATTCCCTCCCTCGCGTCCTTTGACGGAGGCGCTTCTGGATCTCACCGCCCGCATCTATAAGGATTTCCGTTTCGACTCCAAGGCAACCAATGTGCGAACGCCCCCGGAGGAAGTACTGCGCAAGCGCAGAGGCGTTTGCCAGGATTTTGCCCACTTACAGATTGCGTGCCTTCGATCACTGCAACTTCCAGCGCGCTACATCAGTGGTTACTTGCGAACCTATCCGCCGCCCGGGCGCCCGCGGCTGGTGGGCGCCGACGCTTCGCACGCGTGGGTTTCCGTGTACTGCCCGGGGGCGGGTTGGCTGGACGTCGATCCCACCAACAACGTCGTCCCCTCTCGAAGCCACGTGACGCTGGCCTGGGGCCGCGATTACGGAGACGTGAGCCCCGTACGGGGCGTCATTCTGGGCGGCAAGGACCACACCGTAGAGGTCGCGGTCGACCTGGAGCCTGTGGAGTAAACGCGATCCGAAGCCTGGATTCTGAGCCGCGACCGTTAGTGCGAGGATGTCGAACTTTTGCGCGCCGATGAGTCGCAAAAGCATTTTAATTCGCCAGTGTCTCAAACATGAATGGTCGGGAATGGTCAATGTGTGTGGTGTGGCCGAGGGGTCTTTGCAGACTTTGCGTCTTTGCGAGAGATTTTCTTAGCCCGGTAGCGCCTGTCATCTCCGGGATTCGCGGACAGGGGGCCTACCCTTTTAACAGACGCCGCGAGCGTCCCCGACCCTAGGGGCTGTCAGAGGGAGGTTCTCGAAGACGCTCTCGCAGGAGACGCAAAGTTCGCAAAGCTCTTATCTCATCCATCCGAAATCTTCGCGAGAGCTAGAGACGTCCTTACCTGTTTGGTTCCGGCTCTGCCGGGTTAGGGAGCGGTTGGTTTCACCGTTCTCAACGGCTCCGGGACACCCCTTGCTCAGGCGCACGGCTCGGAAGCATCGATTCCGAGCCGCGACCGCCAGGGAGCGGTCAACGATGATCCCGCGGCATGCCGCCCGATGGCCTGTCATGTGCAGGCGCATGGGTGATTCGCGATTCTGCGTTGCCTCGCGAGACTCTTATGATGATTCGACTTGGTTACGATATCGAACTACAAATGCCCCAATCTGTGGCGCTGATTGCCGTTCTCAACGTGCATCCCTCCCGGACGGCTGATCTGGTTGAACCGGATGATCTTCGATTATCACCGGAAGTTCCACGGCAAATCTACTTCGACAGCTTCGGGAACCGCTGCACGCGCATCTTGGCGCCGCAGGGCCCGCTCCGCTTGTGGAATTCGACGCTCATCCGCGATACGGGAAATCCAGACCCGGTAGATCTGAGGGCTGGGCAAATTCCCGTAGAGCGTTTGTCCACGGATACGCTGCAATTTTTGCTGGCCAGTAGATATTGCGAGGTCGACCGGCTTTCCAATCTGGCCTGGGATTTATTCGGTCACATTTCGCCCGGATGGGCCAGGGTCCAAGCGATCTGCGACTGGGTCCACCAACACGTCACCTTCGGGTATCAGTTTGCCCGCTCGACCAAAACCGCGCTAGAGGTGTCCGTCGAAAGGCAGGGCGTGTGTAGAGATTTTCAGCACTTGGCGATTGCGTTGTGCCGGGCAATGCACATTCCCGCGCGTTACGCTACCGGCTACCTGGGGGATATTGGCGTTCCCCCGACGCCGGATCCCATGGACTTCAGCGCGTGGTTTGAAGCCTATCTTGGCTCTGGTAACAGTGGAGGACGATGGTGGACTTTCGACGCGCGTCATAATCGCCGCCGCATCGGGCGCGTCCTGATGGCGACGGGCCGCGATGCCGCCGACGTCGCTATTACCACTTCGTTCGGAACCTCAGGGCTCCAGAAGTTCTCGGTCGTCACCGAGGAGGTTGCGGAACCCTTTGCTCCACATGCCGTGGTAGCACACGAAGCCGTCGAAGTATAAAGGGAGGGCGGGCTTCAGCCCGCGCGGCGCTTCAGCGCCGCTTCCGAATCCCCAGCGGGACTTAAGTCCCGCGCGGACTAAAGTCCGCCCTCCACGCCTCTTCAATGGAGCCCCGGGTTTCGCGGTTGACGCTCGCCTCCGCTACCACCATGTGGATCAAATGCAGTTTGGCGACGACGCTCGAGGAGAGCACGAACGGGTAGAAATCGGGGAAGCCCATGCTCCGCGACACCTCGTTCATTACACTGGAAAGCCGCGTCCAGGAGTTGATGAAATCCAAAAACCGTTCGGCTCCGGGTTCGCCGGGCCGGAAAAGATCCTCGGGCGTGAACGGCTCGACTTCGATCTCTGCGTGTTCCAGATCCAACCCGAAACTCAGGATGGTATCCGTGGTATCTACAATGTGCAGGTAGTGCGCCCAACTTTCAGCCCAATCTTCCCAGGGGTGGGCGCTCGCGTAGGCGCTTACGTAGCGTAGCATCCAATCGGCCCGCGGGCCTTGAGAATGGTAGCGCTGCAACGCGGCGGCGTAATCCTCGCGTTCATCGCCGAATAACTCGCGAAAAAGATTGAGCCACGCAGCGCCTTTCACAAGCCGGTCCCAATAGTAATGGCCGATCTCGTGGCGGAGGTGACCGAGCAAGGTCCGATAGGGCTCGTGCATCTCTTCGCGAACCCGCTCCCTGGTGGCATCGTCGGCCTCTTCGATGTTGAGTGTGATCAGGCCATTACTATGGCCGGTCATCACGCGCGGGCCACTCGGTAGCGAATGCAAAAGGTCGAAAGCCAGTCCGTGCTCCGGATCTTCCAGCGCGCGCGAGAAAACCGGGAGTCCCATAGCTAACAAAGACGAAATCAGACGGCGCTTTGCGTGCTCAATCCGGCGCCATAGCTCCTCATTTCCGGGAACGGATAAATCCGGAATTGTGCGGTTTAGCCGGCAGGAGATGCACAACGTCTGTTTTTCTTTGCCCGAGACTAACCCAAGTTCGTCACGCGACCGTCGATTCTGAGATTTTTTGGACTTGCGGTGAGGGCAAGTGACGTGTTCCCAATAGCCGCTTTTGAAAAACGCGATGTAGTGTAGACTGACCCTCTTGTGCGTTTCCGCAGTCCA
>DATDGT010000338.1:0-2365 GCA_036521975.1 Bryobacteraceae bacterium
TCGTTGTTGCAGCAACTCCGGTTGACCCTCCCGGATCGGTTCCAACAGAATCGCGAATGTAGTGTAGACTCGGCAATCGCCTGAGCTGATTCTTAAGGGCTTAGCCGATTTTCCGGCCCTTCTGTGACGAACTTGGGCTAGAGCCCGCCCGGTGTATCAGTGAGGCCAATCCACGGTCTCGGTCACGCTGACTCGCGCGCCCTCGTAAACCGTCAACCGGAAGCGCACCGATGGCGAAGAGCTGCGATAGAAGAGCTCACCGTTTCGCAGGTGTGCGGAATCGAGGTCCACGTGTTCGGAATAATCGCCGTCTTCGATCTGGAGCACTCCACTTTGCGCACTCCGAATGGCCGGCGCGCCGGGATCCCATCGCACGTTGAGACCATCGCCAGCCGGGACCACGTGCAGCGCCACCGAGAATTCGCCTTTGGCGCCAATCGGGATTAGTCCGGCAACCGGGATTCGTCCGGGGAGGATCTGCGAGACTTCAAAGCCAGCCATCGCCCCTATCAGGAGAAACAGAAACGCGACTGCGACCCACCCCCATACGAGAGAGCGCGAGCGCGGTTCGGGGGTGGTTTTTGCAAGTTGGGTTTGCGGCTCGAATTGCGCCTCAAGAGGTTTCTCTTCCGCCGCGGGAGACGGCGCCAATTCCTCTTCGTCGGGCAGAGGAATGAGCCGGCGAGGACTGCCCCGATATCGCTTCCGCTCGGACAGCGGTGAGGGCGCGGGCGCTGCCTCCGGCTCCGGCTTCGTTTCTGCTTCCGGTTCGAGACGCGAGAAGGGAAATACCAGTGGAGTCTGTTCCTGGAACGCCCCCTGCTCGCGAAAGAAAAATCCCGCCTGAGCCGGCTGAGAGGCAAACGGCCGGATTAGCAGCGCGATGTCGAAGGAATTGGGGAAATGGCGGTTCAGAATATCGAGGTCTTCCGGCGATAAGGAAAGTCCTGGGCGCGTATGGCTGCGGAAGTAGCCGACGACGGAGGAATGGCGGGAAGCCTCCGCTCGCAAGCGTTCGCACGCCTGTTCGAAGGCGGCGCTCTCCTCGCCGGTCAGCAAGTAGGAAGGGCCGCGCGCATAAACACAAGGCACGAGCTCGAAAGAATTTACGCGCACCAGCGTGAGCTGGTCCGGGCCGGCCGATGGTTCCACCTCTCCCAGCAGCAGCCCGCCCACTTCGGCCCCCCGTTTGGGGACGGCGCGGAAGGCGCGCATCATCTCAGGACGCAGATCGTCGATCACAGCGGAGTCGAGATGAACCGCAACTGCTGCTCCCGGGACCTCCCAAAGATACCCTCCTGGCGGGGCTTGTGTTCGTGTGGCCATTTCGGGTACCTTTTCCTCGTACTACGTGAAAGGCGCTCTTTATCTCGTATCGACACCTATTGGAAATCTAGAGGACATTACTTTGCGCGCGGCGAGAGTGCTGCGCGAAGCGGACCTCATCGCCTGCGAGGATACCCGCCACACGCGTAAGCTGCTGAACCACTTAGGCCTGGACAGGCCCCTAGACAAAATAATGTGGAGCTATCACGAGCACAACGAAAAAACCCGGGCACTTGAATTGGTGGAGCGGCTGAAGGCGGGCCAAAGCGTGGCGTTGGTCTCCGACGCCGGAACGCCGCTGGTTTCCGATCCGGGCTTCCGGCTGGTGGAAGCCGCTATCGCCGCGGGCATTGAAGTTCGCCCAATTCCTGGACCCTCCGCGGCGCTGGCGGCGCTGGCGGCCTCGGGATTGCCCACAGACTCATTCCGCTTTTGCGGATTCCTGCCCGCCAAATCCGCCCAGCGCCGTCAGGCTCTAGAAGAACTGCGCCCGGAAACCTGCACGCTGATTTTCTATGAGGCGCCGCACCGGCTGCTGGAAACTCTGGCCGACATCGCCGAAGTGTTGGGAGACCGTCCCGTGGTAGTCGCGCGAGAATTGACCAAACTGCACGAGGAGTTCCTGCGCGGCAGCGCGGATTCGATTCGCCGGGAGCTTGCCGCGCGGCCCTCGATCAAAGGTGAGATCACGATTCTAGCCGGCAAGCCCCACGAGCAACCCGCGGATCCAGTCGCGGCCGAACAGGAAGTGCACGAGCTGGAACGCCAAGGCGTAACGCGCCGCGACGCCGTCAAGCAGGTCGCCAAGGCTCGAGGCATCCCCAAGCGCGAGCTTTACCGCAGGGTCATTCTGCCGTCTGAGCCGCGACTGTAAGAATTCGGCAAGATGGTTGAGTAGAGCAGGCTTTAGCCCAAGTTCGTCACAGAAGGGCCGGAAAATCGGCTAAGCCCTTAAGAATCAGCTCAGGCGATTGCCGAGTCTACACTACATTCGCGATTCTGTTGGAACCGATCCGGGAGGGTCAACCGGAGTTGCTGC
>DATDGT010000339.1:0-12829 GCA_036521975.1 Bryobacteraceae bacterium
GCAGGACGAGAAACAGCAGCAGAAGAAGGAAGCCAAAATTCGCCGGCAAGCGCTGGATCTCGGCTATAAACTGGTCCCGCTCCAGGGTGGTGTGAACTAATCGGTGGGGGAAGTTCTATAGGAGACGCAAAGTTCGCAAAGCTCTTTACTCATCCGTCCCGGATCTTCGCGAGAACGGGAGACCCCTCCCCGTGTTTGGTTCGGGTACGCCGGGTTAGGGAGCGGAGGCGCAACCACTTATGACGCTCTGTTTAGAACTGAAACCGGGCAACGACCGTTCCGGCGCGGTAACCGAGGGTGCCTGCCTCCGGAGTAATCGTGCCGAAGCCACCGCTGTACAAGCCCGTGTTGGGGCCGGTAGTGAACACGGTGGGAAGGTTCGCCAGAGTTCCCGAATTAATCACGGGATATTGCAGGCGATTAAAGATATTGGTGAACTGCACACGAATATTCATACTCATTCGTTCCCTAAGACGGAAGTTGCGGCTGAAGGTGGCGTTCTCCACAGGTACGCGTATGCCTCGGAACGAGCGTATCGAGCTTTGATTCGCCCCGAACTGCCCGTTGGGAACGTTCTGGAATGCGGCCGGGTTCAGCACAACGGTCGTGGCCGGATTAAAGCAGTGGCAGTTGATGTTGAGCGGCGTAGTGTGATGCACGCCGTTGTAGCTGGTCCAATTCACGGACCAGGGACTCATGCCGGGAATCAATTGCGCGGGGCCCGGTCCGTAGCCGAGGAAGTTGCTGATGGGATCGGTGCCCGCGCTGGTTGGCAACGTCACCAGAGGCGCGCTCTGGTAGCTCAAATACCAGCCCATACCCCAGCCGGACAAAGCGTAGGCAACAACTTTATTGCTAAGAATGGGGCGCCCGGATTGAAAGCGCGGCACCTCATATTGAGCCGTAAGCCGAAACTGGCTTGGAAGATCGTAAGGACTGAGGTTCTTCCCTAAATTCCGGTTGTATGGGTCAATTGTGCTGACCAGAGCCAGAGCCTTCGAATAGGTGTAGTTCCCTTGTAGAGACAAACCGTGGCTAAAGCGCTTGGTGCCCTGGGTCTGGAGCGATTGGTACCAATTTTTCCCGAGAGGAGCTCCCACGGGAGTCAGAAGCCCGGTGTATTGAGGGTATGGCACCAGCGATTGGCGCACCGTCTGACTACTGGGAAAGTTGGAATAGGGCTGGAAGTTGATGCCCATGGCGTTCAACATTTGGGTCTGTGCCGGGGAAAGTGCCGATATAGGCGTGTTGAACGCTAGTCCTAACGTCGTATTGTTGAAGTCCGCGGGAGTGATTCCATAGTCCGCCAGAGTCTGTTGACTTAGGGCATTGTGCGGAGCCAGACTGGTGCCGGCTTCCTGCCAAACACCGATGTTGGCGACATAGCCGGCTTCCAGGGCGATGTTCTGGCCGATCTCGCGCTGCACAGTGACGTTCCATTGCAGCAGGCGCATCGGGCGGCCCGCGTTCGGATCCAGGAGGGGGGGTGCGGCCACCACGGCTCCCACGGGCTGACCCGCGGCCGGATTAAATGTCGGCCACTGGGCGACCACGTTGGACGGTATGCCGTTCTGTAACAGTCCGACAATCTGCCCGTAGGCCGGAGTAGTGGCAGTCGCAGTATTTGTGCTGCCACCGGCAGTCTGGACCGAGGTGGCGCCGTAAACCACGCCAAGGCCGCCGCGAATCACGGTCTTGCGGTCAATTTGGTACGAAGCGCCCAGCCGCGGTCCCAACGCGTACGGGTAGTTGTGTGCGAAGTCGCAATGGCAGGTTGCCTCAAAAATCTGTGCGCCGGGCCGATCCGCGGCAGACGGATTCGGCGTCATGGCCGAGAACTCGGAATAGCGGCCGAACTGCTCGCGCTGGGCGGTTCCGTAGTCCCAGCGCAATCCGTAGTTCAGCGTCAATTTGCGAGTCACTTTCCAGTCGTCTTGCACATATAAGGCGGACTCGTAGTTGTACGTCATGGCCGTGATGGGCGCCACTTGCTCGGCTTGACTCAGGCCGCCCAGCAAGAACGAAGCGAAACCGAATCCGGCAAAGCCCGAGGCTATGGTTGTACTAGCCAGCGAGGGCTGGGTCGTCCAATTTGAAATTACTGTGTAGATGCCGGAGGAGCCCGTGTAATTGAAGTTGGGAAACTTCTGTTGCCGGATTTCAAAACCGGCTTTGTAGGTATGTGCGCCTTTCACATACGTGGCGGAAGTAGCGAACTCCGGACGCCGCTCATGGTAATTCTGGTCATATTCTCCGCCCAAATTACTCATGCCGCCCTCCGCAATATTCGTGGAGACGGTGGTATTGATCTCCGGGAAGGTGCGGGCCGCCGTTTGCCCAGGTATGCCGAGTGTTTCCAGAGTGTTGAAGGGGGTGTTCTGGCTTGACAGCTTGAAATTGGAGTCGTTCCAGGCGAAGGTGTAGTGCAGGAGGAGCACCGGCGTCACGGTGTGGTCAAGGTTGAAACGAATGGTCCTGCCGCCATTCGCAGTTGTGTCCGAGGTGGTAATGGCCGCCGGCAGGTCGTCGGACCCGGTGGGGGAACGGGGCGCGTGCCTCTGCGTGTTTTGGAAGTAAAACGCCGTGTGGAACTTGGTGCCCAGAGTTTGATCGATCTTGATCGAGGGGATATAGGTCGGGCCGCCTTCATCGATGGGCACGAGATAGTTGGCGCCCCCCTGTGCGGCAGCCGGACCGGACGGCAGCGGAACGTACGAGAGGACTTTAACGGCAACCGGGTCGAACCTTGTCATCGGAATCGTGTTGTTTGGGAAGGCAGTGCGAACGGGTGTGCCGTTGACTGTGAATGTGGAGGCGGGGTCGAAAATCGTGCCGCTTTGGATGGTGGCGCCGAGCGGGTTCACGTAGGGGCCGGACGCCGTGGTGATTAAGCGATTCTCATCCGTGATGAGGCTGGAAAAATTGCCGGCGCGATACGCCGGAATGGGTACGGTGTCCGGCGTGGTGTTATTGTACAGCCTCTGAACGAATTGTTCCCAACTGAAAAAGAAGAATGTCTTGTTCCTGCCGTCGTAAACCTTGGGAATCCAGACGGGGCCGCCCACCGTGAAGCCGTAGTCATTCTGGTGAATCGCGTTCTTGCTTCCGGTGTAGGGCTGAGAGGCGTTCAGGGCCGTATTGACGATGTAGTCATAGGCGCTGCCGTGGAACTGGTTGGTGCCGCTCTTGGTGACCATGTTCATTACTGATCCGCCGGCGGTGCCGAACTCCGGGGCGAAATTGCTGGTCATCGTGGAAACCTCCTGAATCGCGTCCGTCGATGGCTGAGTCTCCATGCTCGCCCCTACAAGGCGCAAGCCGGTGGGGTTCATCGTCGCGCCATCCAGGCGATTCTGGTACGTATTGGCCGGGGTTCCGTTGATGACCATAGAGACGACGGCGTTGCAATTCGGCGGGGTATCGCAATACTGGACTCCGGGAAGGAGATTCGCGGCAGTAAATGGATCGCGGAGACCATCGTTGGTCGCGCCGATTACGATAAGCGGCAGGTTGTCAAGTTGCGATAGCGTGACATCGAGAACCAGGTCGCTGCTTTCGGTCTGCAACAGGGAGGCCTCCGTTGACACAGTCACAGACTCGCTGGCCTGGCCCACCTGCAACGCTATGTCTTCGCGCATGGTCTGGCCCGCGTCTAAATGGAAGTTGGTGTGGGAGTACTTCTTGAAGCCTGGCACGCCGACGGTGAGGTCGTAGTCGCCAACCGGCAACTGCGACACGGTGTAGTTTCCAGTTTGGGAACTGGCCACTTTGAAGACCGATCCAGTTTCCAAATTGTGGACCTCGAGGGGAGCGCCCGCGACGGCGGCTCCGGTTGGGTCGCTTATAGTTCCGGTGATAGTGGCCGAGGCGGTTTGGCCAAAACCAACGGAAGCTGACAAAAGAAGTACAGCGGCAAACGAAACTCGCACTCGCACCCCTATTCGAACCATGACAGACCCCCCTCTTGGAAATCCGGAAGGTGGATATTCACCCGGGATTTCCATTTTCAACTCCCGCAGCAGGAGCAATATACACCTTCTCCTGATCGGCTGTCAACGCCCATAAGCAAGAAGTTATGATCCGCAGAACGCCGTCAGAACAGCCGGCCGGCGACGCCGTGGAATCGAATTCTCCAAAAAGGGGGCGGTTCGCGAGGCACCAAAGCCCAAAAAAGTGCACGCCTCAGGAATAAGAAATATCGGGATGCTTGCGTGGGTTCACAGCGCACAGCGCCCGGCGCGGGACCGTGCGCTCACCCGAATCCTCGAGTCGCTGCCGCGCCGGGCTGTGTTGTGCGCTTGTCAGTGGAGAGCGTGGGACATTCCCCTCGGTGGGCCGCGGGGCACTCCGTTGTTGTACAGTTAGACGGAGCTTAGAAAATGGCGGACGATAAGGCGCAAGAGCTATCGGGGCCCGATCTTAAACGCGGGGTTGAATTTCGCGGACTCGAAGACGGTGCGCCCCTATTGGGCCACTGCGAGGGCGCACCTGTGGTTTTGGTTCGCCAGGGTGAGCAGGTGTTCGCAGTAGGCGCGACTTGTACCCACTACGGCGGGCCTCTAGCCGAAGGACTCGTGGCCGGCCAGACCATCCGGTGCCCTTGGCATCATGCCCGATTTGACCTTCGCACAGGCGAAGCCGATCGCGCACCGGCACTCGACCCCGTGCCCTGCTTCAGTGTCCGGCGTCATGAGGGCTTGGTCATGGTCGATGGAAAGAGAACGGAACAGGCCCGTCCGAGTTGTCCGCTAAATCCGTCTTCGGTGGTCATCGTTGGCGCTGGAGCCGCGGGCGCGGCATGCGCGGATATGCTCCGGTCGAAGGGATACACGGGCCCCATCACGCTCATTGGAGAGGAAGATCCAAGCCCGGTGGACCGGCCGAACCTTTCAAAGGACTTTCTTGCCGGGACAGCCCAAGAAGACTGGATTCGGCTTCGCACTCCCGAACATTACAAATCGATTCAAGTCGAGCGGATTGCCGCCGATCCGGCGATCCGCATCGAGCCTTCCAGCCACCGGGTCGTTCTGCGAAGCGGACGAACGCTCGAGTTTGCCGCGTTACTGCTCGCGACGGGAGCTGAACCTCGATCGCTTTCGATCAGCGGCGCGGATCTGCCCCACGTGTACCGGCTGCGGACCCTGGCCGACAGCAAGGCCATTATCGCCAAAGCAGGGCAGGTAAGAACCTGCGCCGTGATCGGCTCCAGCTTCATCGGACTGGAAGTGGCGGCTTCGCTCCGTAGCCGCGGGCTTCAAGTATCGGTGATCGGGCAGGGGGCTGTTCCGCTAGCCAAAGTACTGGGCGAGACGGTGGGCCGATTCGTTCAGCAATTGCACGAGCGGCACGGAGTCCGCTTCTTTCTGAACGCGCCGCCTCAGGCCATTCGAGAGGATCGGGTTGAGCTTGGCGATGGACGGTTCGTCGAGGCGGAATTCGTGGTCTTGGGAGTAGGGGTGTCGCCTCGCACAGCACTGGCGGAAGCGGCGGGCATTCAAGTGAACAATGGAGTTGTTGTCAACGAAACCATGCGCACAAGCGCTGCGGACGTTTTTGCTGCGGGCGATCTGGCGCGGTATCCGGAGCCGGTTTCCGGCGAGCAAGCTCGCATCGAACACTGGGTTGTGGCGGAACGTCAGGGGCAGGCCGCGGCCCGGTCTATGCTCGGCTTCGACGGCGCATTCCGCGACGCGCCTTTCTTTTGGAGCCAGCATTACGATGTAACGATCTCTTACGTCGGCTACGCGCCGGCGTGGGATAGCTGCGAAATTCAAGGCGACTTGGAAAAGACCGACGCATGCGCGGTTTATCGTCGAAATGGAAGACCCCTTGCCGTCGCCACGCTGGGACGCGATCGCCTTAGTTTAAAGATCGAGGCCGCTATGGAGACGGGCGATAGGGCGGCTCTTGAATCTCTTCTGCGCGCGTGATCTCAGCGGATGTGCACCTTCGGCGTCACCGACATTCCCGGCCGCAGTGCGTGGTCGCCATTCTGGCCGGGCTCCAAAGCGATGCGGACAGGAATGCGCTGCACGACCTTGACGTAATTGCCCGATGCGTTTTCCGGGGGCAGCAGACTGAAGCGCGCCCCACTCGCCCCCGCCATGCGCTCCACCGTTCCGCGGTAGCCGCGGCCATTGGCGTCCACTTCGATATCCACCTTTTGGCCGATCTTCATCTCCCGAAGCTGAGTCTCCTTGAAATTTGCCGTGACCCAGATGTCGTTCAGATTAACGATCGACACAAGCTGCTGCCCGGGGGCGATGTTTTGTCCCGGCTCGACGGCCTTGCGCCCCACCACTCCCTCCACCGGCGCCATGATCGTGGTGTAACTCAAGTTCAATTGGGCCTGATCTACATCGGCCTTCTTTTGCGCGATGAGCGAGGACGCGACGGCTACATTGAATTCGGCCAATTTCACCTGGGCAGGGCCGACGCTCGCCGCTTCCACTGAAGCTTCGGCTTGCTGGAGTTTGGCTCGCGCCTGATCCACGGATTTTTCGGCCGCCGCCACGTTCTGGCGCGATTCCGCCACGGCGGCTTGCTGCGCGTCCACGGCGGCTTGCGCCGCTTGCACGGCCGTCGCAGCCTGATCGTAGGATTGGCGCGAAACCTCGTCTTTGTCCACCAGAACCTTATAGCGCGCGGCATCCTGCGCGGCCTTATTCCGATTGGCTTCCGCGGCTCGGACGTTCGCCTCGGCCGCGTTCAAGCGCGCCCGTGCCGCTCCGAGCTGCTGTTCGGCAAAACTCACCGCCGCCGCCGCGTCGTCGCGGCCCGAACGCGCGCCGCTAATCGCGCTGTTGGTAGCAACCGAGGTCACAGGGACCGCGCCGCGCGCCCCCAACAAGCCGGCCTGCGCATTCGCCAGGTCGGCTTGCGCGCGCGCCACTGCGATGTCGTAATCGCGCTTGTCGAGCTGAACCAACGTCTCCCCTTGCTTCACATATTGCTGATCGCCGGCGAAGACTTCCGTCACATATCCGCCCACACGCGCGCTGACCGGCACGATGGTTCCGTCGATCTGCGCGTCGTCGGTCGATTCGACCTCCGCGAGGCGCTGCCAGACAACATACGCGGCCACCGCGGTCGCTCCCAGCAGGATCGCGGCGAAAACCCACGTCACCGCCGTTCGCGCGCGGGGCTTCGCGCGCACCGGAACGTGGGTTTCCCGCTCTGTCACTTGCGCCATCTACTTCCCTCCCAAAAACTGCCGGAGCGAAACTTCCGCCCCACCCACCGCGCGCGCCAGGAAAACTTTGGCCAGATTATGCGCGTACACACTGCCCACCACGTCGAAGCTGGCGGCAGCCAAAGCTTCCTGCGCCTGCACTACTTCAATGGTATCGGCTACGCCTGCGTTGAAGCGGTCGCGAGCCTGATCCAGGGTTTGGCTGGCCAGGTCCAGGTTGTCGCGCGCCAGCGCCACCTCCTCCGCCGCGGTGCCCAAATCGAGCAACGCCGAGCGCACCTCGAAATCGATTCGTCCCCGCAAATCGCCCAATTCGGCGCGCCGCCGCTCGATTTCTGCGTCCGCCGATTGAAGTTCCGAGCGGATGCGGCCGCCATCGAAGACGTTAAACGTCACCGAGCCGGCGACGGTGAATGTGCCATGCGAACTGGCGAGCGTGGGGCCGATCACGCCGTAATTGGCGATCAGATACGCGGCGGGATAACGCTCGGCATGGGCGGCCTGGCGGGCGATCTGCGCCGCGCGGAGCTGCGCCTCTGCGCTGTGGTAATCGGCTCTGGATTCCAAGGCCCGGCGCAAGAGATCCTCCGCGCTCAGATTCTCCAGCGGCTGGTAAGCCGCTTCGCCCGTCAGGCGGAAACTCTGACCCAGCGCGAGACCGATGGCGCGAGCGAAGGCCAATTGGTCGCGGGCGAGCGCATTTTGCGCCGCCACCAATCTCTGTTGCTGCGTTTTGGCCTCCACCTGCGCGCGCAGCTCATCGATTGCCGCGCTTAGCCCCGCTTGATGACGGTCGCGAGCGGCTCGATACAGGGCCTCGGCGGTTTGCGCTTGTGTGCGCGCGGCCCCCAGCCGCCCCGAGTCGGCCAGGACCAAGAAATAGCCCGAGGCTACCGCTTCCACCACCAGATCGCGGCCGTCTTCTACAGCCAGCGCCGCGGCGCGTGCGCTTTCCGCGGCCGATCTCAGATTCTTCATCGCGGTCCAGTCGAACAGCGGGGAAGCGGCCGAGGCCCGCGCATCGGTGTAGGAAAATGGCCCGACTACATTCGGGATGTTATTGAGATGAAACCCATAAACCGCCAAGTCGATTTGCGTGTCGGTTTCGGTCACGCCCGCGCTCAAATCCGGGAGCAGAGCGCTCAAGACCCGAAGGCGATCGGCCCGCGCCGCGCTGTTGAGGGTGGATCGCACCAAAAATCCCAGATTGTTCTTGATGCCAAGATCGATGGCCTGCTGCAGGGACAGCTCGAGAGGCTCCGCCCTGACTGGCCCCGCCGCCACGCTGCCATTGAACTGGTCTTCGGGGGAAAAATAGATTCCGCCGGAGGGAACCATCGCGCTGGAACGGTTAGGACCGCCATATTGCGCAAGCGCCGGAACGGAAATCGAAAATGCGAATGTGACCACGAGTGGTTTGATCATTGTTTTTGTTGCGGCCCGGAGGCCACTGAGGACTAGGTTAACGGCGCGCTTCAGGTTCGTCGGGCGGAAGAAAGTCGTCATCCATCAGTTGGTCGAAGCTGTAGGGACATTCCGCCGGGAAGGCTTTTAGGGGCAACGTTGTCTCTATGGAGGCCGTCCGTCGTGCGCGGGGATAAAGGTCGGCGATCGATATGGAGGCATGCCGCCGGAGGCTGGGCGATTGCTTGAATATGCCCTCGAGCTGCACGCGCGAGTCGTCGATACTGCTCCGCCAGCTACTGCTTCGTTTAGCGGGCTGCGTCTGCCACTTCAGCAGATGCACGATCAGCCGCTGGAGAAAGCTTTCAGTTTCTCGTCTGTCCCTTTTACCCAAGTCCGCCAATTCCTCGGCAATGTGCGGAATATCGGCCGAACCGAAGCACCCCTGGCTCAGCAATTCGGCATTGCGCTGCGTCCATTCGAAGAAATCGAGCTCGTACAGCTCCTGCATCCCCATGCCTCAATTGTACGGTGATATCGGGATCTAGTTGGCTGAGCGCTCCGGTTCGCCAGGCGGAAGGAAGTCGTCATCCATCAGTTGGTTGAAGCTGTATGAACACTCCGGGGGAAACGCCGCTAACGGCAAACTTGTCTCGATGGAAGCCTTCCGCCGCGCGTCTGGGTAAACTTCGGCAATCGACTCTCCGGCGTACCGTCGCAAGCTGGGAGATTGCTTGAATATGCGTCGGAGTTGCGCGCGTGAATCACGGATGCTGCTCCGCCAACTAATGCTTCGTTTGCGAGGCTGCATCTGCCACTTCAGCAGATGCGCGATGAGCCGCTCGAGAAAGCTTTCGGTTTCTCGTCTATCCCTTCTACCCAAGTCCGCCAACTCCTCGGCGATGTGCGGAATATCGACCGACTCCAAACACCCCTGGCTCAGCAATTCGGCATTGCGCTGCGTCCATTCGAAGAAATCGAGCTCGTACAGCTCCTGCATCCCCATGCCTCAATTGTACTGTGATAGCGCGATATTACTTTACTACTCATCCCTCAGCGCGACGGTGGGATCGACGCGCGAAGCGCGCCGCGCGGGAACATACGCCGCGATGAGCGTGACGGCAAACAACGCCAGAGCCAGCATCACCGAGTGTGCCGGAGCCGCGTCGCCTTCGGGAAAGCCGGCCCGCAGCAGGCGCCCCAACCCGATCGCCAGCGGCATCCCCGCGGCCACGCCGAACGCCGCCAGCAGCGCGGTTTGCCGCAGCACCATGCGCAGAACGCTGGAAGGTTTTGCTCCGACCGCCATGCGGATGCCGAATTCCTTGGTTCGGCGATTCACCGCGTATGCGGCCAATCCGTAAAGTCCCACCAAGGCCAGCAGTAATCCCATCGCCCCCATGCCCGCCACGGCCGCGACAATGATGTGCGACGTGCGCACGGCGCGCATCTGGTACATGTCTTCCATGGTTCGCACGTCGAAAATGGGCATGTTGGCATCCAGGCCGCGGATCAGCTCGCGCATGGGCGCGGCCAGGCTCGCCGAATCGCCGATGGATTCCACCAGCAGAGTCATCGGCCTCGACGGGTTCTGGCGCTCCGGAAGGTAGATGTAATCGAAGGGGGCCTCGCCGATAAAGACATATTTTGTGTTTTTAGCGATGCCGGCGATTTCCACCCATGGACCATTCGGTCCATCGATGCGCAGACGTTTGCCGATGGGATCCTGATTCGGCCAATAGTGTTGCGCGAGGTTTTGATTTACCACGGCGACGCGCGGGGCTTGCAAAGTATCGGTGCGCTGGAATCCACGGCCTTCGACAATGGGAATGCCCATCGCTTCGAAATAATGCTCGTCAATGCGATTAGAAAGGATGTGGGCGCGATCCACGCCCAGGGGAAAATGGTGGGCTTCCGGCACGATGTCTTCAGTATTCTGGGTGTTTTTCAGGGGCACGCTGGAAGCGAGCGCAGCGGATTTGGCTCCGCTCAATTGCCCGGCCACTTCCACCAATCGATCGTAGAAGCGTTGCATCTTGGCGTCGTCATAATCTTGCCGGCTCGGTGCGACGCTCATCATCATCAGATGGTCGATGCGCGAGCCGGGACCTTTGCTCAGCGAATAATCGAAGCCACGATAGAAGAACATAGTTGCGGCCAGCAGCGACAATGCAACCGCGATCTGTCCGGAGACCAGCAGTCCGCGCCCCCAAAACCGGGCGCGGCCGGGTGGTGCGGCGTCGCGAGCCTTAAGCGCTCCGGCGAGATCGGCGCGGGCGGTGCGAATCGCCGGAATCAGGCCGAAAAGAACGGCACTGAGCGCCGTGGCCGCCAAACTTGCGACGAACACTCTCCGATCCAGGCCGAGATAGGCGAGCGAGATTAGATCTGTAGGCAATTGAATCTGCTGGAACAGTAAAATGCCCGAGTATCCGACGCCCAATCCTAGCAGCCCGCCGAGAGCGGCGAGCAGCGCGCTTTCGGTGAGCAGTTGGCGGATCAGACGTCCGCGCCCGGCGCCGATGGCCAAACGCAGGGCCATCTCGCGGGCGCGCACCGGACCGCGAGAGGCCAGAAGGCCCGCGACATTCGCGCACGCCACGCAGAGCACCGCAGCCGCAAGACCCAGCAGCGTGAAGATCAACTGCGCGTCCAGCGGATCGTCCTGCAGGCGGCGTTGAAGTTCGGTGCGCAGCACCAGAAGGCGGTTGCGATCGGCTTCCGGATAGGCTCGCGCGAGGTTCGCGCCGATGGCGGAGATTTCGGCTTGGGCTTGCGCCCTGGTCACACCCGGCCTCAAGCGGCCCATCAGTCGAAAGCCGCGGTAATCGCGCGCCTCAAGAACCCTCGCGTTTCCGGAAAGCCGCGGATACATGGCCAGAGGAACGTACAGAGCCGTGCGCACGAACGGCTCGACTCCGGTGAATCGTTCCGGCGCCACTCCGATGACAGTAAATTCGATTCCGTTCAAACGGATTTTGCGGCCCAGAACGCCGCGATCGCGCGAGAACTGTTCCTGCCAGGCGCCGTAGCTGAGCACGGCGACGGCGTCGCGGCCCGGCGCCTGTTCTTCGTCAGGGCGAAAAGCGCGACCCAGCACGGGGGCCACTTCCAGCACGTCGAAGAAATTGCCGCTCACCATCGCGGCCATTTTCAATTGCGGCAGCCCCTTGGGCTGCGTTGAAATTCCGACGGGAAGAAAATCCAGGGCCGCCAATCCGCGAAAAACGCGGACGCTATCGCGAAGGCTCACGTAATCGGGGTAGGACCCGGCCGAGGTGTTGAAGAACGAAGAAGTGATCGAGTTCACTTCGATCACTCCATCCGAATGCGGGACGGGCAGCGGGCGCAGCACCAGAGCATCAGCCGCGCTGAACATCGCGCAATTGGCGCCGACGCCCAACGCGATGGAGAGAATTGCGATCAGGCTGAAGCCGGGATTCTGGCGCAGCATGCGCGCGCCGTAGCGCAGATCTTGCGAAAGACGCGCGAGCCACGCCCAGCCCCAAGCGGCGCGGGTATCTTCCTTCACGCGCAGAACCGGGCCAAGCTTGCGGAGGGCGGCCTGGCGAGCCTGCTCGGGCCGCATCCCGATCTCGATGTTTTCGCGCGTTTCCCGTTCCAGGTAATCCCGGATTTCGGCATCGAGTCTGTCTTCGCGGTCGCTCATGTGCGTTCCTCGCGGGGCTGCATGATTCGTCCGATCGCGCGCGTGAGCCGCTCCCATTTGGAGGCTTCGGCACGCAGCCGCTTGCGGCCCTTGGCCGTAAGGCTGTA
This sequence comes from Bryobacteraceae bacterium, assembly GCA_036521975.1. Taxonomy (GTDB): domain Bacteria; phylum Acidobacteriota; class Terriglobia; order Bryobacterales; family Bryobacteraceae; genus Palsa-187. The sequence goes on from DATDGT010000339.1 coordinate 12,374, forward strand.
GTAGCGAGCCTTGCGGTTGTTTTCCGAAAGACCGTCTTTGGCGGAAAGAAATCGCAGCCGCACCAGGCGGTGCAGGGCGGGATACAGAGAGCCGTGTTCGACCTGCAACACCTCTTCGGAGGCATGTTCGATAGCATGGGCGATGGCGTGCCCGTGAGCCGGTCCGAATAGCAGCGTCCGCAGGATCAGCATGTCGAGCGTGCCTTGCAAAAAGTCGATGCGGTCGTCTCCCCTAGGCATTCTTCCTAAGAGTATACCGGTTCCGGTCGAATGTCAAGGGGAACGGATTCAGCGGGTGCGCGACATGGAGGTGCAAACTCGATCGGTCTTCTTTTTTGTAGCTTTTTTCTTAGCGTCTATATACGCTAAGAGAAAGGAGACCCTTGATGACCGACTCTCTGCCTCAGCTGGAGTCCCAACGCTCCGATCTGTTCCGTCAGCTTGCATCCCTGGGCG
>DATDGT010000340.1:0-10487 GCA_036521975.1 Bryobacteraceae bacterium
TGGACTGCGGAAACGCACAAGAGGGTCAGTCTACACTACATCGCGTTTTTCAAAAGCGGCTATTGGGAACACGTCACTTGCCCTCACCGCAAGTCCAAAAAATCTCAGAATCGACGGTCGCGTGACGAACTTGGGTTAGTCAAAGATGAACTCATGGATGAACGACGTCCCTCGATATGGCGATCGCTGATCGAAGCCATTCGCGGGACGCAACAAGATTTCACGAAAGGCTCCATCAGCCGGGCAATTTTTCTACTTGCGACGCCGATGGTGCTCGAAATGGCGATGGAATCGCTGTTCGCTATCGTCGATGTGTTCTGGGTAACACGGCTCGGCTCCAACGCAGTCGCTACCGTTGGCCTTACGGAGTCGATGCTAACGCTGGTTTTCTCCGTTGCCTTCGGCGTCAGTATGTCCACGACGGCCATGGTCGCGCGACGAATCGGCGAGAAAGACACTCGCGGGGCTCGAACGGCGGCAGTGCAGTCGATCCTGCTCGGCATCGTACTCGCGCTGTCAATGGGCCTGCCGGGATTCTTGTTCGCCAGGCGAATGCTCGTATGGATGGGTGCATCGCCGAGTTTGGTGTCGACCGGTCATCGCTATACGGAAATCGTGTTCGGCGGGTGCGCGGCTGTGATGCTGTTGTTCCTGAACAACGCGATCTTCCGCGGCGCCGGCGATGCCTCGGTTGCCATGCGCGTACTGTGGTTCGCGAACATTATCAACCTGTTGCTCGATCCTTGCCTGATTTTCGGGTTGGGGCCGTTCCCGGCGCTGGGAGTCACGGGCGCCGCGGTTTCTACCCTGATCGGACGCTCGTCCGGTGTGCTTTACCAGTTCTTGATACTGCTGCGCGGGCACAGCCGCATCCGGATCGCCTTCTCGGATATCCGGATCGTTCCGCAGGTGATCCTATCGCTGGTGCGCGTGTCAGTTACCGGAGTGATGCAGTTCGCCGTCGCGCAGACGAGTTGGATCGTGCTGGTTCGTATCATCAGCGGGTTCGGCAGCGTCGCGGTGGCCGGCTATACCATCGGCATCCGAATCTTCATATTCGTGATTTTGCCGTCATGGGGCTTAAGCGGCGCGGCGGCCACTATGGTGGGACAGAATCTGGGGGCGCACAAGCCTGAACGCGCCGAACGCGCAGTCTGGCTGACGAGTTCCTACAACATGCTCTTCCTTGGAACCGTCGGTGTGGCATTCATTCTGTTTCCACGGGCTATCGCCGGGCTCTTCACGTCGGATGCTGCGGTGCTCGGCTACGCCGTGGATTGCCTTCGCATCGTCGCTTGGGGCAACCTCGCCTATGCGTTTGGAATGGTCATGATCCAGGCATTCAACGGTGCCGCGGATACCGTGACACCCACGATCATCAATGTGATCGGCTTTTGGGTCACAGAGGTTCCGTTGGCATGGCTCCTGGCGTTTCGTGCGCACATGCAGGTGCGCGGTGTGTTCGCTTCGATTCCAATCGCGGAGGCGCTCATTGCGCTGCTGAGTCTTGCGATGTTCCTCCGGGGCAGCTGGAAGACCCAAAAAATATGAGAGTACGGGCTACAAACGGGCCCAACAGTAAGAACCTACGCGGCGTCGAGCATCTCCCGCACCTTCTCCAGATCCGCCACAAATCCGCGGTACTGCGCGTGGCGCTGATCCTCGTCGGGCGCTCTCAAAATCGCCGACGGATGAATAGTCGAGGTCACGTGCGGGGCCCAGGCGTGGGGCACGAATTTACCGTGTTCCTTGGTCAGCCGATACGAGCTTCCCAGAATCGATTGCGCGGCGGTGGCGCCGAGGCATACAATCACCCGCGGCCGCAGCACCGCCATCTCGGCCTCCAGCCAAGGCCGGCAGGCGCGAATCTCCGCCGAGTTCGGTTTCTTGTGAATCCGGCGCTTGCCACGCTGCTCGAATTTGAAGTGCTTCACCGCGTTCGTCACGTATACGTCGCGCCGCTCGATACCAGCCTCCTCCAACGCGCGGTCCAGAATGGCTCCGGCGGGCCCCACAAAAGGATGGCCTTGCAAGTCCTCCTTGTCGCCGGGGACCTCGCCCACCAGCGCCACGCGCGCGGCAGCCGGACCTTCGCCAAAAACGGCCTGGGTCGCGCGCATGTACAGATCACACCCTTCGCAGCTCTGCACCGCCTGCTGAAGCACGCGAAGTGTGCGCCTCTCGGGCAAATATGGAGTCGCGCTTTCGACGGCCGCCTTCGGCATCCGAGAAATTCGTAGCAACTCCCTCGCCGAAACGGAACCCCGCTTCTAGGCATCTACGGGTTAAGTGAAGTATCGCGTTACCTTCATGGAGCGAACCCGCGCCAACGGGGAGCCCAGCGAATTCCCTCCCGACTATCTCGAAATCGATCTCCTCGATGGCGTGGTGCTCGATCGCACGTTTGTCGAACGCAGCGCTCCCGCCGCTCTTCATTCCGAGGAGACTTTGGAGGAAGACGACAGTTTCTTGAGCGTCGGCTCGGAAACTTGGGACTATGACGTCGCCGACAACCGCGAGGACGAATTTCTCGCCGCGGTAAAGAACTCGCAGATGGGCATCGAGTGCGAGCCTCTCGGCGAATAGGACAATCGTCCGCCTGTCTCTACTTATTGCCCGGTCCCGCTTCGCGGCACGTGCAGCGACATCAAGACAATGACGCCGTTGATCGAGCTGAACCAATGCGGCGTGTTCTCCGGAACGATGACGAAGTCGCCCTTGGAAATAGTCCGCGAGGTCCCGCCCTCGATCCCCGAGCCGCTCAGATTCTCCTTGTTGGTACGAGATTCATTGGTCAGCTTCCCGCCCGTCGTCAGAGTCGCTGAGCCGTCGATCACATAAAACATCTCCGCCTCTTTTTCGTGGACCGCAGCCGGTCCCACCGAGGCGCGGTATTCCAAACCCGCCCGGTATGGAGCGAGCGAAAGGATCGTATCCCCGACGAGAGCCTGGCCATCCTTATGATTGCTTTTGGCTTTAGCGATCATAGCGGCCACGTCGGCGGCCGATGTATAGGTCTTCGGCTGTTGCGCCGCGGGCTGCTGGGCCAGCGCGGTCGCGGCAGCGATCACGGTGGAAAGCGCAATTTTGTTCATGGGCAAATCACCTCCTGACAAGCTTACAGCATTCAGGCATGTGTTATTGTGTTCCGTAACGGGACGATTTATGTTTAAAGCTTTTCCAGCCCTCCTCAGCGGCGCGCTCTGTCTATGCGCGCAAAATCCGGCGGGCAAGGCTCCGGGTAATGAGCTTCAGGGCGTACCCGCTCGAGCCGCGGCTACCGATTATCCGTCGCAGGCTAAAGCGGGCCTTTTGACGATCGCCGCCGAATTCAAGGGACACTTTGTACCCACTCCCGAGGCAACTTTCACGACGGAAGACTTCGTCGTGGTGGAAGTCGCGCTCTTTGGGCCGGAGGGGGCCAAAACCCAGTTATCGCCGGAGCAGTTCTCCATTCGCATCAACGGCAAAAAAAATCCCTCACCCAGCCAGTCTTATCTGGAGATGATGAGTTCGCTCAAAGATCCCGAGTGGGAGCCGCCCGCCTCAGACAAAGGAGGTAAGACCACTTTCAACGCCGGCGGCGCGGGCAATGGGAACGACCCGCCTCCGGCTCCCGTTCACCCGCCGCCTGAAGTGCAGCGCGCTATGTTTCTGAAGGTTCAAAAGGCGGCCTTTCCCGAAGGCGATCGGACGCTGCCGCGGGCCGGTCTGATTTTCTTCCCCTATCACGGACAATCCAAGGGCATTCGCAAGATCGAGCTGCTTTACAAAGGTCCGGCGGGACAAGCTTCCCTGGACTTGGAACCATAACGGCCGCCGAGCTCGGTCTACTCTAAGACTTGGTCCGCGAACGCATTCTGGTGCGCGCCACCAATTGGGTGGGCGACGCAGTGATGTCACTTCCCGCCCTGGGCGCTCTGCGCGACCGTTTTCCCAAGGCCAGCATTTCCATTCTCGCCAAGCCTTGGGTCGCGGATTTGTATGCCCGCGAATCTTTCTGCGACGAGCTGATCCCCTACCGTGCCGCGGATCTCAGGAGCAAATGGCTTTTGGGGCGCCAATTGGCTGCGCACCGCTTCGATTGTGCCATTCTCCTGCAGAACGCTTTCGAAGCCGCCGCCATTGCCTTCGCCGCTCGTATCCCAGAACGTATCGGCTACGCGCGCGACGGCCGTTCGCCGCTGCTCACTCGCGCCGTCAAAACGCCTCGTAAAGGTGAAATTCCACCGCACGAGCGTTTCTATTACCTCGAACTCTTGCGCCGCGCCGGTATTTTGGAGACGCTTCCGGCGAGCGAAGCTATTCGGCTGGAAGGCGCGGCGGCCGCCCGGGAATCCGGCCGCGCCCGATTTCACGGGTTCGGTTGGAGGGGGGACGTGATCGGTTTGAGTCCGGGCGCGGCTTATGGAGGCGCCAAGCGCTGGCTGCCGGAACGTTTCGCCGAAGCCGCCAATCGCCTGGCGCGCGAGTTGAACGCCGCCGTTGCCGTGTTCGGCTCCGAAAGCGAGCGGGATTTGAGCGGCTCCATTGCCGATGCGATCCAAGCGCCAGTGAAGAATTTCGCCGGCCGGACCACCTTGGCCGAATTCATCGATCTCGCCGCCGCCTGCCGCATCTATCTCACCAACGATTCCGGCGCCATGCACATCGCCTCCGCCCTGGGCGTGCCGACTGTAGCAATTTTCGGCGCTACCGACCATCTTGCCACCGGACCCACTGGAGCGCTGGCTTCGGTGGTGCGCGAGCCTGTGGAATGCAGCCCCTGCCTCCAGCGCGAATGCCCTATCGACCATCGATGCATGACTCGCGTGGGCGCCGGGCGAGTAGCAGACGCGGCTCTCGAACTGTTGAAATAGAAATGTAATGGACACGCGGAGCAAAATCCTCTCCTCTTCCGAAGCCGCCCAGATCGCTTTGCGCGCCACAGTGGTCAGCGGATATTTCGATCCGCTGCTCGCCTGGCACGCTTTGCGGCTGCAGGAGCTGAAAGCCGAATTGAAAGGCGATTCCCCGCTCCTGGCCTTGATCGCCACGCCGAAGCATCCGATTCTGTCCGCCCGCGCGCGAGCGGAATTGGTGGCCGGACTGAAGGTGGTCGATCATGTCTGCGAAGCGCCGGCCCCGACGGAAATAGAGTGCATCGCCCCGTATTTCCGTTTGGAAGACGAAGAAAGGCGTAAGATTCGGGAATTGATCGACCGAGTGCACGCACGCCACACTTCTTAGGGAATGGCCGAATTCCGCATTCTTGTGATACGCCTCAGCTCCATGGGCGACGTGATTCACGCGCTTCCGGCGGCCGCCAGCTTGAAGCACAGTTTTCCTCATAGCTCGCTGACATGGATCGTGCGGGAGCGCTGGGCGCCGCTCCTGGAAAATAATCCCTTCGTCAGCCGCGTGATTCCCGTGGATCGCGGCCCGCGCGGCGTGCTGCGCGTTTGGAAAGCCGCGCGAGGGGAACACTTCGATCTGGTGGTCGATTTCCAGGGCTTGATTCAATCCGCGCTGATCGCCGCGGCAGTGGACTCGCAGAAAAAGGTCGGCCTGCACCGCTCTCAAGCGCGCGAATCGCTCGCGTCTCTCTTCTATTCCACCGCTGTGCTCACGCGCGAATTCCATCGTGTGGAGCGCAATCTGGAATTGGCCTCCGCTGCCGGCGCCGCCAGCTTGCTTCGCGTTTTTCCTCTCCCTGAAGGCCGGCCCGAGGGCGTCCTGCCGCAGGGCAGCTTCGTGCTCGCTTGTCCGTTCGCGGGTTGGGGAGCGAAGCAGTGGCCGCTGGAATATTTCGAGGAAGTCGCGCGCGGGCTCGACATTCCTCTGGTGCTAAACGGCCCGCCCGGCTCGGCTGCGGCTCTGGACGGCGTTCGGGGCGCTCACCCCCACGTATCCGGAATCGCCGGGTTGATTCACGCCACGCGCCGCGCGAGCGCCGTGATCGGCGCCGATAGCGGCCCGCTGCATCTTGCCGCGGCGCTTTCCAAACCCGGCGTGGCCATCTATGGCCCCAGCGATCCCGCCGTACACGGTCCTTATGGAGGCTCGATTCAGGTATTGCGCGTCGCCGGCGCCGAAACCAGCCAGAAGCGCCGCAGCCGCGACGAGAGTATGAACGCCATCGCGCCCTCGCTGGTGCTTTCCGCGTTGGAGAGAGTCCGGAACCGGCCGGCGAAATCGGTTAGTTCTCCCGCATGAAGTTCCCCAAGCCGTACGCGGATACGGTTGCGCGGATGCGCGTAGCGCTCGGCTTCTTGCTGGCCGGCGCGTTCTTGTGGTTCTCCGACCCGCGCGCGCATTCGCTGGCCGTGGGGTTGCCCGTGGCCGTTCTCGGCCTTTTCTTGCGCGCCTGGGCCGCCGGGCACCTGGAAAAGAATCTCGAGCTGGCGCAAAACGGTCCTTACGCGCGCGTTCGCAATCCGCTCTACGCCGGCACGCTCACGGCGGCCACTGGTTTTGCCATCGCGGCTCGCTCGTGGATCTTGGCCGTGGTTCTGGCGGCGAACTTTTTATGCGTGTACCTGCCGGTGGTGGAATTGGAAGAGCAACACCTCGCCCGCCTCTTTCCCGAATTCCAGGATTACGCCCGGCGAGTGCCGCGCCTCATCCCACATCTCGGGGCGGTTCCCGGCGCCGGCAAAAGATTTCGATGGGCGCTCTATCTTCGCAATCGTGAATACCAGGCCCTGGCAGGATTCGTCGCGGGCGCGGCGGTGCTGGCGTGGAAAGCGGTGCGATAGAGGCGAGCTAGCCCGCGATTGGCTGCGACGGCTGGATGCGGCATTATGGGATCAGTGGCCGCGGCCTCGATCCTCCAAATCAATGTTTCCCCGGGCGGCGTTCCCAAGCGCCCCATCCCGCGCGCCTCGGTGACCACACTCGGCATCGAAGGCGATCTCCACGCCCATCCCGCTATCCATGGCGGACCCCTGAAAGCCCTGCTTCTGATCGCATCGGAAGGCCTCGACGAACTTGCCGGTTCCGGCTTTCCGCTCTATCCCGGCGCGTTAGGCGAAAACATCACCACGCGCGGGCTTGACCGCCGCGAATTGCGCATCGGCCAACGCTGGCGAATCGGACAAATCGTCGTCGAATTGACCAAGGTCCGCGCTCCCTGCGCCACGATCCAGATCTATGGGGCGAATCTTCCGGAAGCGATCTACGATCCGGAGGTGAAGGCGGGCGATCCGGCCTCACCTCGCTGGGGCTTGAGCGGATTCTACGCTTCCGTCGTCAAACCCGGCCCCATTTGGGTCGGCGACTCAATCGCTCTTCTAGGGCAGGTCGTCTGAAATGCAGCGCCTGCTCGACCTCGCATATGAAGACCGCGCCCGCGCCCAACGCGAGATCGCCGATCTCAGCCGCCATCTGCTCCCCGGAATCGGCGAACATTTCGGGCGGCTTGTGGCGGGCTCCCCGGCGCCAGAGCGCGCCTTGCACTATTTCGTAAGCCTTCGCGAGCGGCAGCCGTCCGCCTTCGAACGCCTGACGGCATCCGTGGCGAGTCTTCGCGCGCTGGTGGCGATCTTCACGCACAGCCATTTTCTTTCGGAAGAGATCCTCGTAAAGCCTCAATGGGTGATGGATCTCGATCGGCTTCATCGGGTGGTTTCCTCTGAAGAACTTCGCGCCGCCCTCGACGCTTGTCTCAGCCCGGGCGTTCCCGAGCCCCTCGAGCTTGCTCAGTTCCGGCGGCGGCGGCTTCTGCGGATTGTCGTTCGCGACGTGCTGGGATTGGGCACGCTGTCCGAGATTTGTTTAGAACTATCGGAGCTTGCCGATTCGATTCTGGAGACCGCATACGCCCGCATCTATCGCGATTTGGTTTCCCGTTACGGCATACCGCGCGAAGAGAAAGGCGGGCAGCCTGCCCACTTCGCGGTCATCGCCCTGGGCAAACTGGGCGGCCGGGAGCTGAACTATAGCTCCGATATCGACCTGATGTTTCTGTACTCCAGCCCCGGACAAACCGACGGCCCCGAGCAAATCACGAACCAGGAATTTTTCAAGCGGGCCGCCAATCGCTTGACGGCTCTGCTGTCGGATCACACGGCGGAGGGCATCTGTTATCGCGTCGACCTCCGCTTGCGGCCCGACGGCACCCTCGGCGAAGTCTGCATCTCGCTCGACGGCGCGCGGCACTACTACCAGCACCGCGCCCGCGACTGGGAGCTTCAGATGCTGATCAAAGCGCGCGTGGCGGCGGGCGATGGGCCCACGGGCCGCGCGCTGCTCGATTTCGTCGAACCCCGAATTTATTCCTCGACGCTCGACTTTTCGGCTGTCGAACAGTTATCGCTGACACGCGAACGGCTGAACGAGAAGCTCGCACAGCGGCAACAAAAGCGCGGCGTTTCCACAAAGATTCGCGAGCGCGGCGCCGCCATCGACGTGAAGTTGGAGCGGGGAGGGATTCGCGATATCGAATTCCTGGTGCAGTGCTTGCAGCGGCTCAACGGCGGCGCGGAGCCTTGGGTGCGGCACGGTGGCACTCTGCTCGCTCTGGCGCGCTTGCAGGACAAAGGCTTTCTTTCGGGCGCGGAATACGGGCGGCTGGCTTCGGTCTACCAGTTTCTGCGGCGCCTCGAGCACCGGCTCCAATTCGAAGACGATCTGCAAACGCATACCTTGCCCCAAGATCTCGCCGCGCTCGACGTGCTGGCCAGGCGCATGTCTCAGCCGGCTTCCGGCGAGCGCCTTCTGCACGATTTGCGGAGCCACTTCGAGCAGGTGCGCGAAATTTACGATCGCGTGGTGCACGCGCGCAGCGGTCCTCCGGCGGCTCCTACCGTCGCAGCCAAGGAAGAGCGAACGGCTCTTCCGTACGGCAACGTGGTGCTGGCTCTCGATCAGCGCGCCCCCGCCTTGGCCGCGGAACTAGCCCACGCGCGTCTCAATCGCGGTTTTCGGCCCTTCGAACATTTCCTCGACCGTTTGCGGAGCGATCCCGCGCGGCTCGAGCGGCTCAATTCCGAAGCGGAGCTAGCCGCACGCACCATGGATCTTTTCGAGCATAGCCCGTATTTCGCCGAAGAATTCATCCGGATGCCGGAGTTGGTGGACGATGTCGCCCGTTCGCGTGTGCCGCTCGAGGAAGACCTCCCGGCCCCGCTTGAAATGGAGGGGCTGCGGCGATGGTTCCGGCGCGAGATGATGCGCATTCAGACCGAAAGCGCCTGCCAGCGCCGTCCCATTTTCGAGACGCTCGCCCGCACCTCCGAGCTTGCGGATTCCACCATTGCGCGTGCCTATCGGATCGCTGTGGCCGAGACGCTCAACGCCCACCCGCCGCAGAATCCTGCCTATCGGCCCGATGGCCAAATGTGGGTGATCGCTCTGGGACGTTTGGGAATGCGGGAATTCGATCTCGCCTCGGACGCGGACCTGGTCTTCGTGCTCGCCGACGCCGACGCCGGCGAACTTGAGTTTTGGACTCATGTTGCGGAGCGTCTGGTGCAAATCATCACCGCCTATACCGGCAGCGGCGTTTTATTCGCCGTCGATACTCGTTTACGCGCCAACGGCTCCAGCGGCCCACTCGTACAGACCGAGAGCGTGGTCAACGAATACTTCCGCGAAACGGCCCAAGCTTGGGAGGGGATTACCTACATGAAATCCCTGGCCGTGGCCGGCGAACTCTCTCACGCCGAGCGCTTTCTGAAACAACTCCAGGAAACCAATTGGCGGCACTACGCACAAGGCGGAATCTCGCGCGCGGATCTGCGGGAAATGCGCATGCGTCTGGAGAGGGAGCAGGGCCCTTCGCATCCCCTGAAAGCCGGGCGCGGCGGCTACTACGATATCGACTTTTTGCTGATGCACCTGCGCCTGCGAAGCGCCGGCATTTATTACAAGGTCCTGAACACGCCCGCGCGCATCGAGGTCCTGGAAAATATGGGCCAGCTCGACCGCGATACCGCGGAATTTCTATTGGAGGCGGCCACGTTCTATCGAGCGCTGGATCACGGCTTGCGCATCATTTCGGGACATGTGGAAGGCAAGCTGCCAAAAGCGGAAGCTCAGCGCGAAGTACTGGCCGATCTGCTGCGCCGCTGGACCCCAATCCCGCTCTCGGATTTAAGCGAGATTCGCAATCAAACCCGCTCGGCCTTCGACAAGTATTTTGGCTCGGATCCACGGTAATCCGTCAAGCAAACCGCTCCCGGCCCAGGGCACTCCGTCCTGCCGGGTCGGGCTCCGCCTTGTACGAGTAGCCGATCACACGCCCCCGAAACGGCAAATCGAACCATGGCGCGTTGCCCATCAAAGAGGCTCCCAAAATCCCGTTTTTGCGCACTGTAATCGGCTGGTCTATCTGGCGCAGAAGTGCTCCGCTATTCTTCCCTCAACCGGAAAAACGAAGTTCCGCCTCCGATCTCGGCCAAGAATCTGAGACAACAGGAGAATGGAACCAAACGCTACGGACAAACTAGTCCCGCGCGAGATCGACGCTTTATTGTCGGATGAGCGCTTGATCCTGCGCGAGACTC
>DATDGT010000341.1:0-15422 GCA_036521975.1 Bryobacteraceae bacterium
GGCGGCCCGCTCGTCTACGCGCTGGAATCGGAAGAGCCACTACAGCGCTCCCTCGATGCTACCTGCCGAAAGTTTCACGTCTTCCTCACCCAGCAGACCCGCTGAGACGCTCAGGTCACCCACAGATTCCCCCGACGAGGCATTTTTAAAGCACCCACCTCGAAAATGTTGGCCTAATTCTCCACCGCTTGTCAAGCGGAATATTTCGCGTGTTCCCGCTCAGAACATTGGCCGTTTATGGTAAGCAGTGATGGAATTGCCTCGAAGTAGCTTTACGCGAGAGTTGAAAGTTTCGGCGATACGGTTGCTCGATACCCCGTACCGGCGGGGGCGAGTGGACCGGGAACTGGAGGTCAGCCCGAATGCGCTGCACGCATCTACCCGATCAAATGTTGTCGCAGCTTCGCGTAGGTTGTCCCAGCGGCTTGATCTGCGGCTCAGCCGCCGAAGACCATCCGGCCAAGTTCCTCGCCGAGACGGTTCCGAAACGACTCCTGGCGGGGCGCAACAGCCTTCATCGACGGCAGTTTCGCCGCTACGAAAAAACGGGACCACTACCTTTGTGAAGTCAGCAGCGCGAGGACGGCAGAGTGGTTTCCTTTTGTTGTCCAGCTAACAGGAGTGGCCCAGGGTTCAGCGTCGAGTTCGGTGGGATCGGCGCCGCGATCAAGGAAGAGCTTTACCAGATCGGCAAGTCCCCAACGACAGGCCCAACCGAGGGGAGTGCTCCTGAGTAACTCGTCGCGGATGTCGAGGCGTCCGCCGGCATCAAGGACTGCGGTTGCGAAGCCGATGGCTGTGGGCCGATGAAGCCTGGAGGAAGCTTACCGGCAGCATCGTCGGCGATTAGTTTCTTTGCTTTCTCGATGTCTCCCCCGATTCCCACGGACACCGGAGGCGCGACGGCGCCGTACCGTTCGAGAAGTTCGATCATCGCAAAGTTGCGCTTCTCGTATGCCCAGGCGATTGGCGTCTTGCTGAGGTGAGGTTTCGGGTTCGGGTCCGCGCCGCGTTTTAGCAGAGTCTCCGCGATGGCGAGCCTGCCCCACTGGGCGCACTCGTCGAGCGGGCCTCCCCAGCCATCGCAATCGGCGCCTTCGATGGGGGCACGCTCGTCGGGATCGAAACCGAGCTCAAGCAGTAGTTCGGTCATATCGAGGCGGTCGTTTAAGGCAGCGATCTCGAGCAGGCCGCCGTACGCGCAATCGCGCCTCATAATCGGCGGATTCGCCAGTCTGCCTTCGGTGTGTCTGGCGCGGAGCCACTCGGTTTCGCCTAGCGCAACAGCCGAGCGCATCGTCAGTTCAGCGCCGTGCTCGCGAAGCCAGATCATCATCTTGCGGGCTCTATCGAGTGAGTAGAATGGTGCGCATCCCGCGGCCATGTCGAGCGGCGCGCGGTCTCCCCTGAGTGAGTTCACGTCAGAGCCGTGATCGAGCAGCGACGTAGCGAGGTGCTCGAAACACTTGCAAGCAGCCGCATGAAGCCGCCAAGGGTGCGCTTCGATCAGAGACGGGTCGGCTTCGAGTATGCGGAGGATGGCGTCCTCGTCGTTCCGATCGAACGCCTTCGTCAGTTGATCCCGAGCAGCGGACTTAGGATCGGGCTGAGGTTTAATCTTGCGACGGCTTTCTTCCTCCTCAATGATCGTGACGATTTCGTCGTAACTGCGGTCCCGCGCGGCGATCATAGCGGTGGTTGCGGCGCGGTGCGGCCAGACTCCTTTCCGCGCGTCAGCCCCGCACTGCATCAGCAGGCGGACCATTTCCGGCAAGCGGCTATACACGGCGTAATGCAGGACTTGGTGCTCGTTTTCGTAGGCCACGTCAGTGCGTACAAGCTCGGGTTGCGCACCGAGAATTTGGCGCACCTGATTGGTATCGTTGGCCTTTACTGCTTCAACAAGCTGGTCGACGGTGAAGGTTCCGGCCGGTCTCATGTTCTGCCGCAGGTCATTCCGGGAGCGTCTTCGAAAGAGTGACGGTTACTATCCTACCGACCGCCTTTGGCCAGACGTTCACGGCATGCGGCGCTCGCGGCAATGAGATCCATCGAGGTCTAACGGCGAACCAAACGACCGAGCCAAGGTAAGGTCCTGAACAGCAGCAGGTAACCGAGTACTACAGGAAAAACCACAAATACCAAGATGCAGAGAATTGGCCCCCTGACGGGTGCGCCAGGGCTCGAAAGGTAGAAGGAGAATTGGCCGCGGATGAAGTAGGCCGCCCAAATCGTGGAGAGCAGCCAATATAGGGGCTGAGGACGCCACATCGCTCAACATTATGACACTGGCTGACAGCCCGCACAATTGACCCGCCGCTGGGATCGGGACTCCGTCATGAACCAGGGTTTATGAGATGGTTCTAATGTCCCCCAACTCGCCGTTGCCCAGATTCGATCATCGTGAGGTCAGAAGCACGCGAGCGTTCACGAACTGGTTCGGGAATAGCCCGCCGTCCTTGTTGTCGAAAGAGGCTTTGAGTTTTATGGTGCCTGTCTCCCTGTCGATCTCGTTGTCGATGGCCGTGAGACGGCCAACGGCAAGCCGCACGGACATGTCCCGGCCCCACGCTTCGACAACGGGGATTGCCCCGCTCCGGAGAAGCGCCTGCACTTGGGGCACCGCATCCTCCGGAAGCGAGAACAGAACCGCGATGGGCTGAAGTTGTGTGATGACCACCAGGGAATCCCCCGCATGCACGAAGTTTCCCGGATCCACCTTGCGCAGGCCGGCCACTCCCGCAAGAGGAGCTCTAATCTGGCCATAGGCCAACTGCCGCTGCGCCTCCGAGACCGCGACCCCGTCGGCCTGAATCGCGGCTGCGTTCTGCGCCTTGCGATCCTCCAACAACTGAATCTCGGCGCGCTCCAACTGTGCCCGAAACTGAGGCACTTCGATAGATGCGAGCAACTGACCCGCCTCCACCGGCCCTCCCTCCACAAAACCTACGGAGGTCAATTGACCGTCGACGCGCGCTGTGACGTTGACCGTGGTAGCGCTGACCGTTCCAAGGCCATTGAGCCAGACAGGCGCCTCCTGACGTTTCCCGGCGGGAGCTTCCGGCGTCTTCGCTTGAGCCGCCGCTTGAGCCGAGGGTGCCGGCGCAGGAGAGGCGGGCGTCTGGACGGGCACAGCGGGAGCGCTTCTGGCAGGACCTTGAGGCGCGGCTTCCGAAGGACGGGCGGTCGCGACGAGGTAGGTGAGCGCCGGCGTCACGGCCATGACCGCCGCGACGGCCCATGGCTTGATTCTCGGGGAAAGAGGCATGCTATCCAGGACTCGACGGATACGCCGATCGGCCCGTCCGTATCGAGCCATAGGCACTCCCAGCCAGTTCACTCGGCGGATTCCCCGCTGCATGAACCCCAGCAGCACTTCGGCATAGAAAGCCGGATCCTGCGTCGCCGCGACGGCTGCATTGTCGCTGGCTTCTTCAGCCGTACGCACGATGCGGTTGTGCAGGAACCAGCTCAGCGGGCCAATCCACAGCAGCGCGCGGTGAATTGCCGACAGCATCTGTATCACGGGGTCATGCCGCTGTACGTGCGCACGCTCGTGGGCTAACACCGCATTGAGCTTCGCTTCCTCCCATGCGCGCCAGTCGTGCGGGAGGACGACAACCGGCCGTAAAACGCCCAGCGCTACGGGTGCGGCCACCTCGTTCGACTCGCGGAATGTCCGGCCCGTGTCTTTGCTGTCGCGCAACAGGCGCCGGCTCAGCACCACTCCGACCACGAGGCGCAGAAGCAACAACGACGCAACCCCGCAATAGATCGCGACCGCGATTCCCGTCCAATCGAAACGCCCGGCAACCGAGGCCGAGCGAGCAGCGTGCACGGGCTCCGGCAAGCGTTTAAAGGAAGAATCGGGCACGACGGGAATTGCCTGCCGAATCAGCGCGGAATCTGCATGCCTCACCGTAATCGGCACTTTCGGTAACAACAGCGTCAGCGCCGGAATTGCGAGAGAACCGGCCAGCAGCGCTGTCCACGCGGTCAGACGAACGGCTGCATCTTTCAGTCGCATCATCCACAGCAGTCCCGCTCCGCACAGGATCAGGACCGAGGAACGAAGTACCCATTCCGCCAAAGGCAGTAAGATTCTCATGCTTTCTTCTCCTTGCGCGATGCAATCTGCGCAGCCAGGCGCTGCAACTGTTTCGGCTCCAGCAACTGGTTATCGACCATTCCCACCAGCAACTCCTCCACAGACCCGTTGCAGAAGCGATCGATCAACTGCTTTGCAGCCCTGGCCGCCACATTGCGTTTTGTGTCTGCAGCCCGATAAACAAAGGTTCGCCCTTCGACCTTGTGAGTCGCATAACCCTTCTCTTCCAGCTTGCGAAGGACCGTCCGGATGGTCGAACCCTTAAGGACTCTCTGCGATGCGATCCCTTCCCGGCACGACTCGGCAGTGCAGCCGGGATGCGACCAAACGTAATCCATGAGGCACTGCTCAAGCTGCGTCAGAGGCAGGTTGCGAGATCTTCGAGTGCGAAACATTATAACGTTATTAACTATAACAGTAAATTCGGGAGAAGTCAACCGCATGGTTAGAAGCCTGCATTGGACCGGATCCGTATCAGGGCATGACTTCAGTCGTGCCGAACAGCAGTATAGAGAGGCTGGGCTTTAAGCCCCTGTGAACGTCTACACCGGCTCGCAATTCTCGCCCCGCTAGGGGAATCGCACGGCAAACCTTAGGGTGCAAAGTGGCGGCAGCCGTTCAAGGAACCGGGTCGCGGACGACCTCAAACGAGACGTCGTCCACCCACGCTCTCCCGCGTCCGTAGGACATCACCCCGAATTCGATGAACGTGGCATCGCTGGGAATAGGGACGACGATCTCGCGCTCGGTCCACGCATCGGTCTGCACGGGACGGTCGTCCATGTTCCCGGAAGATCCCCGCTTGCCGCCGGCCCGATCCACGCTCAACCACAGTTGGGCGCGATCGCTCATGTCCACGGCATCTTCCAGCCGCAGCCACGCGCGAAGACGGACCGTCTTGCCGCGATACGCAGCGGCGCTGACGCTCTGGTACAGGTTGCCCACGCGCACCGGCGAGTTCGCCAGCACCACGGCGCAGCCGTGTTCGCCTCGGCATCCGCTGCGCCGCAATTGCGCCCACTCGTCGGCCTGTTTCGGCAACGCCGGTACGCTCCATCCCGGCGGCGCTCGACCCGGCGCGCCCTGCTCGAAATTCAGGTTTCTCGGCGCGGGAAACGATTCCTCCCATCCGGCCAGGCGCGCGGAGGCCTCCTGCGCCGCCGCGGTCTGATCGCCGAATTCCTTCACCACTCGCGTATACGGCCCATGCGCGGCTTCGCGCTGGCCGGTTCTTTCCAGGCACAACCCCAACTGAAACAAAGCTCGCGCGATCACCGGCCGCGGCGCCGCCGGAGCCGCCAAAATGCTCCGGTACATTTCCATCGCGCCTTTCAAGTCGCCCAGCACCAGCTCGCGATACCGGGCCGCCTCCAGCCGCGCCCCCGGATCGTTCAAAATGTGATCGTTCAAAATCTGATCGTTCGGAATCTGCCCACACAACGCCGCCGATCCGGGCGTCAGCAGCAGCGAGCTCAGGAGTAACCGCCGCGACATTTCACCCATCGAATCTGTATCCCAATCCGCGCACATTGCGCAAGTAGCGCGGATGCCCCGGGTCCGCTTCGATCTTTCTCCGCAAGTTGGCGATGTGATTATCCACTATGCGATCCGAAGCGAACACCTCTTTGCCTCCACCATAGGGGGCCCACGCTCCGGCCAGAAGCAGGTCGCGGCTCAAGATGCGCCCGCGTGAACGGATGAACAGAGCCAGGAGCTTGAATTCGATGGGAGTCAGCTCCACGCTGTTTCCGTTCCGTCTCACTTCGCCGCGCGCGAAATCCACTTCCGTATCGCCGAACCGGAAAACGTCCTCTTGCGGCTCCGGCTGCGCCCGCCGCAGCAGCGCCTTGATTCGTGCGCGCAGCTCATGTGTGCCGAAAGGCTTGGTGACGTAGTCGTCCGCGCCCATCTCCAGTCCCATGACCTTTTCCGCCTCGCGGGCCTTCGCCGTCAGGATCAGAACCGGCATCCGCGATCCGCTCCGGCGCAAATCGCGGCAGATCTCAAAACCGTCTCTGCCGGGCAGCATGATGTCCAACACCAACAGATCGAATTCCCCTTCCTTGGCGCGCCGCAGGGCCTCGTTCCCGTCGCGCGCGACCTCGACTTCGTAGCCCTCCAGCTTCAAATCGTCTTCCAACCCCAGCGCGATGCCGGGTTCGTCTTCCGCGATGAGAATCCGCGTCACTTTGTGCGAAGTTCCTGGCGTAACTTTGTTTGAAGTTCCTGGCGTCACAGCGGCCTCGCGCACAGCGAAGCGTTGTGCGCCCTGAACGAAGCTTGCGGCAATAGCATGGTGAATTCGCTTCCCAGCCCCGGCTGGCTGGCCACCAGGATCCTGCCCCCATGGGCCGCGACGATGTGTTGCACCATCGCCAACCCCAATCCCGAACCCTTCGAATTCGTGGCCTGCGCGGCGGCGCCGCGCACGAAGCGGCGAAAAATGGCTTTGCGCTCCGGCCCCGCGATGCCCAGTCCCTTATCGCGCACACGGATCGCGACCGCACGATCCCTTGCTTCCCATTCGACCCACACCACCGGTTCGCCGGGCGAATATTTCAGCGCATTATCCAGAAGATTCCTCAGAGCGACGGCGATCGCCTCCTGATCCGCTTCGATGAGACAAGGCTCGCCCGCTCCGCTGGCTTCGATGCGCCGGCCCAACCCCGCCGCTTGGGGCGTCATCTCCGACACCACGCGCTCCACCAGCTCGCCGGCATCGAGCTCTTCAAAGCGATAAGGCCGCGCTCCGGCCTCCATTCGTCCGAAGTGCAGGAGACCTTCCACCAGCCGTTGCAGCCGCGTCGTCTCACGCACCAGCGTCTCGTAGTAAAGCTGCCGGCGTTCGCCCGCCGGCACTCGGCCCTCAGCTAGCATCTCCGATAATTGCCGCAGGGACGTAAGTGGCGACCGAAACTCGTGCGAAACCGCGGAGACGAAATCCGATTGCATCCGCGCCGTTTCCGCCTCGCGCCGCATTGCCCTCGCGATAAAATAAGCGCCCAGCAGCATGAACGCGACCATGGCGGAAGTCCCGAACAGCAGGAATCGCTGGCCCGCCGCAAGATTCGCACTTTGGAGAAAGTCGCGCACAACGCCACGAGCGGGCTGTGCGCTCCCCATCGGCGGCGGCGAGCTCAAGTACAGCGTCCAGGGAAGCTGCGTCTCTCCCGCCGCCCGAACCCCCCCCCCGAGCTGAACTATTTCCCGGACTGCTTCTCTGTCCATAGACGATGTGGCCATCCGCATCCGCCGCCGCCACTCGTAAACTTGCCTCCGGCGCGACTCCTTCCCCGACACCTTCAATGAATCGTCCCGGTCTCGTCACCAGAACCGTCCCGTTCCTCCACAGCAAGAAGAATGGCTCGCCGCGAATCCACGCGGTTCGCTGCCCGCTGCCGAACCCCTCCGCGCTCTGTCCTGCGAGCGCCGCGGCTTCCGCCAGCGCCGCCGTTTCCGGCGGAGGTGCGCCGTCTGCCGCCTGGGACCAATAAAACTCGAACTGGCCGCGCGTCAAGGCCCATCTTCCCTTCAGCAGATCCTCTTTGATGGAGGGATCACCCAGCGCGCACCGCGCCGCCAGATCCGCCGGAGCTCCGCCGATGGCCACTCCGCGCATGCCGGCCAGAACCGAGTACAGAGCCCGGCTCTCCCGCTCCCGCCCGGTATTTCGCAACACTCGGGCCTCGCGAACCAGCGCGCCCGCGCGAATCGCAGGATTCGGCGAAGTCGCCAGACGCCGGTATTCTTCAAGCGCTCGCGAAGGCTCGCCGCTGGAAAACTCCACAAGCTCGGCTTCGGCGAAAAGATTGGGATCGGCTTCGGGTTCTTGCGAAGGAATTGGCTGGTAAAGCAACGGTCCGCCCGAGACGACAACCATGCCGCCGTCCTTCACGCTCAGAACCAGATCGCCTTGAAAGGTTGGCGCTTGCGCCGCGGTCAAGTTTTCCGCGGTTTCCGCGAGCCTGGTGTGAACCAGAGCGACCACGCGGTCGGCCGCCTGCTCCAACCGCTCCTGCGCCCGCTCCGTCTGCACCACCCCTTCCTGCTTCAGCAGCCTCCAGCCGAACCAGCCGACGGTCGACACCGCCGCCAACGTCAGCGAAAGCAGGATGAGCAGGGGCATCCTGGGCGGCTTCATGCTACCCCGATTGTACACGCGCTTTCTCCGCGCCGTGTCGCAATTGTGTCAGGAAATAGTCACGAAGAGGGGGCACAGGTTTTAGCCTGTGAAACCTGGCTTCAGCCCGCAGGTTTCCGTGATCCATTGATCGTAGCCTCAGTATTAGCGCCACAAAGTACTCCATTATGAAAAGTTATAACTTTGTTATACAAAGTAGCCCCTTCCGCGGTCAAATTTTGGCCGGAGAGCATTCATTCTGCTTCATTCTGACTTCATCTGGCTTCAGCCTCCGTCTTCAGCTCACTTCTTCCCCCATCCACCGCAGCCCCTGCAATCCGTCGATACTCCGGGAATTCTTGATCCTCTGGTACTCTCGGAGACCCGAGGGTCCTTTGCTCGACGCCCAACGCGTAAGCTGTGTGCGCTGCATTTCGAATTGGTAAAGCGGCACCCCGTAGCCGCAGGAGTCGCTGATCCGCTCTACATCAACACGGATGATCGAACGAAGAGGTGGGACTTCGGTGGAGTCGGACCCGCGAAGTTCTACGAGCAAGCTCGCGAAACTGTCATCCTCAGGTTCGATAGCTTCGCCGCGCCCGTGCAGGCGCACGATTCGCGGGGGTCCGGTGAATGCGCACAGCATGATCGCGATGCGCCCGTTTTCCCGCAGATGGGCGACGGTTTCGATCCCGCTGCCTGTATAATCCGCGTACACCACGGTCTTCGGACCGAGCACGCGCAGAAAATCGATCCCCTTCGGCGATATGTTCACGTGCCCGCCCGGGCCCGACGGCGCTGTGCCGACAAAGAACATGTGCTGCGATTCTATGAACTCACGAATCCTAGCATCGATCTCCGTATAGACGCTCATCTTTCCCCCCCCGCTTTTTTCCCTCGCCGTACCAATCTAACGGGTCGGCAGAGCGTTATCTTGTGTCTTCCGTCTTCCGTCTTCTGTCTTCTGTCTCCTGACTCCTGACTCCTGACTCCTGTCTCCCGTCTCCTGTCTCCAGCTCAGAGCCGTTCGGTAGAATTGAATTCAACACCACCCGAATGGCCTACTGCGTTCATTGCGGCTCCGAAGTGACCGGAAAGTTCTGCGCGCGCTGCGGCGCGCCGGTGGAAGGCCCCCCTCCTCCGCCTTCGTCGCCGCCGGGCTTGAGCGGGTTGCAGGATAACGTCGCTTCCGCGCTCTGCTATCTCTTGTTGATCCTCAGCGGCGTCCTGTTCCTGGTGATCGAGCCCTACAATCGCAATCGCACCGTCCGCTTTCACGCCTTCCAATCCATCTTCGTTTGGATCGGAATCGTGATCGTAAGTATCGTCGTCGCCATCGTCTCTCAATTCTGGGAGCTGATTCCCTTCGCCGGCCGGATCGTCGGTGGCCTGATTTGGAGCGCGTTCGGCCTAGGGGTTTTTGTTCTTTGGATTGTATTGATGTACAAGGCGTACAACCGCGAAAAATGGATTTTGCCGGTGGTCGGGCCGCTGGCCGAAAAACAGGTATAACGGCGCCTTTCGCGCGTGCGTCTAAATGCCCATGCGATGGTTTGCGATCCTGACGCTGTCCGCGGCCCTCTGCGCGCAAGAGCCGCCGCGCATTGGGATCATCGATTTTTACGGCTTGCATAAAGTGCCGGAAGCGAAAATCCGCGAAGCGCTGGGCGCGCGCGAGGGCGGCTTTCTTCCGCGCTCCAAGGGCGACGCCGAAGACAACATCAATAAAGTCGCCGGCGTGATCGACTCGCATCTGGAAGCGGTCTGCTGCGATGCCGGGAAAGCGATCCTCTACGTAGGCATTGAGGAGCGCGGCGCGGTGCGTTTTGAGATTCGCGACGCTCCCGAAGAAGGCGACGGCAGCGGCCCGAAAATTCCGTCGGATATTTTCTCCACCTATCGCCGTTTTCAGGAAACTCGAAGCGACGCCATCCGCCGCGCGGCATCCTCAGAAAAGGCCATCGCCGAGGATTTGACGCAAGGCTATTCGCGCATGGCCGACCTCAACGCGCGAGCCGTCCAGGACATGTTCCCCGCTCTGGTGAAGGATCATCTCGCCGACCTGCGCGCCGTGCTGCACCAATCCCCCGACGACGATCAGCGCGCCATCGCGGCTTACGTCATCGGCTACGCGCCCCAAAAGATACGTATCGTCGACGATCTTCAGTACGCCCTCAGAGACTCCGATCCGGACGTGCGGGCCAACGCCTGCCGGTCGCTGGTGGCCATCGCCGTCTTCGCCCGCTTGAATCCGGGCGAAGGAATCAAGATCGAGCCCACGTGGTTCATTGAAATGCTGAACTCGCTTTCCTGGTCCGATCGCAACCGCGCGCTCGCGGCGCTCCAGATTTTTACCGATATGCGCGACCCCGCCGTGCTGGACCAACTACGGGAACGCGCCTTGGAACCGTTGATCGAGATGGCGCGCTGGAAAACGCTCGCCCACGCCCTGCCCGCTTTCATTCTGGTGGGCCGAGTCGCGGGCCTTACCGACGAGCAGATTCAGGACGCCTGGTCGCGCGGCGACCGTGAAAAAATCATCGCCGCCGCCAAAAAGAAGTAGGACGAGCTTCAGCTTGTCCTGTGTCTGCCGGCGTTCGCTCCTCGAGCAGCAGAAAGTGCAACCGTCCCGCGGCATCCCCCGCGACGATTTTCTTGTTGTTGGCAAAGGCGCAGGAGTAAACGACCGCGTCACAGGTGAAAGTAGCGAGGGGCGAAGCGGTCTCCAGATCCCAGACCTTCAGGGTTTTGTCATCGGACGCGGATACCGCTCGCCGGCCGTCCGGCGTCACCGCCACGCCGTTAGCAGCGCGGGAGTGGCCCTTCAGCGTCCGCAGTTCGCGTCCGGTCGCCAGATCCCACACCTTCAGCGTTTGGTCACCAGATACCGACACCGCCCGTTGGCCATCCGGCGTCACGGCCAGGCTGAGGACCCAACTAGAGTGGCCTTGCAGCGCGCGCAGTCCGCAGCCGGTCTCCAAATCCCACACCCTCAGCGTGTCGTCGTAGGAGGCGGACACGGCCCGCCGGCCGTCCTGCGTCACCGCCACGCCACTAACGGCACTGGTGTGGCCCTCCAGCGTGCACAGTTCATGGCCCGTCTCTAGGTCCCACACCTTCAGGGTTTGGTCCTCAGGCGCGGATACGGCCCGCTGGCCGTCCGGCGTCACCGCTACACCTAAGACGGCATCCGTGTGGCCGGCCAGCATGCGCAGTTCGCGGCCCGTCTCCAGATCCCAAACCTTCAGCGTGTGGTCATAGGACGCGGACACGGCATGCCGGCTGTCCCGCGTCACCGCCACGCCCGCGGCGTAGGAGGAATGGCCTTTCAGCGTTTGCACCGCGCGGCCCGTCTCCAGATCCCACACTTTCAGCGTGCAGTCCCTAGACGCGGACACGGCCTGCCGGCCATCCGGCCTCACCGCCAGGCCGTATATAGAACCGGCGTGGCGTTCCAGGACCCGCGGCGCACGGCCCACCCCCAGATCCCAAACCTTGAGAGTGTCGTCCCGCGACGCGGACACTGCCCGTTGACCATCCGGCGTCACTGCGGCGCTCTCGACGGAAGCGGAGTGTCCCTCCAATGTGCGTAGAATGCTGCCCGTCTCCAGATCCCACACCTTCAGCGTTCTCTCCCCGGACGTGGACACCGCCCGATGCCCGTCCAGCGCCACGGCCACGCCAGTGACGCAGTCGGAGTGGCCTTTCCGCGTCCACAGTTCCCGGCCCGTCTCCAGATCCCACATCTTCAGCGTGCCGTCTTGAGACCCCGACACCGCCCGTCGGCCGTCCGGCGTCACCGCCACGCCAAAGACCTGATCCGAATGGCCTTCCAGCGTACGCAGCGCGCGGCCCGTCTCTAGATCCCACACCTTCAGCGTTTTGTCCCAAGACGCGGACACTGCCCACTGGCCATCCGGCGTCACCGCCACGCCCCAGACAGGAGCCGAGTGGCCTTCCAGCGTACGCAGTGCGCGGCCGGTCTCCAGATCCCACACCTTCAGCGTTTCGTCCTTGGACGCGGACACCGCCTTCCGGCCGTCCGGCGTCACAGCCACGCCGTACACATCGTCGGCGTGGCCCTCCAGCGTGCGCACCAGCCCGGTTCCAGGAGGGTGAAGCGCGGGATACATCGGCCGAAGCCAGCATTCCGGCGCGATCGCGGAGAGCGCCGAGAGGAAGCTTTGTATCTTGGGCGACTCCTGGTACGGCAGGAGCCGCCCGACCATCTGCGAGGCAAACTGCTTCGCATCGCCGGCCAGAACGTTGGCCGAAAGCCGCAGCGCGCCCCGCAACAACTCTGCCTCGGGGGAGGGGTTCAGATATTCGTAATCGGCGGCCAAGGCATTGGTATCGGTAGCCGTCAATTTGTGAACCATCCACAGCGGGTCCCAAAGGAGGGCTTCGATCTCCGGTTTCCGCCCGGCGCACGCCAAATGCCAAGGCAGCCAGCGCCAGGCGTACTCGCCAGGTAGCTCCGGAAGATTTCGCCAGTCGGGCCAGGAGTTCACTAGGCGATTGTGAAGCGCCGGTAACCGCTCCCTCTGGTCGCGGCTCAGCCAGTCGCGCATCACGTCGTGCAGCCGTAAGACGCTCCGCTCCAAATCTAGCTTCAGCAGCGACAGCCTGGCCATCCGCTGCGCCAGATCTTCGGAATCGTCTTCGTCCAATTGCCACACCGAGGCCGCGGCGGCGAGAGGGATGGCGACATCTTCGGGGAAGATGGACAGCGCGGCCAGGCGCTCGCGGCCCGCCGCATCCAGAAGATCCAGACTAACCTCCAGGACGCTCGATATGGTCCGGTGACGCTGGTCCGCGGCAGTGGGGTTCTCCAGCGCTCCTACGCCCTTGCGTTCGACAATCTTCGCCAGCCGCTTGGCCGCGTGAGCGACCGAATCGCCCTGCCGGACGCGCCCGCGCATCATGGCGGCGGCTAACTCCAGCGCCAGCGGCCATTCTCCCAACTGTGACGCCAGTTCCCGCGCTGCCCCGGTCTGAAGGCCACGCACGCCTTGAACCTGCAACGCCACCGCCTCGCTCTGGCGCATCTCATCGACATTTACGGCTTGGGCTTCCGACGCGATGGAGGCATCGCGTGTAGTGAACAGGCGCGCGCAACCTTTACCGCCCTTGAGAAACGGCTGTAGATGGGCCGCATCCCAAACGTCGTCGATTACCAAAAGGCACGTCCGCTGCTCCAGTTTCTGTCCGAGCTCGTGCGCCGCCGTTTCCACAGCCGCGAAACCGGATCGCTTGCCCGTAAGGGCCTCCTCGAGATCGAGCAGGCTTCCCAGAACGTTAGGCGTCTGCCCAGCGTCACCCACAGGATGCCGTCGTCGAAGTTTTCAATGATGTCTTCGTCGTGGCAAAGCGCTGCCGCGAGCGTGGTTTTGCCAAAACCTCCCGCTCCGGAAAGCGCGGTGGTAATCGCGACCGGCTGGTTACCACCCGTCAAAAGTAAATCCTTGAGCGCTCTGTATTCCTCTGGGCGCTGAATGAAGTTGGGCGGAAGGTCGGGCGCCATGAAGGGCACGCGAGGAGGAACGCATCCTCTTCTGAGATGCGCGACAAAGGTAGGCCATTCTTTTTCGAGATCGAAGAAATGGGCCTTGCTCATCCAGCGCGGCATCTTCTCGAACTGCAGTTGGGAGTCGGGCGCTCCTTTTACGGGATAAACGCAGACGCCACGCTCGCGGGCGTGGCGCCACTCCTTTTCGACACTGCCGGAGGCGATCGCCGCGGGCGTCATGATCAGGACGACAAATTCCACCGAATCGATGGCTGCGGTAATCTGCTTCCACCAACCGAGGCCGCCCTCGAGGAAAAGGCGGTCCTGTTTGATCTCGATGTCGGGGGCCTCGCGTGCAAGCCGCTCTCGAAGCTCAGCAGCGCGAGTTTCGCCGTCCGCGCGAGCGTAAGAGAGGAACACCCCCGGCACTAGGGCAGTATAACTGAGCCGCGACCGTCAGGGAGCGGTTGACGCCGTCGCGTCGTTGACAGCCACATCTTGCCCGTGATAATCTCCTCTTCTGCGGAGCGGTATAAATCTTTCGTAGGAGGAGAAGATGGCCGACCAACCCAACGTTGAACACATCAAGGAGGCCTTGGTTAGCAGCGGAGTTCTAAAAGCCACCACCATCAGCGAAGCGGAACGAGAGAAAATTCAAAAGGCATTAGCGGCCAAAGGCGTGAAGCCTGACATCTTCATCATCTGCAGCACGGCCCACTATTGCATCATTATCAAGAAGGATTAGTTTTTCATCACGGGAGAAGTACAAATTTTTTATAGGAGGAAAAAATGGCCGAACAAGAACTCAACGTTGAAGATATCAAGGAAGCTTTGGTTAGCAGCGGAGTTCTAAAATCCGCCGCCATCAGCGAAGCGGACCAAGAAAAAATTCAGAAGGCATTAGCAGCCAGAGGCGTGACGGCGGCTTCCAGCAAAGTCATTTGCAGCAGGGCTCACTATTGCATCGTTATCCCCAAATAGTTTTCACTCTGCACGCTCAGGCATAAATTATCACGCTCCTCTCCACGCCACACATTCGCGAGCACTATTTGCGAAGCATGGATTGGGCGGTGTCGCGAATACATCTCTTCACGCCCTCCGACATAACCGACCCGGATTCAATGAAGGAGAGCACGGAACTTGCGCTTTTCTATTGTCTCGGGAAGCTTTGGCATCCCTCTACAGGAGAACGCGAATTGGCGGCTATACGCGAGCACCTATGCCAGTGGTTATCGGATCGCCTGCTGATCCAATGGCTCGCAAAGTGTCCGAGCCACTACTCTCCTTCCGCCATTGCATATCTCGCGCTACGAGCTACCGGTCAGCGAATCGCCGCATTTGAAGACTTACTGAGGCGGCTCCGATCAGCGGGTTTTCCGCAGTGTCTGGAACTCACGCCTTATCGCGTGCTGGAACTTCAGTATGTTCTTTGGAAATCCGGCTTGGCGAAACGAAAACCTGCTCTGGGCCCTCATTTCAGAGCGTCTTCACTCGCGTTGGCGAGAAATCCCATTTACTTGAATGAATCGGAGGTTTACTCCATCACTCACACTGTCATTTACCTGACGGACTTCGCCGGACCATGCAACCTCCCTCCGCCAATCCGCCAGCGCGCGCTCGATATGGTGCGCCCTCTGTTAGTCCACTTCCGGCGAGCCGGCAACTGGGATATTACCGGCGAACTG
>DATDGT010000342.1:0-24308 GCA_036521975.1 Bryobacteraceae bacterium
TGGACTGCGGAAACGCACAAGAGGGTCAGTCTACACTACATCGCGTTTTTCAAAAGCGGCTATTGGGAACACGTCACTTGCCCTCACCGCAAGTCCAAAAAATCTCAGAATCGACGGTCGCGTGACGAACTTGGGTTAGGCTGAGTCTCCTGAGATTGAATTGGTTCTTGTCTTGAACCCAATCCAAGTATCAGGGACTCAGCCTCTCGCCGACCGCGGCAGCCGCGTTTGCCAGCAAGTTAGCTGGCTAATTTGGACAGCAGTGGCCCGAGATACAAAGCAAACCGGGCCTCGTCCTCAGATATCTCCTTATAAGGTCTTCGGCGGGAGCGCCGAAGGCTGGCTTGTTCAGCAGGCGCAATACGACCTCGCGCACGTGCGGACTTCCCGCATCAAGCTCAAGCGGCTAGAAATTGCCTAAGGAAGGCCCTTGGCTTCGTTTCAAAAGGCTAAGTTTTGCTTTTGCTTTTCTTCGAACTCCGAAACTTGAGTGATGCCGGATGTCCGGCAAGATGCGCCAGACCTGAACAAGAGAGGCGTGGATTTGTCATCACCGATCTCGGCGTGGCCCTAACGTTCATGGATGTGGCTGATACGTCGCGCATCATCAAAACCAAAGAGCGGAACCACCGTAAGGCCCGAAACGCATACGACACCGTGATAAGACTTTTCGAAAAGCCATCACCGGATGTGGCGCAGCGGGAGGAGATTGATCTACAGATGGCGACACTGAAGAAGCGACTGGTAGCCGGTAGGGCAGAAGCTTTGACGCATCAACATCGAACGGCTCTGTACTTGTTCCAAAAAGGGTTTTGAGAACGCCTGGGCCCCACGAAATCGGAGGTTCCGCATTCTCAAGAGTCGCTCGCAAAACGAAGACGAGGCCGAAGGCCCTTGCCGGTGGAACACGGTCGCCCCTTTTCGTTTGGTGGTTCCTGGCGGCGATTGCTTCATGCAAATCAAGTGGCTGGATCAGTTGGAGCTGCGGGAAGAACCGGGAGTGAACACGGCGGAGCGGATTGCACTGGGACGACTCCCACCCAAAGGCTCTACGCAGACAGTTAGGCGTCGCTGAGCAACTCTATTCCTCGGTTCGTCCGTGCGCGGAGAAGGAATCCGGGGCGAGTTGCGGAGGCCGATTCCGCCGCGGTGCCGGCCATGACTCAGAAGCTTTGCGTAAAGCGCGTTTCGAGGAAACCACCGAGCTTCGCGGTTGCCCGGAATTGTGGAATCGGGTCCAGATCTTTGAACGCGGACGTGAACGCGTTTGAAAGGCTCCATACCGTCCGCGGCTTGAAGTCCTCATACTGCGGATCGAAATACAGATCGTGCACACGCCGCGCGAGATGGCGAGGAACCTCCAATTCGCTTTCGATGAACGCCTGGTAGATGATCATCTTCGCCGTTACGTCGGTCAGCTCCGCTTGTCGCCAGGCCTCCACCTGCTTACGCATCGGCTCGAAGTTCCGTTGCATTCGATCCACGCCAACCGAGATGGCATCGACCAGCGAAAAGAACTTCGAATGCTTTGCGAGGACCGGCGTAAACGCGCCTATGACGATGTTTCCGAGACGGACGGATCGAACAGCAATTGCAAGGAAATGCGGGCGCCAGGAGTCTAATCAGCGACATGGCGATGGGTTTCTCCAACCGCTCTGCTCAATGAGAGACGCGGCGCGTCGTTTCAAATGTAAGCTGAGTAACCAATCGCTAGAATTTTGGGCTCTGTCTGGGGGCCAAAAATCTCCCGCGAACCTTCTCTCCCCGTTGGTTTATTCTGGGAAAAGCCTGTTTAGTGCGCAAATGACGTGATCATTGGGGAATACGTTTCTCTGTTAGCGTTTCCCCGATGATAAGCTACTTCAGGACTCCTATGACGGCCCGCGGACTTTGGTTCATCGAGTCGGGTAGAGCGGTCCTGCGCAAGGAAACGATCTGCCGACCGTCGACCGGCGCTTGCTGCACGATCCGATCGCTCTACTCCGCTGTCAGCAGCGGTTCAGAGCAATTGGTCGCCGCGGGGAAGGTTCCGCCCGACATGCATGAGACGATGAGGGTTCCCTACATGGGAGGGGCGTTTCCGTTTCCCGTCAAGTACGGATACTCGCTGGTCGCGTCGGTTGAGGTCGGGCCGCCGCATCTTCTGGGTAAGGTTGTCCACTTGATGCACCCCCATCAGGACCGTGCATACGTGGACGCGAACGATGTCTTTCCGGTGCCCGACGGAATTCCTGCGCGTCGGGCCACTCTCGCGAGTAATATGGAGACGGCCGTAAATGCCGTCTGGGATGCGCGCCCCGCCCTTGGTGAGCGGATTCTGATTGTCGGGTTTGGATTCGTGGGTGCTTTGATTGCTCATTTGCTTCATACCATGTCGGCCGAACTCCAGATTGCCGAAGTGCGTGCGGAGCGACGGGAGATGGCCCGTCAGCTGGGCTATCAAGTGGAATTGCCCCGCACTGCCGGGGAGTACTTCGACCTGGCGTTTCACAGCAGCGGCACTGCGGCAGGCCTGCAGGAGGCCATCGACCGCGTCGGCATGGAAGGTCGCGTCGTTGAGTTGAGCTGGTATGGAACGGCGGAAACGCCACTGCGTCTGGGCAGCACATTTCATAGCCAGCGCAAATCGATCATCAGCAGTCAGGTGTCACATCTACCGGGATTTCAGACCCCACGGTGGAATCAGCTGCGGCGCAAACAACTCGTATTTTCCCTTCTGCGGGACGCGGCCTTCGACGATCTGCTGCAGGACCCGCTTCCCTTTGATCAGATGGCGGACTGGTTTCATCGTCCGCTGATGCTTAAACGCGGATTGGTGCCCGTGGTGGCCTACTAATGAAGAGAAAAGTGCTGCTAGTCTCAAGCGCCAACCCATATCCGGTCGTTACCAGCGGCTGCGAACGCCTCGTCAATGACTATGAATCCGGCGTGTTCTCCGCGTTTGATGTTTATTTCCTTGCGGCACAACCGGAAACGTGGGCACCGCTCGTCTTGTTTCGCGAAGGCGCGCCGGTGATGGACAGCAACTTCGACGAACTGCCCAGCCACGATTTTGCGTTTGTTTTCTTCGTCGGGTTTAAGAGCAACGACTTCACCCGCCGACTCGCGGCAGCCCTGCCGTCCTTCTGCCTCACGGACCACTACCCCAACGATGATCTGCCGGACGGCGTCTTTCAGGGTATCCTGAGCCATAGGCTGGACGCACCCCGAGAAGACGTCCTTCTTTGCGGCGGCAGCTACAACTCCCGGATCTTCTACCCCGACAGGCAGACGGAAGACATTGTGCTGTGCGTGGGTCGAATTCACCAGGACAAGAACCAGCTGGAACTGGTAACCAGGTACGCGGATCGAATCTACCGCCGACACGGATTGCCGCTTTACCTGGCGGGCGGCGTCGACGACCGGGAATACTACAGCCGCGTAAGAGCGCACATCGACGGGAAGGCGATTCAGTCGACCGTCGACCCGGCCCGGCCGGACTCAGCCGACGGTTGGTGCACATCCCAGCAGATTGCCAGGCTATGCAACCGGGCGCGATTTTTCGTAACCGCCTCTCCCCGTGAGAGCTTTGGCATCGCTTTGACCGAGGCGCTTGCATGCGGAACCACTTGCGTGCTCAATGGGTGTTTTACGGGGTTCAATCCCGCTGAACTTGAGGCCCACGTCTACGGTAACATCCGCGGCAAGCGCGGGGAAATTCTGGATCTGCTGCATCAGGCGTTCAATCTGGACATCCGGCGGGATGGCTCGGAATGGGTGAAGAAGTATTCACTGGAGTCGGCTACGTCGCAACAGATGGGTTTCATTCAGGAGCGGCTGCGCAAACGATGAGCGACCGCAAAGCGCTATCGCTATCGCGGGCAAACGACGGCAGCGTCGATGGGTTGGATTAGGTGTCATCGCCGATCACGTGATCAACGTGGGCCCTGCCTAGCAAATTTAAGCTCGGCAATTCCTAATAGTAAAGAACACAACTCCGAACACAGGACTTGGATGGCTACCGAATGTCTCCAGGCCGCCCTGCCACCTGCCCAAAAGCAGGCTTCATCCAAAGAAATCAATTTTGTGACGGAAAGTAGCTCGCTGCGTTTCCCGTGACCGGAATGCGGGTTTGATGATCTGAACTCCAGCGCGAACTCCGGCGGAAGCACGCTGGGGATCACAACTGCGAGTCGCCGCCATCGGCGGGGCGGCCGTGACCATCTACCACCGCGAGCCATGAGCCGTCGTCGAGTTGGTGAGCGTCGACATGATGCATCCTTACACTGTTCCAGGCTCCCTCGCTATCCGGCTCCGCGATCGGTGGCTTCACAGCCGGTATCTCGGCGTACTCATCGGGGGTGAGGCGCGCGATCTCGAATGCCCGGACTGCCGTGCCGTACTTGGGGAAGCAATCCTGGGCGAACCGCACAAGCCCCCGCTCACCCTGGACGACGCGCCCAGCGGGTCGAGCGCTGCGCCGGTCGCCCGAGATGACCGGGCTCCTGGGGTGCTCACACCAGGGCCCCAGCAAATGCTGTGACCGATAGAGGCGCAAGATGTCGTGTTCCAACGGCTGTGAGCAGGTGAAGATCCACCAGGACTCATTGAAACGAAACGGGGAAGCGTCGGCGACGGGCCCGTCCTCAATGAGATTCGCCACCGGCCGCCAATCGAATGGAAAAGACTCCGCCCGGTAAAGCCGGACGCAGTCTTGCTCGTACATCTCCGGCACCATGTAGAACTGGCCTTGCCACTCAAACACATGGGGGTAGGAGACGCTGAAGGCCTCGACGAGGGCGAGGCCGCGGTATTCCCAGGAACGGGCGTCCACGCTGACGGCCACCCCGATTTCCCCTTTGTCGGTGCGCCCATTGTAGACCTCGAAGAACAGGAACCAGAATTCTTCGTGCCGAATCATGAATGGGTCGGCCACGAAGATGGCGGAAACGTCTGTGACGTCGCGGTATGAGAAAACAGGATTGTTGACGCCCGGCGCAGGCCGGAGTTCCAGCGGCGATGGCCCGGCATACAGGCCGATTGCATACCAGTCCCCGGCAGTGAAGCGCTCACCTGTCATGCTTCAATGCTGGGACTTCGGTCCACGACCAATCGTTGTCCGCCCCACGCAATGGACAGAAACCAGTCTTTACGCCCCGGTCGAAAGGATAGCCGCACCGCGTCATGTAATCGTGGAGAGGCGCTTTATAGTTGCGGTTTTTAAGCTCGGAGGTAAGCCACAAAAACTCCTGCACGACCGCCCGGTCGAGGAATGGGAAGCGCCCCTCCGCACCGAAAGTGCCGGCGACGAAGTCCTCTTTGGTCAGATAGGCGGTCTGAAAGCCATCAGAAAAGTCCGACCATTGCCGGAGCTTGTCAGGGAACAGATACCCCGGCCAGTCGCGCCGCGCATCCAGAATCTCGTCTCCTCCCTGCCCAGAGAGGAAGACGTTGCGGCCTTCACACCGTGCCAGCGAGTGGATCAGGGCCAGGCCGCAGCACGCGCGGTCCTCCAGCATATTGCACTCCTGGAGCACGCCGTTCCTGGTCACGCGGTAGGTCGCCTTCTCGGCGTGGACGCGCAAGAAGGCCGCCTGAGCAGCGATGTCGTCGGCGCCCATGCAGAGGATCTCGCCATCGATATTTCGTTGGCGGAGTATCTGCAGGTTCTCCTCCCCCTCTACGGAGTAAGCCTTGTACTTAATGCCGAGCTGGCGCAGGGCACAATCGATGCCGCCACTATCGTAGCCGGCGCTCAGTGGGATGTAGCAGCCATCCGTCGCCCGTTTGCTTACCGCCCGCTCGAAAGCGACGATCCAGTCGTCGTAGGTCTCCTTCTCTTGATGGTCGAAATCGAAGGGCTCGCCGACCCGGCGATTGCTCTCGCCCCGGTCCAGATCCACCACGATCACTGTGTTCGGTGCAACTTGCTCAGCAGCGCCAAGGCCACTCGAATAGCTGCCCGCTTCGGTGCCGTTCCAGAACAGTGGTTTGGTGCCGAAGGGGTCGGTGGCCAGCACCATAAGCCGACGACCAAAGTCGTAGATGGCCACCCCGAATTCACCGTCCAGGTGGCGGGAGAAGTCGTCGCCGTGCTGGCGATAGAGCGAGGTCAAGGTCCCCGGGTCGCTTCCTACGGAAGGCGTATTGTAGATCTCGCCGTCAAAAACGCACACGAGTTCGCCATCGACAAAGGGTTGGGGCGCGCGTTTGTCATCGACGTTCAGCAAGTAGTGAGTGAAGTGATAGCCTTCGATCTCGAAGGTCCGGGTCAGGTCGGGACCGCGCCGCGCGATGAAGCTGCGCTCGGCATCCTGATTGCGTGTGATCAGAAAACCGCTCATCCTGGCTGCTGGCCAACAGCGTACTCGATCCAGTATTTCTTGTAGAGGCCCTCCTCCAGCCATGGCTTCTTCCTGCCAGACCAGTGCAGGATCTTCCCGTTCTGGATAGTCTCCTCCGGTATATCGTCGTACCACCCCATAGGATGTACATTCCACGCAGGCGGCAGCGGCTGAAAATCACGATAAAATACCAGGTTCATGATCGACTGTGTCCCAAAGTAGAATTCCTCCAGGTCCAGCCTGTGGATCTTGATCCAGCCTTCCAGCTTCTTCAGGACTTCTCGCTCGCGCCACTTGTTCAGGTCGGTGACAAAGACACCAGCATTGAAGGTCAGCTGGTCAGACTCGATGTGACGCAGATACTCCGATCCCCTTTTGGTGTATTCCTCCCAGCCCTCGAACGTGCCGTCTGAGACAGCGGCGAGCATATGCCCCTCCAGGATCGCAAGATGAAAGAGATCGGCAACGTCAGCTCGAACCACCAAGTCGGCATCCAGATATATGACCTTGCCCAGACCAGGGTAGATTTCCCCAAGGTAATACCTCGAGAAGTTCATCACGTGCGATTCGGAGTTGGTATAGGTGAATTGCTGACCCACACGGATGTAGTCTTCGAGCAGCGGGTTCCCCCCAAATTCTTTGATCTCATAGCGGAAACGGGGGTCCGGAAAGGACTCGCGGATCGATTCCAGGAACTCGGTGGATTCTCCCACTCCGACGACGAAGTGGAAGGAGATCCCCCGGGGGTGTTTGGTGTTTCGCACGATCGAATTGATCGCGGCCAGGGCACCTATGAACTGTGCCCGGTTCATACACATTGCGATGTCGACAGTTTCTGACATCAAGAAAACTCCTTTTGTGACTGATCGGTCTGACGAAGAATCGTCACGTTTTCCGTCTGTCGCAACTCTGCGCCAAGAGAAAATTTGTACGGTTCATCCCCACGCAGGAAGTCGAAGACCCGGTAGCCGTGGCAGATGGCATCGCGGATGGCGTGTGCGACGATCACGATACCCGGCGAGAGCGCCCGATAGCGTTGGTCGAATCCGGTGATGTAGAAGCAAAAGCTGCGCCGCTCACGATCCAGAAATGCAAGCAGTCCGGTGATAGGAGCGTCCCGATCCCAGAGGATATCCAACCAAAGGCACCCGGACTCGAGACATGACCGAAAAACCGAGCGGTACTGTGCCAGCTGGGGTTCCGGTAGGCTTCCCCAGCGCCCTTGCCAGAGTTCGAGGAGAATCGAGATCTGCAAGTCGCCGTCGTCGGCGACGGTCGTCCGCCGCAGGCCGGGAAGGCTCTCAATCGCCCTCAGGTCGTGGCGGATCTCTCTGCGCATCCGTTTACGCGGACGGGTGCCGAGGTAGGCCTCCCAGCTGTCGTTAAGCTTAAGGAACGGGCAAGGAGTCGGGGGATGCCGCTCGACTCGGAACAAGGGCTCAGGAAAGTGACCGAGAAAGGCATCCAGGCGGGGGTCGAGAGCATCACGGATTTCGAGGTACTGCCATTCTAGTTGATTCTGGACGTGGTCGGCAAAGGCGGCGAGCGCCATGTCTTCGTAACCAGCTGAGCAGACGAATCCTGTATAGTCGGCCAAAGGGCTGCCGGCCATTCCCAGGCCCCGAACGCTAGCGCCTGCCACCGAAGAGACCTGCTCCGCCTCCCACCAGATCCGCTCCGCGGGTGAGGCGGGCAGGAAACGCAGCGGCAGAAGCCCGACGACCGGTTCGCCGGTCCCCGGGCGTGCCACCAGTACGCACCAGGGATCTGTCATGGCAGACAATCGTCCCCGCAGCCAAGCCGATGAGGTGAATACAGTGGCCAGCGGATCGGCGCAGTGGGCAGCGTCCCATTCGCGCTCAATCGCGCCCAGGCTAACGAGATCGCTGATCGTGTCGACCGTTCCGATCACTGTCGACTTCAAGCCGTCCCCAATAGCCACGGCCATATAATCACACCATTGAAGTTTGGGGTCAAGAACTCGCTCCGGGCTTTCGGTGCATTCGACGAACCCACGAATTCCTCCGGTGAACTTCAATCTTCTCGCCTTTGACAACGGTCAGGGTTACGTGGAACACCAGCGGACCTGCGACCGCGAAAGCGTCCGGAGCGTCATCTCCCCGCCCGTGTTTATATGACCGGGTCTATTCTAGTCGATGCGATGGCGGCCTGAACGACAGCATACGACAAGCCGTTCTAGGGATGACTACGCGTCCCAAGGGGCGCATGCTTTTTCGCTGTGCGCGAAGCGGGATGATTAGAGGAAAGCTGCACCATTCACGCGTCTTCCTCTTACCCGATCGGGCCTGGGTTTCGTCAAACTCATGTGACATCCGTGAAGCTGGCTGCTCCCTGATTGTCTATAAGCACCCTTCCTGTAACTTGAACGGTCAGGTAATTTCAGGGTGTTTTCGGTATAGTGTTTCAGCGGCCATCGCGAATTGTCAATTCGCGGCTGAGCGCCCATTTCTGCGGCGGCTCGTTGGGGGGGACACCGGCCAGTAACAATGGTATTGTTTGGATTGCTGGACTGGCTGGAAGCGAGTTTTTGCGGCACGCAGCACTGCTACAGAGGGTTGTTCAGGAACGCCTGAGAAACGATGAGAGCAGCACAAAGCAGTTCCTATGACAGTTGCCTCGAAGTATGTGGTAACCTGGCGAATCCGGGGCTGGCGCTCGATAATCCTTTGTGGATCGACCACACGGATCTCGACACCACTGTCGATCAGTTGCGCATTGAAGACGCCCTGGAGGGGATGGACTGGCGGGGCCGGAATATTCTACATGTAGGCGTGGGAAATTCGCGCCTCGCGCAACGATTTGCGGGTGAGGCGGGATGGATTGACGGTCTGACCGTTTGCCGTAACGAGCTGGAGCGCGCCGACTCGCTGGGCATCCCGAATTACAAGGCCCGCTTTCTGAACAAATACGGCCGGGAGTTTCCCCTGGTGATTCGAAACCGCTATGATTTCGTGATTGATAACAATCTGGCAAGTTTTGTCTGCTGCAGGTACCACTTTTACAGGATGTTCGACAACTATCTCGGGGCTATGCGGCCGGCGGGACGGATTCTGACGGACCAGCAGGGAATGGATTGGACCGTGGAGGATCGCAGGTGGGCTTTGCACTATGAAGACCTCCAGGGGCTCGAGAGCAGGTTTCCCGTCAGCGTAACCAGAGTTACGGACACGGTTTATTCTATCCGCGCCAGGGCGACCGAATGAAACAAAATCCGGTTCTGCGCAAGCTGGGGTTCAGCCCGAGCGACCGCGTGGCGGTGATCCACGCCGACGACGTCGGAATGTGTCACGCCACGGTGCCGGCCTTTTTCGAGCTATCAGCCGGAGGTCTGATTTCCTCGGGCTCAGTGATGACGCCGTGCCCGTGGTTCGCCGAAGCGGCGGCGTGGTGGCGGCGCGCGCCGGAAGCGGATCTGGGAGTACATCTGACGCTGACCAGCGAGTGGGAGAACTACCGCTGGCACCCGCTCACCTCCTGCGACGGTACTTCGGGAATGGTGGATGTGGATGGTTGCCTCCACCGGAGTGACGAATCGTTGAAGCGGCCGGACCCGTCTGCCGTCCGCACGGAAATGCGGGCACAGGTGGAACGGGCGCGCGCATTCGGTATCGAGGTGACACATCTTGACTGTCATATGTTCGCGATGTTAAAGGACGGCCTGACGGATGAATATGTGTCCCTGGGTTTCGAACTGGGGCTTCCTGTGCTGATGACACGGCAACCAGCGTGGGTACAGCGGCTCTCTCCGGAAAGGATCGACCGGTGGGAGGAGCAGGGCGTCCCTGTTTTCGACCATCTTAGGGAGATGCCTCTGGACCGACCGACGGAAGGTTGGCTGGAGGCGGCGTATCGGATTGTCGATGAATTGGCGGCGGGCTTGACCTATTGGATTACGCACCCGGCTCTTGACACGCCGGAGTTGCGGGCCATCGCCTCGGACTGGCGGCAGCGCGCGGCTGACTATGAAACGTTTGGCGACGCCAGGTTGCGCCGACACATCCAGCAATCAGGTGTCCACCTGATCGGGTGGCGGAAGATTGCCGCTGGAAGGGCCTGAAGAAATGTCGCCTCAATCGGCACATGCCGGATTTTTACAGGGAGTAAAGACTTATTACGACAGGAACACCCCTCGTTTTGTCAGCTCCCATCAGTCCGCGGTGGCGAAGGCAATCCATCGGGAAGTTTGGGGTCAGGGAGTCCAGACTGAAAAGGAGGCTTTCGAATACGTTAATGAACTGGTCTTCACAGAGATTGAAAAACTGAGGGAAAAGTTCCTCGCGCCTCTGCGCATACTCGACCTTGGCTCCGGCGTGGGGGGGACTTTGTTTTATCTTGCCAGGCGCATGCCGGTACGAGCCTTGGGCATTACCCTTAGCCCGGTTGGTGTCCGTCTGGCGGAAGACCTGGCGAGGGCTGCAAGCCTTGACGGAGTGTGCCGCTTCGTGGAAGGGAACTACCTCGATTTGCCGAAGCTTGAGAGCCAACATGCGGTATATGCTATTGAGTCGTTTCTCCACGGCCCCGATGCCGCGAAGTTTTTTCGCTCAGCCGCGTCCGTTCTTGAGACGGACGGCCTTCTGATGGTGTGCGATGATTTCCTGACGGAGGAAGGCGAGCAACCGAGGGACCACAAGGCTGTCCGCGACCTTGCCGATTTCAAACGCGGATGGCATGTTGGCAGCCTGATTACCACCGGACAGGCCGGACTCCACGCATCCGCCGCGGGATTGCGGCTGGTTGAAGACCGGGATCTTACACCTCACCTGAAGTTGAATCGGCCCTGCGACCGCCTGATTGCAGCTTTCGTGAATCTGGGGCGCGGTTTGCCGTTTCGCTCACCATGGTGGGACAGCTGGGTTGGCGGGCATGCCATTCAACGGTGCCTGCTAACCGGGTTGATTCGGTATCGCCTGCTGGTATTTGAAAAGATGCGCCCGGGGAAGAAGCCGCCGGCGCAAAATTCGTGCTGGCGTTCAGCGTAGATCCTCGAAATCCGCGCCTCGAAATCTGCTTGTGTTTGCTCGCTCGTTGAGCATAGTCGGTGCCCGAGTTATGATATGCTTCTGCTCGATGGTCTTTTTCAGGCAATTTATTTTCTGATTTTCGAAGACCTCGAAAAAAAGTTCGCCTGAGTTCGCCACACCCGCACTCAAATTTGACTTTGTATGATGCTCCGGTTCCTCAAAATCGAAAAGACGAGCGCAAGGCGGGTTCAAGCGACCATTCCCATCTATAACGCGATGGCGCTCGAGAACAACGGTACTATGCCGGAACTGCTCCGGCTCTTCGAGTCAGAAGCGTGGGGCAACGGCTCTGAGGGCACTGTCCCGCCACGCCACCGAAAAATATGAACGCTGCGGCTGGCATACCGCGATGGGTCCGGAAAATGGCGGAGGCGAGAATCCCAACCGAATTCGGGACCTTTACTATGCACCTCTACCGGTCGGAGGCGGGCGAAGACCACGTGGCATTGACGATGGGAAACGTGGCGGGCTGCGACAACCTGATTACGCGGGTACATTCGGAGTGTTTCACCTCCGAGGTGCTCGGCTCTCTGCGATGCGATTGTTCGTTGCAACTGAGGCAGGCACTGGCGCGCATCGCACTAGAAGGGCTGGGCATTCTCATCTACCTTCGTCAAGAGGGCCGGGGCATCGGGTTGATGGATAAGCTTCTTGCCTACAACTTGCAGGATCAGGGCTACGACACTGTGGACGCGAATCTTCTTCTGGGGCACGGATCGGACGACCGGGTATATGACGCAGCCGCCCGAATCTTGCGCGATTTTGGCGTCAAATCGGTGCGCATGCTGACAAACAATCCATTGAAAATCCAGGGGCTTCGCCAGCTGGGTGTCGCGGTGACGGGGCGCGAGCCTTTGGTGGCACCGTTCCACCCAGAAAGCACTTCATATCTGCAGACCAAGGCAATCCGGATGGGCCACGAGATCGGCCTTTCCGGGCCGCTTAAACTGAACGGCGCCTCCAACAATGGAAGCACCAATGTGTCCGCCGACCTCCTTGCCGAGCTCACCGGGCGAGCGTCGGGTTTTGCAATGCATCATGGCCGGCCGTTTGTGACTGTGAGTTACGCGCAAAGCCTGGACGGCTGCCTCTCGTCCGAACAGGGAAAGCCTCTGGCGCTGAGCGGCCAAGAAAGCCTGACACTGACGCACCGCCTGCGCGCGGCCCATGACGCCGTGATGGTCGGGATCGGGACCGTTTTGAGTGATAATCCACGGCTGACGGTTCGGCGCATCGCGGGCCCGAATCCACGGCCCATTGTGATCGACAGCCGACTTCGAATTCCATTGGATTGCAACCTCGTCGCCGACCCTGGCCGACCCGTATGGCTGGCGACGGTGGATTCCGGAGAACCCTCAAAGCGAGAGGCACTGGAGGCGGCCGGAGCCACTTTAGTGCGCTCGGCGGCGACCGGCGATGGGCGTGTGGATCTGGCGGACATGTTGCCCCGACTGGCGGAACGAGGAATCCATTCGGTGATGGTAGAGGGCGGTATTCAAGTTATCAGGAGCCTTCTCGCCGCGCAATTGGTGGACTACCTGGTGGTGACCATTGCTCCGCGGTTCGTGGGCGCGGAGATGACCGCTCGGCTGCAGACGGATTTGCTGGCCGGTCCAGAGTTTAACCACGTTCAATGCCTGAGCGTGGGTAGCGATCTCATCCTGTGGGGTGTACCCGCCTGGAAAAAACCGCAGCCCCGAGGTACGTAGTGCCGAGGCTGCGGACACGGCCGATTCAGGGGCGAACCGATCTGGTCGCCTATTTCGATGAAAGCGCCGCGGATTACAGGGAGGCGCACGGCGATGCGCGCCGCCTGCTCAACTACAGGCTCCACCTAATTCGCAAGTGCTGTACCGGAGCGTCAAACGGGGTTCTGCTCGAGATTGGATGCGGGACCGCCATCCACCTAGAAGCTCTGACCGTGGGCTTTTCGACTGCAATCGGAACCGACATTTCACCTGCGATGATCGCGACGGCCAAACACCGGGTGTTGGGGTCCCCGTTTTGCGGACGAATCGACCTGAGGGTCGATGCGGCCGAAGAACTTCGTACAGTGGAATCCGCGTCGGTGGACGTTGTAGTGTGCGTGGGCTCGCTTGAACACATGCTCGACAAATCCGGGGCGCTGAGACAAGTAGCCCGCGTCCTCAGGCCGGGAGGCCGTTTGGTATGCCTCACTCTTAACGGAGACTACTGGTGGTACTCGCTGGCTCCCTGGCTCGCGATCCCCACGCGTCATCTTTCGACAGACCGTTTCCTCGGCCGTGCGGAGGCAACGGCCCTGCTGGAGGCGGCAGGCTTGCATGACCTGGCTTGTCTCAACTGGACGTTCATTCCGAAGGGCGATATGCCCGGATGGATCGTCCCTGTCCTCTGGATCTTTGATGCCCTCGGCCGGTTTCTGCGTGTCAGCAAGTGGCGGGGAGGGTTGTTGTTGCGTGCACGGAAACCCGCCGGATCAGGCCGTCCATAGCTGCGGCGGATACCTCCCAATCCGGAAAGGCCGCGCTGGCGCGGCAATTGGCATCACCGATTGCCTGCCGCTTCGGAGGGTCGGTCAGAAACATTCGCAGAGAAGCGATGAAGCTCGCGACGTCCCCAGCGCCGGCCAGAAACTCCCGCGACTCATCGGGCAACAGACTCGGAAGCCCACCCACACGAAACGCAACGACCGGGAGGCCGCGCGCCATCGCTTCCATAATGGCCATGCCGCAGGTTTCGAAACGGGACGGGAACACGAAGATATCGCCGGAGTCCAGGGTTGCGGCCACCGTCTCAGGCGGCTGGGGGCCGCGCACGAAAATGCGGCCACGTAGTGGCGACCGGTCGAGTTCCTGCCGGAACCGGTCGGCAAACTCTGCGTCGAGCGTCGTGTCGCCGATGATCTCCCACGACCAGTCCGGATTTCGCAATTCCTCCAAATGGCGAAGCAAGTCGAGGTAGCCTTTATCGGGAAAGAGGTTGGCGACGGTTACCATGGTTGGTGTACGTGGTGGCCGGGGAAGGACTGGCTCGCGGTAGAGCGGATCGAGGCCCGGTGGAATCATCGCCACTTCGCCCCCGAACCCGTGGGCGGCGAATTCGCTCTCGGCGTATCGGCTGGTAGAGATAACAGCGCGGTAATGCCCTAACGCCTCCCGCTCTCGAACCGCGCGCCCGGAATCGCGGTGGCGGGGATCCAGCAGATTCAGGTGGTGCGCGATTAGTATGCCTGCCGCTTCCGGTTGGCGGGCCAGGTGCGCAGCACCGGAATGAAGGCACAGACTGTCGACCAGCCACAATCCGGCCGGCCAGGCCGCACGGTCCGCCGATCGGTCGTCCTGATACAGCGTAATCGCCGTGCCGGTAAGACGCGCGAGTATCTGCCTGTTATACAGAGTTCCCCCAGTGAGCCGATCATGGACCGGGGGTATGAGAACGTTCAACATTGGAAGTCGGGATCGACGGGACCTTCATATGCGGCCCAAGCGACATGAGACTCATTCAGGGTTACCCGAAGATCTCCCCGAAACCCGGCTATGCTTCCGGACAACGCCGCATGCACATACCGGGCAAGAAACTCGGTCGTGGTAAGGCGGCCCGAAAAGCGCGGGTCGCCATCGAGATTGCGAAAATCGAGCGTCTTCAGCACTCGGTCGACAGCTTCGCCGGCCGCGCCGATATCGACAACAACCGCCATCGCGTTGAGTCGCGCGGAACGGAATTCGACATCGACAACGTAAGTCGCTCCGTGAAGCGCGGCCGCAGGACCAAAGTACGGATCCGGCAGGGAGTGAGCGATCATCATATGACGACGGACGCCGACGGTGTACATAAACGGGGGACCTCCGAAGATTCGATGTTACCTCGGAAATTTTGGCAGGATTTGCCGGCTGCCAGGCTGCTGTGGGATCAGGCCGCGGCGAACAAATTCCTGCCGCAACTGGTACGCATCGCGGAAGTGGATTGCAGGCATTCCGGAATCTTCCGCCGCTGCACAATTCACTATGCAGTCATCAATCAGAAGGCAGTCTGCCGACCGCCTGCCGATCCGCTCGGCGGCCGAGAGGAATGCTTCGGGCGCCGGCTTCCGCAGGCCGGTCTCGCAGGAGACGAACGTCCACTGAAGATAGCGTGAAAGCCGCAGCTTATCCTCTATTGTCCGAAACCACACGGGATAATTGGAGAGTGTGTAGACTTGGTTCCCCGCACCGTGCACGTCCGCAAGACACGACTCCATTCCATCGAGCCAGCGATAGGCCTTCGCGACGCAATTGCGAAAGGCGTCCATGTCAAAAAGTGTGTCATCGGCAAAGAAACGCGAAAGGTACTCCGCTTCCGAAATGCGGCCTGTCTCGAATTCAATCCAGGATGTGGGATGTCTCCGACGGAGGAACTCGGCGTGCGTGAGGCCGAAAAAGGCCGGAATCTCCCGGAAGAACGGGTTGTAAACCAGCGTGCCCATCACGTCGAAAAGTATCGTTGGCCGGGCGCGCGCTACCATTGCTATATTATGTCAGCGGCACGAATTCGAATTGCAGGCCGGTTCCCTCACGGTTATGTATTTCGATTGGCATTGTCAACCTGGGCGGAACAGGGACGTTTTGGTTCGTACTGGTCGGTTTGGTCAAGTCGCGTCGGTCAGGCCGCTGTCACTGTCTGCCAAGCCTCGAAGGATCGCGATCGTAACAGTCGGTGATTCCCCGATCTTAGCAAGGAGTGTCCCACTCGGAAAGGATTCTGCAGGATACCGTGGAGAGAGAAAAAAGCGTTGGGCTTGGCCCGCCGATTTGAATCGACGCATGTGCCGTTCCCATAGGATCGTTCGCCACGGCCGAGTAGCTTTTTGTTTTCGTTAGAATTCGCATGAGCGACTCCACTTTGCCGCATGATTGGGTCAGAGAGCGCTCATGTGCCAGGTCCCACTCGATATCCTCCTTGACGCCATTACCATGCCAGACTTCGACGCGCTAGCCTCCAACTTCGACCAGTATCGCGACTGGCCCGCAAGTGTACGTGAGGCCATCCGTGCGGCCGTGTGGCGTGCGACTGAAAGCTCGCAGGCCGCGCGGATCCTCGATCTCGGCGCCGGTACAGGGCGCATCGGCCGCGCTTTCGTAACGGCGGGCAATCGCTATATCGGGATCGACTCCTCTCTGGAAATGCTGCGCCAGTTCCAGCGGCAAGCCGGCCAATCGAGTTCCCGGACGCCAATCCTGGTCCAGGCGCTGGGCGAGCAGCTTCCGTTTCCCGACGCGACCATTGACGTGGTGCTGCTGATGCACGTCCTCAGTGCTGCAGGCAACTGGGGGAGGCTGCTCCAGGATGCGTGTCGCGTCGCGCGGCCAGGGGGTGCGGTGATAGTGGGACA
This sequence comes from Bryobacteraceae bacterium, assembly GCA_036521975.1. Classification (GTDB taxonomy): domain Bacteria; phylum Acidobacteriota; class Terriglobia; order Bryobacterales; family Bryobacteraceae; genus Palsa-187. The sequence continues at coordinate 16,719 of DATDGT010000342.1, forward strand.
GGCCTCGGGGTCCGAAACGGGAGTGGACGCGAGGATGAAGGGCCAAATGGCCATGATTTTGAGCGCCTTGGGTCATGCCGAGGATTCCCCCCGCAGACGCCAGGAGAATTCGCTCAAGTCGCTGGAGGCAGCCTCCGCCCGGTGCAGCCGGGTAGTCGCGACGACCTGGGAGGTCGAACGCAGTCCGCGCATGTTCCTGGAACGCCACCGTACGGGACACCGCTTCGCCAAGCTGCCCATAACGGTGCAGAACGAAGTGCTTGCACAACTGGGCGCCTGGGCGGAATCGGCCTTCGGCTCGATTGATAGGATGTCGCAGGAGCTTTATCGTTTCGAGTTGCTGCTTTTTGTGCTCCGAGGAGAGGGATGAGCGATATCAACGACAGCGGGTTATGGACGAATTTGGGAAAGAGCCTGGTAGCTGGATCGCTGAGCGATCTGGCTCTGCAACAGGCCAGCGGGGCCGTTTCGGACTACCCGATTCTGCCGTGGGTAAATGTCGTCAAAATCGGCGGCCAGAGCATCATCGACCGCGGCCGCGGCGCCGTGGGGCCCCTGATTGAAGAGATCGTGGCGAACCTACCGCACCACAAAATGATTCTGGGCACGGGAGCCGGCACGCGCGCACGCCATATTTATAGTCTGGCGATCGATCTGGGCCTGCCTACCGGGGTTCTCACCGTGCTGGGCACAGCCGTCGCGTGGCAGAACGCCCAGATGCTCCACTACCTCCTGGCTCGTTATGGAATTCCGTTCATCGAGCCGGAGGGATTTAGCGTGCTGCCGCATTACTTGATGGAGCGGGGAGCGGTCATCTGCCAGGGCATGCCGCCCTATAAGTTGTGGGAGGCCAATCCCGCCGCGGGCCGCATCCCCCCGCAGCGCACCGACACCGGCTGCTTCCTGATCGCCGAGGTCTTTGGAGCGCGGAAGATGATCTATGTCAAGGACGAAGACGGGTTGTTCACTGCCGATCCCAAAAAACAGCAGTGTGAATTCATTCCGCGCATCAGCCTGGAGGAGTTGTTGAAGATGGACCTGGACGACCTGATCGTGGAACGAGCGGTGCTTGAGTTTATGCGGCACACGCGGCACGTCAAAGAAATTCAATTCGTGAACGGACTCAAGCCTGGGCAACTCACCGCCGCGCTCGAGGGCGAGCCGGCCGGCACGATTGTGTACCGGCAGGAAGCCGGCGAAAGAGTAACCGCATGAAGCCGGAGGTCGAAGGGCGGCACCTCGCCTCGCCGCTCATGCGCGAGTCGCTCATGGACAAGGGCTTGCTGGCCCTCACGGATGCGCCCGTCCGGAGCATCCTCCCGAATTTGAATGTCGTTCAAATCGGCGGCCGGTCCATAGTGGACCGCGGCCGTGCAGCGCTGCTGCCGGTCTTGGACGAAATCGTGGCCAACCAGGAAAAGCACCAGCAGGTCATTGGTGTGGGCTCTGGTATTCGGTCGCGCCATATCCTTTCGGTCGGGCTGGACCTCGGCCTCCCGACCGGAGCGCTGGCGACGTTGATGGCGAAGGACTCCGCGCAGAATGCCTACATGGTTTCCTGCCTCCTGGCGCAGCACGGCTTCGTATACCTGGAAGCGCCCTTCATCGTGCAACTGCTTCCGGCAATGCTGGCCGCGGCTCGCGGCGCGGTCTTCAACGGAATCCCGCCCTATGCTCTCTGGGAGCACCCGCCAGCCGTGGGCAAGCTGCCGCCCCACGGAAGCGATGCCGGATCGTATCTGATCGGCGAAGTCTTCGGTGCGCGCAGCATAATCTTCCTAAAGGACGTCAAGGGGTTGTATACGGCCGATCCGAAAACCGATCCGGATGCGCGCTTCATTCCCGAAATTCAGGCCGCGGATCTTTTGGCCATGCAGCCGCGGACACTGCCCATAGAGTCTATCGTGCTCGAACTCCTTGTCCGGGGCCGCCTGGCGCACAGCATCCGAATTGTGAACGGGCTTACGCCCGGCAATCTCACGCGCGCTCTCGACGGCGAACCAGTGGGCTCGGTGATCTACGCGTAAACAATGCGGGATTATTCGACACCCGATAGAGTGTCGTTCTTTAGGAGATTCGAATGTTTTCGCTGACACTACGTGATTATTGGAAATGCGCTCAATCACATTCACCCGGACTAGGCCTGCCTATGCCGCCGCGTACGGTTCCTCGCCTGGGCGGGCCTCTTGTGGCTTTCGCCGATCACACGACTCCGACTAGGTCCGATGAGTTCGCTAACCAGTACGTTTTCCTGCGGGGTTTGTAAGGCGAGGAGGCAGACGGCCCTTACTTAGTGATGTTTCGCAGTCGTTTTCCGGTCACTGACCTCGACCAGTTGCATCATGCCACGATCTTCATGACCGAGAATGTGGCAATGGAGAACGAATTTGCCGGTAAAGTCGACGAAGCGGCTTCGCATCCGGAAATAGCCGGGGAGCGCTGCCGGACCGCCGGGCTTTGTCAGCACAAGGTTGCCACTCGAATCGACGAGCGCCATCGGGATCGCCCGCGTGTCCCACCAGACAAAGGGTGGTTGAATTGGAGCCAAACATCTTTTTAGGAGCGCGTCCCGCTGCGCCTGGTTCCCGGGCGTGGGGTTCTGGAACAAAGGATAGTCCGCCGCTGTAATAACACCTGGCGTGTTCGGATTCATCACCTCAAAGACCTGGAAAGGATTCACATGAATGTGGAACGGATGGACCATAGATGTCGCGTTCTCAATGGTCCATTCTTCCGCCTGCCCCAAGGTCATACTCTGGTAAATAGTGCCTTCCTCGAATTGCTTGCCATCGATAAGGAAGTGCGGCGGGTTGGGATTCTGACCTCCGCCCGTGCGTCCGTCCTCCCAGCTGAAAGTCAGGCGCCTTTTGTTGCGGACCGTGCTCGGATCAATGTCGTCGAGGAACGGCACTTTGGTAACCGGATAATTGGCCTGCGTCGGGAGTTGCATCGGCTTCGATCCCACAATCGCTACGGAAACAAGGTTGCCGCCGCCGCTTGCAGGGCCGCCGTTGTACGTGACCACGCCGGTCCCGCTGGCCTGCAGGAGCACGTCGATTCTGTTGCCGGGCGACATGACAAAGGAACTTTGTGTCAGATTCCGCTGGAAATTTTCCACGCGGAACTGGACACCGTCCTGTGCGATCTGATGGACCACGACCGATGCGGGGAAGGTAATGGTCATCGGGGCTTGCATCGCTCCGTTCACAATGCGCCACAGTTGAACCTCCCCCTGTGCCATGGTGATTTTGGGCTGCAATTGCCCATTCACCAGGAGAGACCGGGCGGGCCGGCCGGGGGCATACAGGTTCGGGGTGGGCGCGAATTCCTGCATGATCATGATTTTTTCGGTAAGAGCGTTGTTGTAGAAAGCCTGGAGGTCCTTATCGTACTGGCCCTTGATCACGAATACGCCGGCCAGGCCATGCAGCAGGTGCATGGTGGTGGACCCATGTTTGTGCGCGTGATACCAGTGAGTTCCGGGTGCCTGCCCCATTTCCGGCCCGTCCGGATTTCCCGGATCGTATTTCGTCAGCGTGAACGCGTACGGGAATGCGCCCATCTGATACGGAGGCCATTCATGATGAGCGATCGCATCCTGATTTATCTTCGCGAGGCTGAGGCCCCACGCTTTCAGCATTTTTCCTTCGAACTGGTGGTGGTTGTCATAATACGCGAGACGCGCGCTCTGACGGTCTTTCCAGTCCTTGGGAATCGCTTTATCCCAATCCACCGGACCATGACTGTACTGGCCGGCCTTGACTTGCGCGAAGATAGCCAGGAAGGCGGTAACGGTCTGGGGAAGAGTGACGGAGAGGTCCGGCTCCACCTGCACAAGAACGTTGTCGCCGAAGGCTTCAGGGGTGACGTGAGTGCCGTGAAAGTGCATATTGGCGGCATTCGAACCATGGAAGCAATCCGGATACGCGTCGGCGAACGGAATCGTAGTCTTGCCGCCCAGCTTGGCGGTGTCGCACCCCCACTGTGGATGCTCCGGCAACATGACCATTTTGCCTGTGGCCGGATCCCTGGCCATGACTCGTTCCGGGTCGCCGAAATCGACCGATCCGGAAACCTGGTTTTCATTGACGTGGTTGAGGAATGTGATCTCGACAGTATCGCCGACCTCGGCCGAATAAATCGGTCCCGGCCGCGGGACACCCGGTTTTCTGGGCCAGATCACTTTTCCACTGGCGTCGAGGACGTGAAAGCACCGGAACATCAGAGGTTCGGCGCAGGTTTCCCCGCTGGTCGCCGCAGTCGGGATTTGCCGGAGTTCGTTCGTCAGTTCGAGGATCGAGCGCAAAGTTCCGTCCGCGCCTCTAGTAACCTGGAAGATCTCGAGTTCTTCGCCGATCGGATCGCAGGCAGCCTGGGCCTCCGGCGCAGCGAGAAGACTGCTAAAAGCGACCCCGGAAGCTGCCGCGAGGGTCCGGCCAAAGAACTGTCTGCGTGTGGGCTGGGCTGCCACGGTCTCCTCAACGCCAGCCGATGTATCCCCGCAGGGCGAAATGTCCATCATGCCGTCCTCGAATTGGGCCATAGTGTCCATTCTCCGGTCAGGTCGTAGGTCGTGTGGTGGCCAAGCTCGTCACCACGGTGAACTGGCCAGTTTCATTGGGGTGAAGTTTGCAACGATATTGAAATGTGTGGCCCGCATCGGTACCCGAGAAAAAGTATGGATTACTCGGCGGCGGAACCGGCAGTAGTTGCGGATCGAAGTACGTAAATGAGCCGTCGGCGCTTTCGATCCAATGCACTCCTTCGGGTCCCTGGCGGGAGTCTTCGTTCGACCAAGCCAACTCATCCGTGACCAGAACTTGTGCGGGGTTCGGCGTAAAACATGTCTGTAGCGCTCCCGATCCGTCGGCGACACTCGTAATCGCAATGACCATGGAGAATCCTTAGCTCTCGCCCGTATCGTTATTCTCAGGATCGAGGGCGACTGCAAATTGGCGACTTTTTCCCTACACCGAACGATCTAACAGGGTATTCCAAAATTGTAATCTTGTCAATAGCAGCTAAGATTTTTTGTCAAGCCTCCCTAAAAATGTCCCCTACTTTACCTCTTTAGAACTGTCCCCTTTTCTTTCTGCAACCAGTTCCTTCCCATGCTGCGGGCCGCTGCCGGAGCGTAGCTGTCCATGGCGAATTTCAAGAAATATGCTGCGATCGAGTCTGATACAAGCCTCGACAATTTCTGCCATCGGTAGACAGCCAAGTCGATGGGTGCTCCAGGTTCCGTGGGCGAATCTGGTAGTCTTCCCTCCAGCCCGGCATGAGTTCGGTGGCCATTATCGTAATGTTGGAACTCGATCAGTTTCGTCTCCAATTCCGACACAGTCCAGAACAGAGTTCGATCGAGAAGCTCGCGCCGAATGGTGCCGATCAGTCGCTCGACGAACGGATGGGACAGTGGCACGTAAGGAACCGTTTTGATTTCAGTCACTCCGAGGACTCGAATATTGGCCACTGATGGAAGCGATACAGCGGGCCATGATCCGAGCTCAGGCATTTGGGCAGACCGTGACCCCGAATTGCTTGTTGGAACATGCGGCACAACGCCGTGCCGTCGACGATGCTGCGATGGCCCCCCGATGATCTGACGCGTAATTTGGTCCATCCCGACCAGAACCAATGCGTTCGCAAGCTTGCCGACTCGCAGCGAAACAGATCGCAACTCCACAGACTGTCCTTGGCATGGCCGAGAAAAGTGAGCCAAGAGGGACCGCTCCCATCCGATTTCGGAAGGTAGTGAGCGCTTAGAATACGGCGCACCACATCCTTGTGTCAATCTCGACCCCGAAAGCCTGTCAAGCCTCGTTAGAAATGTCCCTTTTTTTCGCAAGCCCGCGCTACGGCGGAACCGGCGCGCCGCGCAAGCGTGTTAAAGTGAATCCGTCCGCGAGGGGTCGCGCCCAAGCGGATGCCCAAGGCCGATGCGACGGGGCTGGCTCCGAAGAAATCGGCAACGAGCCCTCTGGTCATCCCAGAGGGTTTTCGTTTGGACAAACCCGCCGGGTCGTTGGGGCGGCGGCCCCGCACCTTGCTACCTGCGGCTGGTGCGTTGGGCAGGCAGCATAAACAACTGACGTGGTCGCGCGCCCGCATTTCTTTGGTGAAGCCTCGGAGCGAAGGCCTTGGGCGATACAACGCGACGGATCGCCGGGCTGCTTTTGCCCGGCGCTCCTTTTGAGAATTGGCTTGCCGGCGGCGCATGGTTATTGGGCCGCCGCAGCGCTCGTAAGACTGGGTTTGGATAAAAACGGTTTTCTCCACGGATGATCGGACGCCGGGATGTTCACGGCCGCTTTCCGCGGTGTTTTGGGTGCTTGGGGTCGCGCGATCTCCGGTTTGTGTTGCAGTTCCGAAAAGCTTAGCTTGGTCGCTTTCCACCATAGATGCAAGCTGCCGTCGAACCGCTCTCGCACCACGATCTTGCTGCCGGCCGGAACCGCGGGTTCGGCCGGGATCTGCAGCCAGCGGTTCTTGTATTGCACCACCCAGTCCGGACTCAGGCTGCGCTCTTCCTCCAGGCAGAACACCTCCTCCAAGTCCCACGCGGTGGGCACGGCTTCATGGAAATCCACGCTCTGCGCGGCGTCCACGGCGAAGCGGCGGTTGTGCTCGCTCAGATAGGTCTGCTCCAGATAGCGGTTGGCGGCCTCGTAGCTGTGCAATTTCTTTCGGCGCATTTTCTTGATCAGCCGGTCTTGATGCGTGCCGTGGCTACGCTCCACCCGCCCCTTGGCTTGCGGCGAGTTGGCCCCGATCAACTCGATGCCCAACTTCTGGCACATGCGCTGAAACTGCGACAAGGGGATCTCTCCCTCGCGCTTTTGCCGTTCGGTAGCCTGGTGATGGTAGACGTTCTTCCAATCCACGTACAAGGCTCGTGGGATGCCGTACTTCTCCACCCACGCCCGCAGCGTGTGCGCCACCGCCCAGGTCGTTTCTTCTTCGAAGAGGCGCGCCAGCACCGTGCTGGTGGCGTCGTCCACCAGGTTGATCGGGCATCCGCGCGGGCCGCGCTCCTCGAACCAAGCATGGAAGCTGCCATCCATCTGCAGCAACTCCCCGAAATGCGCCCGCCTCTTGCGCCGCTGCCGGTAGCTCTGGCGCTTCCGCTGCCGGGTCCATAGCCCCTCCTCCAGCATCCAACGCCGCAACGCCTCGGGGTCGATCTTCAACTGGTGATCTTGCTCCAGATGCTCGGCCGCCAGCGTCGGCCCGAACACCTCTCCGGGGCCCTGATACTCTTTCCGCACCAGTTTCAGCACCTTCCTGTGGAACTTTTCCGGTTTGGCACGGTTGGATCGCCGACCCGCATCGCCGTGCGCCAGTCCCCCCGCCCCGCGTTCCCGGTAGCGCGCCACCAATCGCTTCGTCTGACGATAGCTGATCCCCAGCTTCTCGGCGGCCTCTTGCTGCGTGATCTCGCCGTCCTCTATCCCGTATGGCCCGAAAATGTCATCGCCGTAACCTCCCGGGCGTAGGATGGTTTTCAAGGTTCGACGCGTTTGCGCCAGGCGTCCACCAGTGTTGCGGTACGTCATCCAGCCTGATGCTGTAAAGACCGCCTCCGTCAAG
>DATDGT010000343.1:0-7384 GCA_036521975.1 Bryobacteraceae bacterium
GGCTGAACAACAAAGCTAAAGTCACCATGAGAAAATCCTATGGCTTTCGCACCTTCCGCTGCCTCGAACTCGCCCTGTATCACTCACTTGGCAAGCTCCCAGAACCGACATCTACCCACGATTTTTTCTGACGAACCTTAAAAATCAACGTACCTTATACATTGCCGCAGGAACAAGGATGTTCCTGCAGCGCCACCACAAGGAGGAGAGATGGCGGACGGCGAGAAATCGAAGGTTAGGTTGGATGCGTTTACGGCAAAGGTTGTCCTGGACCCTAAAAATCCAGGCGATTCCTTGCTCTTGACAGGGTTTCTTGGAGCCGCGGCCGACTCGAAGCAGACCAGAATTTATTGGGATCCATCGCTCAGCTCCTATGTGGATGTCGATACCGCCGATATTATCCACGCAGAGCCGCTGCCCAAAGAGCACTCTCCTTTGGGAGGGTCCTACATATGGGTGAAGCGCAGCGCGGAAGTATCGGTGAGCGCGGGCGGTCAGACCACGAAAAGCAAATTCTTCCAAGGACCGGTGATGAGCGCCTACGGGGGAACGTTCGGCGCGGCCGGCGCGGGCGCCGGGATGGCGGTAATGGCGGCTGCGGTGCACCTCTCGGCCCTTTGTCCCACAATAAAGGCGTGCACGCATCAAGCTCACTGCTATTCACAGGGCTGCTTTCCGACCATCGAATTGGGCTGCCCCTATGCGGCGGCGGGGGTGGCCGGCGCCGCGGCGGCGCAGCCAGCGTTCGTCGGTTCTTACGCGCGCGGCTGTTGGTATAGCTGGGACGCCTGCCCAACAATGTATGGATGCGGACCGCATCACACTCCCGGTTGTCCGCAGGCGCCGATGGCGGCCGGTGCGGCGCAGCCAGCGTTCGTCGGTTCTTACGCGCGCGGTTGTTGGTATAGCTGGGACGCCTGCCCGACGATGTATGGATGCGGACCGCATCACACTCCGTGTTGTCCGCAGGCCCCGATGGCGGCTGGCGCGGCGCAGCCGGCGTTCGTCGGTTCCTACGCGCCCCACTGCTGGTATAGCTGGGGTGCCTGCCCGACGATGTATGGATGCGGACCGCATCACACTCCGGGTTGTCCGCAGGCCCCGATGGCAGCGGCGGGCGCGGCTCCCCAGGGGATTGTGAGCGTCTATCCACACCTCTGTCCGACGCCAACTGTATTCCAGTGCAAGACCCTCGCTGCATGTCTTACGGCCGCGCCGTGCCCGATTACAATTCATCACTGCTGGCCGACCAATCCGCAAGGATTGCCTTGCTAGCGTGGCGGTTTGAAGACGTTCTTGGAGGGCGGACTTTAGTCCGCGCGGGACTTGAGTCCCGCGGGAGAGGCGAGGCTAAAGCCTCGCGCGGGCTGAAGCCCGCCCTCCGCGCAAGGGCTTCGGCTTGATTCTCACCTCTGAAAACCTGGTCTATTATCTGCTCGAGCGTGGGCTGGTGACGCGGGAATCCATTGTGAACGGCGGCATCGAGATTAGCGAGATTCCGCGCCGCAATCGTAATTTCAGGGCGAGCCAGCGCGGAGGGCAGGGTTACTTTCTGAAACAGATACGCGAGTGGAACCCCGAATCGATTCGTACTCTGCAGACGGAAGCCGAATGTTACAAGCTTGCGGCGCAGGACGCCTCCTTCGCCGGCATCGCGGATGTCGTGCCGCGTTTTTATGCTTACGACCAGCGGCGTTCCGTTCTGATTACCGAGTTGCTCGAAGGCGCGGAGACGATCGCCGAGCACCACTTCAAAAATGATGCGTTCCCCATAGAAGTGGGCGAACAGCTCGGGCGGGCTTTTGGCTCTTATCATCGTGACGCGGCCGGCAATCCGCCCAAAAATCTCGACGGCGTGTTTCTGCGCAGGTCGCCTTGGGCCCTATCGATTCACGATATGCCGTCTCACGCGGCGCCAAATCTGAGCGGCGGCATTCATCAAATGATCGGAATGGTCCGCCAGTTTCCGCAATTTGGAGCTGCGCTTGAAAAGCTGAGGTCCGGATGGCGGTCCGAAGCGTTGACGCACGGTGACATCAAATGGGACAACTGTGTCTTGTGTCCCGGTTCCAATGGCCGGCTTCGTCTAATGATCGTCGATTGGGAACTGGCCGATTGGGGCGATTCCTGCTGGGACGTGGCCGGGATCATGAACGCGTATCTTTCGTTCTGGGTGCAATCGCTTCCCGGAGACAGCATGGCCGACCCCGCCGCGATGGTGGCGCGGGCGAGGTTCCCGGTGGAGCGAATGCAGCCGGCGATTCAGTCCTTCTGGCGTACCTACGCCATCGCCCGCGGGATCTCCGGGCATCCCGCGCGCGATCTGCTGCGCCGGATCGTCCAGTACACGGGCGCGAGAATCATTCAAACCGCGTTTGAGATGCTGCAAGCGTCGCCCATGGCGAATTCGGGCACGGTTCTCCTTCTCCAGCTCAGCATGAATGTGATGGAGAATCCGGACGAAGCAACTCGCGAGCTGCTGGGTATCGAGCCATGAGCATAGCTCCTGAGTTGCGGGAAGAATTGGCAGGTATCATCGACGCCGTCGCAATCTTCTCGGCGTCAGCCTTCACTTTCGCGGGAGCTCCGTCCACAGGCCTCGCGACGCCGATGACGGGATTGCAGCTCACCCGGGATGCACCGCCGCTGATGAATGAACTCGTAAGCCGGTTGTACTAACATTGCTTTTCCAAGCGTTTCACGGGCCAAGTGGAAACGGGTGAAACGCCTTCCACGTTAAACGACGCCGTATGGATTGAAAGTTTATCCCGGGCCAATCAAAGCCGCGAGCGCTGGGAAGATGGCTGGCAAACGCTCGCAAGCATGCCCGGGGGGCAGGTAATCGCTAGGAGAGGATCTCTCACGCGGGTGCTGGCGCCGGGGGAATTCGTGAATCTGAGCGGTTCCGGCATGCACCTCGCCCCTGGCTCTACTGTGAGAGTCTACGTGCCGCGCGAATCGGGTGCCGTTCAACCCGCTTACTATTTCGCGTTTGGCGAGACCTCTCCGGATTCCTCGGACGAGTTGTCCACCGTCCGGTTTTACTGGAACGTCTCCGCCGAAGGGGCCGCGGAGCTATTGCGAATCCTTTCGGCGCAGTTGAATCGATGGCAAGTCCCTTTCCGTTTTAAAACCGGCGCGCATCCCGCCATGCTTTCACGACGTGATAGCGCGGTTCTCTATGTTCCGCGCCGGTGCGCCCCGTTCACGCATGAACTCCTGGCGGAACGGCTCGAGCGCATAGGGCCTTTTCTCCGAGCCGATGTTCCGGTCTTTACACTTCGACTCGACAAGGGGCTCGCATTTGCGGAAGATCCAGGCACGCAAGAAAGCTTCGGCATGTCCCGCTGTCGGATCCTGGCGCAGGGTCTTTGGATGGCGTATCTCGAGGGCGCGCGGAATTTGGAAGAACGCTTCGCCGCCGTGGAGCGTCACTTTCGGTCCGAGGGGATCGCGCTGGAGCGGCCCTGGCTGAATCCGGGCTCCGCGGACGACCTGGCTTTCGCCGCTGCGGAGGGTCAGACCGCTTGACTGGCTTTTCCGCTGTCGCTTCGGCCATAGCGCGCCAAATTTGCCGGGACGCAATCTGGGCGGGCGATTCTTGTAATTGGATCGGCCCTTTCATGGACGGTGCGAACGCGTGGGAAATCCGTCAGAAATCGTTTGGCGGCGATCTCTATTCGGGCACCAGCGGCGTGGCTCTTTTCCTTGCGTCTGCCGCTCAGATAGACGATGAGCGGCTGATTCGGAAAACGGCGGAGGGCGCTGCAAGACACGCGTACAATCACGCACTCGACTTTCCCCCCGCTTTCCGCATTGGCGTCTATTCGGGAACGGTGGGAATCGCGTGGTCGCTGATTCGAGTGGGCGAGGTGCTGGGCGCCCCTGAATGGCAGGAACGCGGCGTTTCATTGCTCGATTCGTTGCTCAGTAGGCTCAATCTTGAAGCCGAGGGCAGCGGATTCGATGTGATTAGCGGCTATGCCGGGGCCATTCCGGTGGTGCTGGATCTTTCGTGCCGCTTTGCACGCCCGGCTTGGGCCGAAGCGGCTTTGCGCTGGGGCGGCGAGCTCGAGCGGGCAGCCGCCAAGACTCCCGAAGGCTGGTCGTGGAAAACTGTGGAGCCGGCTGGTTCTCGGAATTTGACGGGTTTCTCTCACGGAACAGCGGGCATCGGCTGGGCCTTCACGCGGCTTTTTGAAGCCACGGGCGAGCCCCGATTTCAGAATGCCGCCGAGCAGGCGTTTCAGTACGAGCGCACCTATTACAGCGCCGAAGCGGAAAACTGGCCCGATTTCCGCGACTATCTCCGTCCGCCCGGCTCGCCTCCCGCGTTCGGAATGGCTTGGTGTCATGGCGCGCCCGGCATCGCCCTTTCGCGGATGCGCGCCTGGCGCTTGACCGGCGGCGCAAAGGTCCGGGAGGAGGCGGAAATTGCGATCCGATCCACAAAACGCGCCCTCGATGCGGCCGGCGCCGCAAATGCCGGTTTCTCGCTGTGCCATGGCTGCGCGGGTAACGCCGATGTGCTCCTGGAAGCCGATCGCGATTTAGGCACACCGGATCTCCGGGCTCTGGCTGAGAAGATCGGCGGTATCGGAATCGAGCAATTTGAAGCTCAGAGATTGCCTTGGCCATGCGGCATCCCTGGCGCGGGCGAAAGCGCCTGCCTGATGCTTGGCACCGCCGGCATCGGCTATTTCTATTTGCGTCTGGCAAACCCGGGTTTATCAAGCGTGTTGATGATCGGATGATTACGCCTAGCGGTTACCCTGATCCGTCATCCCTCCACGGGTGTAATCTGGGGGTGAGCTGTCCCACGTTGCTCAGCGGCGCCGAAATTGGGAGGTAATCTGGCGCTGGCGGTGATCGTTTGAATTTTCGAACGTCCGCAGGATCTCAACGGACCGTTGTCGAAAGTAGACCGGCCATTGAGTTGCGCCATTGCGGTTTCCGATTGACCGTGTCGGCCTTCGGAACTCGGGGAGTATGAAGTCAGCAACATCATCACTCGCACAAGAACTGCCGAAAGTCGACGGGGCGCAGAACGAATCGGACTTTTTCTGTGCCGAGTCCGTTCTCGACATCCCCAAGCTGATTCTTGCAGGATCTGAGTTGTCCCAAGTGCTGACGGTCATTGCCCGGCTGGTCGAGTCTCAAGGCAAAGGTTTGTTCTGCACGATCTGGCTTCCGGATGAAGACGAGAACTATCTCTATTGCGCTGCAGCGCCAAGTCTTCCTGGATTTATTGAGCGCGTGGGGCGGACGAAAGTTTGCCCGAAAGGCGCCTCCTGCGGCACGGCCGTCTATCGGAGGGAGCCGGTGTATGTTGCCGACATCTTCCAGGAGTCTATTTGGGACGACTATCGCGACCGGATGCTGCCGTATGGGATTCGCGCCGTTTGGTCGCGACCGCTGTTCACACGTGAAGGCGAGGTACTCGGCACATTCGCCATCCTCTATCGAGAGGCGCGTAATCCTGACGCCAACGATCTTCAGTTGATCGAGAATGCCAGCCACGTCACCGCGATCGCGATTGAGCGCCATATGAAGGAACAGGCGTTGCAGCGCGAACGTGATCGGCTGCGGTTGCTTCTGGAAATTACCAACAGCGTAACCTCCAAGCTGGACCTTCGCCGGTTGGTTGAGGTGCTTTCCAAGAGTCTGTTTAGTGTAACGCGATCCGATTTTTGCGCGTTGCTTCTCCCGGACGAGGATAGCGAGCACTTGAGACTAACGATCCTGTACAACCCGGAGTCGCGGGGGGCGATCTGCGATGGAGCGAGCATACCGATCCGGGGCGCCCCTTGTGGCAAGGCTTTCCAGACCGGCAAGACCCAGTACTTTAACAGCCTGGAAGAGGTGCGGGACGACCCCGAAAGTTATGGCAGTGACGTGGGCCGACTTTTCATCGAGCGGACCATAGCGGAAGGTTTGGTCTCCGGGTGCGATCTCCCGCTTATCGGAAGAAGCGGCGTAGTAGGAGTGCTGGCCGCGATAAAGCGGTCTGAGAACGCTTTTTCCGAAGATGAGGTTCGCTTTCTTGAACAGGTCGCAGGTCCAGTAGCTATCGCTGTTGAAAACGCAATCAGCTATGAGACGGCGATCAAAGACAGAGACCGCGAGACGAAACAGAGACGTCATCTGGAAGAGGAAATTCGGTCCGAGTTTACGGAAATCGTGGGAGAGAGCCCGGCCTTAAAGGCTGCCTTGAGCCTTGTGTCCGTCGTGGCGCCTACGGATTCCAGCGTGTTGATCCTGGGCGAGACCGGAACCGGCAAGGAGCTCTTTGCCCGCGCAATACATGATTTGAGCGCTCGTCGCGAAGGCGCATTCGTGAAATTGAATTGCGCTGCGATTCCGCTAGGGCTTCTGGAGAGTGAGCTATTCGGCCATGAAAAGGGAGCATTTACTGGAGCGATCGCCCAAAAAATAGGACGTTTTGAATTGGCGAACAAGGGCACGCTCTTTTTGGACGAAGTCGGGGATATCCCTCTCGAACTGCAAGCGAAATTGCTGCGCGTTCTGCAGGAGCAGGAGTTTGAGAGACTCGGAAGCAACCGCACTCATAAGGTTGATGTCCGGCTCATCGCCGCGACGCACCGCGATCTAGTCAGTATGGTGAAGCAGGCGACCTTTCGTGACGACCTTTATTACCGGTTGAGAGTATTTCCGATCAGCATTCCGGCTCTTCGCCAGCGGGCCGAAGACATACCGGAACTAGTGCGGCATTTTCTCGCGGTCTATTCACGACGAATGAGCAAGACCATCGACCAGATTCCCAGCGAGACCATGGACGCGCTCGTGCGATATCGCTGGCCTGGCAACGTTCGTGAGTTGCAGAACTTTATCGAGCGCGCAGTGATTCTTTCTCCTCACTCGGTACTACGAGCCCCGGTCGGCGAATTGGAGCCATTCCATGACAAACGCGGATCTGATGTCGCCATCAGTGGCCTTGCCGAAGTGGAACGAGATCATATTGTTCGAGCGCTTGAAGCGAGCGACTGGGTGGTCGGCGGCCGGAACGGGGCAGCCGCACGCTTGGGTATGAAGAGGACATCTCTGGTCTACCGGATGCAGAAGCTCGGAATAAGCCGCCGGCAGGCGCTCCCTCGCAAGGGTGGAGCAGAGCGCGGCTGATTGTTTCAGGAAAGCGTCGTCTGCGACGAGGGTCGCGGCGGGAACCCGTCGGTGTCGAACATCAGTCACGAGTTCGTCAGAACCATGCGGGAGTGCGCCAGCCGCCTAACCCAAGTTCGTCACGCGACCGTCGATTCTGAGATTTTTTGGACTTGCGGTGAGGGCAAGTGACGTGTTCCCAATAGCCGCTTTTGAAAAACGCGATGTAGTGTAGACTGACCCTCTTGTGCGTTTCCGCAGTCCA